>JBBRSO010000019.1:0-37939 GCA_038245405.1 Bacteroidales bacterium
CAAATATACCGGTTCGTAAAACCTGGGTGGAGTTTGGTCCAAACCACTACACCGCAACCTGTAAAGTACGATGTTTATAAAGTATGGCATGATTCATTCCGGAACATTAAAATGATGGCATTTGTTTCGCCAGATAAGAAAAACTACTCTGTTGTTATTATGAATCCTGTTGAAAAAGATGTGGAACTATTAATCAATCTGAACGGTATATCAGGTGAAGCTCTTATAAAGCCTGTTTATCATTTTTCAACCAGCGTTACAGCAAATTGCGAAAAGCAGAAAAATCCTGAACTAAAAAACAATATTATTAAGGTAAAATTGTCCGAAAGAAGCATTTCTACTGTGACAACACTCAATAAATAATAAATTCATTGATGTAATTTCTGGTACATTATTTATCAATTTATATTATAATCCTTCTTTTAACTAGTGTTATGTTAATTGTACTTTGACAAATTTTAAAGTAAGAGTTTATGAAAGTAAATAAAATACTTTATTGCGGAATGCGGATTTGAGATTGCGGATTTAAAGCCTGGAGAAGTAAAATAAAATTCAACATATTCCGAAATCAAAAATCCGAAATCCGAATTTGAAATAATTGAGACATATTAAGGTTAACTTGACACTAGAATATTATGAAGAAATTAGTGTCATTTTCAATTATTGTGATACTTTTTATCGAGTCAACTTCTTTTATTCAACCTGAATACTTTCCGACCCATTCAGGAACATTATCCACGGAACAGATGCATGAACAGGTATTTACTTCATGCAGGATTTTAAGCGAATTGGGTTGCGATATGATTAAAACTTTTTATACATATGATTTTAAGAAAGTAACTGAAAGTTGTCCTGTTCCTGTTTTTGGTCTTGGCGCTGAAAAGACGCCTCTTCAGATTCAGGCGCTTCAACTAGCGACTGATGAAATAGCAATCGGTAGGAATGCCATTCAGGTTAAGAATCCGTATGCTTTTCAGGCAGCCCTTTGCGATGTTGTAAAAAACAGAATTGCTCCTGAAGAGGCAGCAGCTAAATATAAGCTTGAGGAAGGATGATTTTTTACTGAATCGGATATCAAATTGTAGCTAAAACAATTAACCTAATTACTTCTAAATTATTAAAAAGAAACACTATTTGTGAGCTAAGAGGTATTTGTAATATGTCATAAGTTCGTTTACACTTTCTATAGGCCATCTCTAAAAACAGGTTTTCCCCGGTTAATAATACGATAAAATTATACAATGGGTTTCTAAAAACCTATTTTTTGCCCCCCCCCTCATTTTTATATGCGTAATAATCACTACATTATAAAACTATATCTTTTATAAATGGACATACACTATTTTTAATTGAGTACAGCGACAAACATTCGCCGACACAGCATGTGAACTGATTCACAGGCTCAGTCTGGAAGAAACTGAGTTTTACTTTGATGTCAAAAAGAGACAGGGATTCAATGTAATACAGGTAGTAATTCTTCCCGAGGAGGATGGGCTTCATGATCCTAATTTTTACGGACAGCTTCATCTTGACAATGAGAATCCCCTGACCCCGAATGAAGATTATTTTAAGTTCGTTGTTAAAGTTGTTGAGATAGCTGAAAGAAGAGAGCTTATTATAGCCCTACTGCCAACCTTGGGCGATAAGATTGAACTGCTCGGGCATGGCAAAGGTCCAATAATTTTCAATTCTTCAAATGCATTTGCTTATGGAAAATGGATTGGAAAAAGATATTGCAAATGTCCTAATATTGTCTGGGTAAATGGCGGCGACAGGCAGGGAGGCGGAGATAACTTTGCGATATGGAACTCTCTTGCAGAAGGAATCAAATCAGTAGATCAGAACCATCTCATGACTTTTCATCCTTTTGGGGGAGGGTATGGTTTCAGTTCATCAAAATGGTTTCATAATACGCAATGGCTTGATTTTAACATGGTCCAATCGGGACATGTGTGCAAGAGCTTACCTAATTATGAAATTATAGGTCATGACTATAATCTTAAACCGATAAAACCATGTCTCGATGGGGAGCCCAGATAGGAGGACCATCCTGTAAACTGGAAGCCAGAGGAAAACGGGTGGTTCGGCGATTATGATATCCGTCAGGTAGCATTCCAGTCGGTTTTTTTCCGGTGCTTTCGGACACACTTAAGGCTACCATCCTGTGTGGCAGTTCTACAGTGGCAAACATAAACCTGTATCTTATGTACGAAGAAACTGGAAAGAAGCACTGGAATTGGTAGGAGCATATCAGATGCAGCATCTTAAAAACCTCATTCTTTCACGCGATTGCTTAAGCAGGGTTCCGGATTAGTCGTTAATTGCGAACAGTACAATGTTCCGGAACCAGATGAGAGCAACCAGGGGAGATGGATACGCATTTATCTACCTGCCGGCAGGAGGAGAAGTTAGAGTAAATCCTCTTCCCCTTTGTGCAGATCAACTGAACTGTTGATGGCTCAATCCTTCAACAGGCGATAAAATAACTCTTGGTCCAATAAAGGCATCCGAACCATTACATTTTGAAGCGCCTTCAGTCGCGGGAGTAATTTGGGGAAATGACTGGGTGCTTGGTATGGATGTCATTTAAGGCTAAGGAAGGAAATTATTTTTTTGTGCTGATACAATATAAATAACCGGCTGACCTGATAATTATTGAATTGTCTGTAATAGCTGGCGTAGCATATACTTCTCCATTTAATTTGTTCTTTCCTGCTATTTCATATTTTCTTCCTTCATTAATAATCAGAGTTTCCCCTCTCACAGATACGAAAAAAACTTTCCCTGCTGCGAAAACCGGTGATGAATTGTATTTGGCAGTAAGCCTTTTCGTATAAACTGCTGACCCTGTTTTTGCATCAATACAATACAGGTTGTTCATTGAATCTACTGTATAAATCAAACCGTCTTTTATTAAAGGAGTAAGAAGCTGTAATATTGGCGATTTGAATCGCCATAGCACATTTGTTGATGTAATATCACCCTTGCCATCAGGATTTACAGCTAACAGCTCAGAATACTTTTCACCACCACTTGGTGTAACAAAACCGGTATAGAAGTATACAACTCCATCCTCATAAAACGGCATCGATATTGCTGAGTCCACTCCCTGAAGAACCCGCCAGACCTCTTCCCCGGTTTCTGGATTATATGCTATGCATGCAGCCGATCCATTTGAGATCAGCAGATCTTTACCCTTCACATTTATTATGATCGGGGTAATGTAAGCCTTTCTTCCGATAGGTTCCAGTTTACTGTAAATATCTTTGGGCCTATCTTTTTTCCAGACTGTCATGCCTGTTTTTTTGTCCAATGCAATAATGAATTGATAATCAACTCCCTCCAGATGCAGGATTATCAGATTTTTATATAGTACCGGAGAAGATGCGGGACCTTGAACATGATCACAGTTCAGATCGCTTCTTTTCCATACAACGGAACCGTCACTTGTTTTAACGCAGGCTGTACCATAGGTGCCAAAATGAAAATATGCAAAATCCTTTTCAATGCAAGATGTAGGAGTGGCGTATGTGTTAATCTCATGTTTTGCCAGGTTTGCGACAGGTTCAAATAATCTGATATTGAATAATTCTTTCCCCGTTTTAAGACTAACGCAGATTCCATTCATTTGTTTTCCATTTTCTGAAGCTGAAGTAAGCCATATCTGATCACCATAAACAACAGGCGATGACCACCCTTTTCCTCCAATCTTGATTTTCCACTTAATATTCAGTGAATCATTCCATTTTAAAGGAATATCAGTTGCTTCTGAGACCCCGTTCAGATGGGTTCCTCTGAAATGAGTCCAGTTTGATTGCTGTGAATAAATAACCGTATGGAAACCGGCAATCAGGTAAGCTGATAGAATTAAAGCAGGAAGTTTCATCATGTTATTGATTCTATTTGATCTTTTACATTTTCAGGATCAAAAACTTTTCTCCAGTCTTCTTTGATGAATTCTTTCAATCCGCGTTGCAAGGCTTTATTAGCCGCATCAGAAAAGACAGCACCGGGAAGCTCATTAAACAATACTGCCATCTGAATCCTGAGATGACCAAGAAGGAAGTCACGTGCTGCATCGGCCGGTACTCCGAGTTTAATAACTTCTTCAAGTCCCTGACTGATGACATATACACATGTCGAGGCGAGTGTCTCAACCAGGGCAGGCTCAAGAAGTCCCATCTGCTCAACAGTAATCCTATGCGATCGCCATACCGGGCCGTAGAATACTTTAGCAAGATCTTCGCCCGTTTTGTAATCGGTCTCTGTACCCCTCATGAGTGAGCATACAATAGCCTGCCGGGCAGCAACTCCGCCGAAGTGATCTTTCATATGTTCCTCAACCGGTTCCCAGTTGAATATCGACGGGTGAGTGGGGTGGGTTATAAAGCATGCAACATCTTCCCTATAAAATAATTTACCTGCCAATGCCGCAGCGGGATCGAGAGTTACTGCCAGAGCCCCTTTTTTCATCATTGGAATTAACTCTGAAGTTACTTTCTGAAGTGCAACATCTGGAACAGCGAAGATTACAACCTCAGCTGACGGAATACCTGCACTACTTTGTGTTGCTGTCACCCCTTTTTCTTTAAGCCTTTCGATACCTCCCTGGCTTATTTCAAGGTATGTCATGTCATATTCAGAATCCTTAAGATTATGAGTGAGACGCATTCCCATTTTCCCACCGGCACCTACCAGTACAACTTTCTTTTTCATGGTTTATTTACTTAATAATGAGTATATTTCATTTTCATTTAAGGCTCTTTTATAGATCCTGACCTCATCTATGCAACCTTTAAAACAATCCAGTACTGAATTATTTTTGTCATTGGAGTTGCCTCCGATGAACAGCGGATTCCTGTCAGTAAATTTAAAAGGCCCCTTGCAAATTCCGCACTTTACAAACTTTCCGTTTACATATAGCTTAAAAGTATCAAGATCATATGTCCCGGCCAGATGCATCCATTTATCAGGAGCGACAATATTATCATCAGTAGCATTTATATATCTTTCCCCGTCAGGATCTACCGAGAAAAGAGCATGGTTTTTCATTACTGCCAGTCCGATATATTCCGACCATGTACTGTCAATCTCACGTGAAATCACTGTATTCCAGTGTGATGAGGTATCTTTTTTAATCCATGCTGAAACTGTGATCCCTTTGTTAAAGTCATCGAGAAGAGGATTGTATTCAACCTGCAACACTGCAGTACCATCAAATTGCATTGCTTTTCCCTTGTATCCTGTAACCTGTTTTGCTCCTATGTTTAAAGTAATCAACCCACTTCCTGTACATTCATCAGTTTTTGAGGATGTTGTATCATCAAAAGACCAGTAGGCGACAAGGTCCTTTTCTTTTTGTGTTTTATTTGTACATGCAGATAAAAGGGCGATAATTGAAGAAATGATAATTGCTTTCATAATCTTGGTAATTCAGCTATTTAATGATATCTGCGGAATAGCTTACAGTTTTCTGAAATTATCCAGATTAATATTCCTTCCTGATTTTGCGGACTCATACGCTGCAAATACCATTTCTACTGTCTTCAGATTGTCATCACCGGATGTTTCAGCTTTACCCCTTCCCAGCATATCCCCAAGAATATTCCTGTTGCACGATACTATGCTGGGTGGTTCATTTGTAAGACGATCAGTCTGCCACCAGTATTTATCGAGAGCAACATTTTCGGTTCCGGTACCATCTTCAGTGGTAATTTTTAATATAAGGTCCGCGTCGAGCCTTATACTTCCTTTGCTTCCCTCAACCAACATTAAGGTTTGAGGAAATATATCTCTCTCAAGTCGTGAACTGAAAGATATTTCCTGAATGCATGTTACCCCTGATTTCATTTTTATAAGAGTAGTAGCTATATCTTCCCCTTTTATTGTTGGATTAACTCTTTGAGTGGTGCAAAATAAGCTTTCGGCTTCACCAAAAAGGAAGCGGAGGACATCAAACTGGTGAGACCCCTGGTCTGTCAATGCAAACTGTTCAAGTTCAGCAAGGAAAGGCTGGGTTTCAAAAAGAGGGAAAGCGGTATTGAATCCTGATTTGCAGCGAAAAGGGTTTCCTACAATTCCTGAATCCAGCAGTTCTTTTATTCTCCTGAACTGAGGCTGCCAGCGGTAATTTTCATGAATATAGTATTTTACTCTGTTTTCCTGGCAAACCTGAACCATCTTTCTGGCAGTTTCCAGATTTGGAGCCATGGGCTTCTGGCAAATCACATTCTTTTTATGATTTGCAGCAATGTCAACATATTTATAGTGTGTGTCAATATCTGTAATAATGTCCACAAAGTCAATTTCAGGATGATTGGTTAAGAGTTTACCGGCATCGTCGTAGAAGTGTTTAATCCCAAACATAGCTGCCATGTTTTCTGCTTTCTTCAGGGTCCGGTTAAATAGTGCAACAATTTTAACATCAGCAAGTTCAGACCATCCGCCGATCTGAAACTGCGACCAGAATCCGCATCCGAAAACAGCTCCTTTTAGTTTTTTCATACTATTTATGTTTGTTATTGAACATTAATCTTTAATGCAATATCAACTGAATATTCAGGTTTTATAAGAGTGATATCACCACCATTATGTTTCATCATTTCACTCTTCTCTGTATTACCGGTAATAGTATTTATCCATTCACATTTATATTCTCCTTTGGGGAGATTAAGCGTCAAATCGTATTTTGATCCGTTATTTATATATACTGCATACTGTTTACCTGGTTCCGATAGTATTCGCGCAAATGATCCTGGTGCCTGAACCAATGAATTGTAATCAGGCTTCATTTTAATAAAATCGAATGAATGGATGAAGTCCGAGAGAACTTTTAGCTGTTTTCTTAATTCAGTACTACCTCCACCGGGAGCTTTGTTTATTTCTGTCCCGTCTTCCTTCCCGACGGTAAATGAATAGTCAAGATTATTGAATAAAGCACCTCCTGCTATAACGAAATTCCATGCTTGCTTCCTGTATGTGACATCGGCACTTCCTGCAAAACCTGTTTCGTCAAATCCTACGACCTTATTATAAGCATAGTTTTGTTCGATAACAACAGGATAGGCATAATGGAAATTAAGTATTGATACATTTGAATCAACCTGGGTTACAGGAAAATAAAAATTGCAATAGTTCTGTGCTATAATGTGTTTCTTTGGAAGTTTCTTTTCCTCATCTGAAATTACAAATGCAATCTTTTTTTGCCAATCGAGAGATAACTGATCAGCCAGTTCGACCATATTTCTCCATTCAGTACCATCCTGTGCAAAATCCTGTCTTGTAAAATATTCACTCTTTTGTTCAGCAGGCAGAATATGGTCGGACCATGGCTCATTCTGAATTTCATAAATTACATTATCGAACTCATTCAACTCCCTGATAATTTTTCTGACTACATTTTCCTGGTATTTCAGTACTATTCCGTTATTCAGTGTCTGAACATCTTTTTGAAGAAGGTTTCCTTTTAAAGTTATATTATTCGCCGGATTCCATGGCTGATTATCCCAGTAGTTGTAAATTGAAGAAAACAGCGAAAATTCTACTATTATTCCTCGTTTTGAAGCTTCCAATACAAATGATTTTAATCTGGTGAAATAGTTCTCGTCCCACCTGTCGAGATCCAACTTATTACCTCCGCAGATTGCTCCCGGTTCGTTACTGCGTTTCCATGGGAGAAGCGCTTTCCCATGCGGCGGAGACAGTGTGTTTTTCTCAATTCCGAAACTCCCCTCTTTCTCAAAATATGTTCCGGAGAAAAGTCGGGTATAATTCATTCCTTCCTTTTGAAGTGTATTGAGATACTTCAAAAAATCAAAGGATGGATTAATTACGGCACCATAATGTTCTCCCGACGAGATAATAACTGTTGGGTTTTCCCTGAAGATGAAATAATGGGGATTCTCAGGATGCAGTCTTATTGGCTGGGCGCAAAGGTATGTGCTTAGTAAAAGAAACGCTAAAAGCTGTAGTAACTTCTTCATAATTAATATTTAAAAGAATGTTTTCAGGTATTCAATGCTTTCGAGAGCCCACTTTTCCTCTTTTGCAATAGTATCTATAATAACTGTCTCCGGAGGAGTCCATAATTCAAGAATGGCACTATGGCATGAATTTGTAAAATATAGCTGATCTACCAGTTCCCTGATATTCAGCATCCCCTGACCTGCAGGCCTGCCCTCAATTACAATTCCCATTTTGTGAGGTAACCGGCTGATGGAAAAATCTTTAATATGAAGGTTTATGGTATATGGAAGCAGTATCTTCGAAACAGTTTCGAATCCTTCTCCGGCACCCATGGAGTTGACGGAGTCGAGACAGATACCAACCCATTCACTTCCGATCGATTGGACTATTTTTTCAAATTCTCTGGCTTTAAAACGGTCGTGATTTTCAATGGCTAGTTTTATATTCCTCGATTTTAACTCGGGTATCAAATCGCGGATAATTTCAATAACCGACTGAAGATCCGGTTCGAATCCTGCTCCGTCAATTACAATCCTGAGTATGGGAGAATTAATTTTTTCTGCTGCGTCCAGGCACTTTATGGTATGTTCAGGTGTCAGTCCGCGTCCACCCATTTCAATTGAAACACCCTTGTCTGAAGAATAATTGTACAATTCTATCAACTCTTCAGTGGAGAGGTTTTCAAGCGGAAGATTATCGGCGATCTGGACAAGCTTTAGCCCTGAATTGAACGCCTTGTCTACAAGTCCTTTTGCTGAAAGGGGGTTTCCCGGCATTGAACCCGGTACTCCAACAGCCCAGGTATAAGTATATGAGGATAATCCAAGATTCATTTCATTTTTTTCTTGATCCGGGAGCCGGATATTTTTTTGAAGCATCATCGAGTACCAGTATCCAGTCGAGGTTTTCACCGGGTGTCAGAGTATTGAAAGTCTGAGTACCTGTATTCGGATATTTGGCAATTAAAGTTGCTTCACCATTGCGTGGGTTATACCACCATGCAACTACTTCTTTTCCTTTAATTACATCCATTCTTACAGAAAACTTCCTTCCAACCGGAGCATAGATAAAAGCGTATGTCCCTTCCTGATCTCGCGTGGCAACAAACCTGTATGCACCTGCCCCCGGGACAGACGTTACTATTTTATCAGTAACTATAATTGAACTATCCGGAATTCTTGTCAGGATTGGTCTCGATTCAATAAGAAGCCGGGCATACATCATTTGTCCTGCTCCCGGCTGATCAATTGCTTCGTACCATGGCATAAGTGGACGGTTGATTGGTTTTTTGTCGGGTGCCCACATCTGCCAGACTGAGTGATGTCCATAAGTATGACCACATGCACCAGTGAATAAATCCCAGTAAAGTGGTCTCCTTACATCTGCTGCAGTTGAATGGCCATTCTGATCGGGGTTGAAGTTAATCGGATGATCTTCATATATCGGTTCAGCATCTATAACCGGTTTGGCGGGAATCAGCTGGTAATCCTCATAGGTCATGTAATAACGCTCCGTAAAGCTCAGACTGTGACCGTTTTGCCTCATATTAAAATCAAGCCAGCTGTCATTCTGGAAGAGTTGGGCCGATCCCTGTCCTCCCGTAGGATGAAAACTTATCAAATGTGACCCATTGTCACCTTCCTTTAATCCCTCAGCCATTCCGGTTATGATCTGTCTTTGAAGAGGCCCATCTACAGGCCTGTCGCCGCCCAGAATCCAGATAATGTTCGGAAAACTTCTATATCGCTCACCGAGAATCCTGCCATTAGATCTTGCATTCTCAGGATTGAAAATCTGCGGATCTTTTCCCCATTTCCCGTTCCATTTATCACCCCAGGTGGGCAGCAATCCTATAAAAATTCCTTTTTCGGCTGCCTTATTAATAACCCAGTCGACATGTTTCCAGTAGGCCTCATTCAGTTTCAGCGGATCATTACCAATCAGGGGTTTGTTCCCTTCAGCATTAGGAGTATTGAGTCCATCAAGCTCAGCAAGGACGACTGCCTGAATAACTGTAAAGCCTTTTGAACGACGGTTCTCAAGATACTTTTCGGTGTCATCTTTATTCAGACGGTGGAACAGTTCCCATCCGGTATCTCCAAGATAGAAGAAAGGTGTTCCGTCTTCAAACACCAGAAAATGTTTATTGTCAGAGACCTTAAGCTTCCCATGGCTGAGATCAACAGATTTTCCTTTCCAGGGAATTCCCTGTGAAAAGGAAAGTTGACTTAACATGAGTAAAATAGCAAGTGATATGATTGTCTTTTTCATGATAGGTTGATGTTTCTTAGTAGTGATTATGCAAATCTTGAATATACAATTAAGCCTAATCCAATAAGGTAGCAACAGAACATAAGTATAAGAAGCAGACTAGTTCCTTTCGGAGCATCCTTAAATTCTTTCCAGACAAATATTCCCCAGATAGCTGCTACAACAGGAGCAGAGTTGCTTAAACCGTATGATATGGCAGGGCTGGCAGCTCCGACCGACATAAAGCTAACCGAGTTACCGAGGCACCAGATTGCTCCTCCAAGCATTCCGAGAAGATGTGTCCGTGGTGAGGCGCTGAACCATTCTTTCATTTTTACCGGTTCCCCCTGAACAGGTTTTGCCATGAATATAGGATTCAGCACAATTGTACAAATCAATGCACCTATAGAAAAAAATACGACAGCAGTATATGAACTGATCTTTCCTGCATCAGCAGGTGAAAAATCTGTTGCCAGCGAAGAAGCTACAAAGCGGTAGAAAAATGCAATGCACAATCCGGCAAGAAATGAAAGCAGTATTCCTTTAAATGTTGGCTTTTGCTGATTGGCTGCAAGTTTTCTGTATGATTGCATGCTCATTATAATAGCAATAACAATAAAGGCAGTTCCCCCAAATAGAAAAATTGGATTTCCTTCAGGTCTCCCTATATAATTAATGAGTATCCCGAGTGTCCATCCAATTCCTCCACCTATGGGAAAAGCAACAGACATTCCGGCAATGGATATTGCAGCAACAAGGAGCAAAGTCCCCAGGTTCCATATAACTCCGCCAATGGCTGCCGATAAAAGATTCTTCGGGTCGGCCTGCAGAAGGTCAGGCACAAAACTTCTGCCTTCATTACCTATGCTTCCGAAAGTGAATGCCATCAGTATGGCAAACAATAGGATCCCAATTGAGAAGTCCCAGTAGTAATGTTCAAATCTCCACGATTTACCGATAAGGTTCTGGGTGTTCTGCCACGAACCCCAGCAGATCATTGCAACTGCACAGAGGAGAACTGCAAGTGTGTAATTCTGGACAAGTATCATTTTTATTCAGGTAAGAATTTAAACTTTATATCTTAAATACAAATAACATTTTATGTGTTATGTACTGTTATGACAAATATATACAATATCTGAAATAATGATCAACAAATTCTCTGAATTTTCAAAAAAAGTTTGAAGTGCATGGCAATTCATTTAATGGAGTTGGGGAATGAACCCATAATCGGGGTAGAAGTAAAATCTTATTATTTCTATTAAAAATAACTGGAATGTCAATCAACAATGCATACTTTACAATGACTTCCTCGGCAGGAAGATGCAGGGATTTTCTATCTTTTCGAAGACTCTGTTCTTTATCATTCCGGCAGCTGTTTTTCCCATTCCTGCAAAATCGGTTGATATCACTGAAATTCCGCCGGATAAAATCTCCTTCAGAGGTGTCTCATCGTAAGAGATTATGCCAATATCTTTTCCTGGTTCCCAGTTGTTTTTAAGGCAAATCTTAATCATGTCTATAAGATCCTGATCAGAAACTGCCAGGAATGCATCGCCTTTTTCAGGTGACGCAGATCTTATATTTTCAAATACTTTATGACGGATATTGAATTCTTTGCAGAATCTGATAAAGCCCAGTTCCATTCCGGCAGGAATAAACTGGAAGTTATGGTTTGAAATAAACTTGATGCAGGTGTATTTACTTAAAAGCGGCAGAGCTTTTTTCATAGCTCCGAAAACATCGCTCTCGAAATTTTGAAATATTGCTGCATATCCTTCACTGAGACCTTCGATATCTTTGTCAATTATAAGCAGTTTTTCCCTTGGAATAGTTTTAACTATTCCTGAAATATCATCATTGAAGTGGGGCATAATGACAAAATAGCCGTATTTGTTCAGGTTATTGGATATTAGCTGTTCAAATATCCTGAGGTTGTAATAATGAAAGAAAATATCAGCACTGTAGTCTGGCCCCAGGCTGGTTACTAAAGATCTGTACAGCACCTCTTTGTAGCTGTTCATGGCATCAAACAGTAACAGTATTTTGAGTTTGTTTTGTATTGAAGTTGAAGAAACATAAAATCCCTTTCCTTGTTTTGGACTTATGATTCCTCTGGATTTCAGTTCGTTATAGGCAATTACTACAGTATCCCGGGATATATCAAAGTTATTGCAGATTTCATGAATTGAAGGAACTTTATCGCCGAGCACCAATCGTTTTGCACGTATATGTCTTATAATCTCATTTAAAAGCTGCTCATATTTTGGAACACCTGATTTGCCGGTAATTCTGATATTTAATTTCATAGTGATGGGAAATCAGTAAAAAACAGAATTAAAGATAAAATCTTCCTTCAATAAAACTGACAGAAAACGGTTCAAGATTAATTATTTCATCTCCCTGCAGTTCCTGTTTAATCGTTTTTTCAATCCAGTTTTTGTCCGTGACTGCCTTAACATAGCTTTCTGGATTAAGCTGAATTATTTGCAGTTTTTCGCAGTTCCAATCGGCCTTAATTTTCTGTTTGGAATCTGTGAAATTAGTTAAAATAACTTTTAGGTTATGTCCATCTGAAAGAGAAAGAATGTCAGCTTTAAGCGGATGGGAGCTGATGCTTTTTATGACTTTATATTCCTTGTTTTTTAAAATGAACATGAAAACGTGGAAAAGAGGAAAAAGCATTCCTTTAACAGTTGGGAATTCACGTGGCCATCGTGAATCAAAATCACCCTGAAAAATTCCTCTTTCTCCTACAGTTTCATAATAAGTAACACCTTTTACACCTGATTCGAACAGATATTTTAGACTTCCGGCAGTCCAACAAGCGCCAAAAAGCGACATTAATCGGCTGTCTGCCTGTGGTGGAAATACATTTTCAGATTTGACTTTTTCAAAATTCTCAATATTTGCATTAAACCTGCGCTGAATGTTAATAGGAGAAATCCATATCCCTTTCCCGCCTGCAAACGATTTGGCAGAATATACGCTATGTTCCTGTGCCTGAATATTTTCAACCAGGGTGGAATTATCTGAGGCGTGCTCCTGTGGATGAACAGCATAACAAATATAATCGTTATGTCTTGATTCCGGCCGGCTTCTGTTCAACTCTGCAAAATTAGCATTTGTTCCACAGCAAACCTTCGCGTGAGGATAAGCATTCTTAAGTACCGGGGCGATAGTATCGGTCAGTTCATCAGGAGTGGATTGAATAGTTTTATGATAAAGGGTAAAAAGAGAAATGCTGGCATTATATTCATTAAGCCATGACATTAAATCATTAATCTGATTGATCGCACTATCATCGAGGAATAGGGCAAATTCAAGGGAGTAGTTCAGCTTTATAGCTTCCCCTATGGCTTTTTCACCTGTTTTTCTCCAGTCTGGTTCAAACAGATAAAGATCAACGCGGTAATGATCGAACATGATATCGCGTAATATTTGAGCTTCATTTGCGGTTACAGGCTCCAGTCGGGTTGATCTTCCGATTCCAATAAGAGGTAGATTGTATCTTTGATCTTTGAAGAGAGAAAGGCTTATTATTTCAGAAGTACTATGTTCCGTTTTCTGATCACTTTTTATTCTAATCTCAATACTCTGGGAAATTTCCCCCCCCTTTCCAAGGGTTACCGGATATGACTGACGGAGAGGTGTTGAGTAGGTTTTAAAAGAAGCATCCGTCCAGTTACGCTGATCTTCAGTTTCAAAAATGTCGCCTGTAAAAACAACTGAACAATCGATTGGGGAAACATTCCACCGCATTGCCTTAATATCATGGAAAGGCTGGTTTGGAACAATGTAGACCGGAAACTCCGATGTTTCAGTTTTCCCATCGGGATGTGTAATGATGCAGTCTTTCCCGCAACATTCTTCCAGTGGATGTAATAGACATAATCCGATCCGGTTCTTCCTGAACGTACTCAGAGCCTCGCCGTCAAAGCTGTAAATCAGAGAGCTGTCACTCTTGCCTTCAATTCTGAATGCAACCCGGAAGTCAGCTTCCGCCATATTATAACGACACTGGTATGTGATAAGAAATGAATCCTGATTTTTTTCGATCCTCTCTTCGGTGATTACAGGAGGTACAGTCATCCATCCCTCAATCCTGACAGCAGAGTAGATCATCCTTATCAATTCCCTGCCCCCTGATGAAATATACCTCAGGTTGCCATTTTCATATACCATTGATAACTGACCGGCTTTCAGAATAACCTGTATATTGTTATCGTTATGATTACAGTAGTATTTTATGTCATCCTGCAGGTCTGATGCATGTTCTTCAGCTGATTTCATCTTAATATCGGGATGATTTGATAGTGAAGCATTTTATTCATTTGATATACGAAGTTAAAGATAGTAAACCCAGTTAATGTTTTAACCATGAGAATTGAAAATAACAAGTTAAATTTCAAACATTGATTTTGTTATTATTGTAAGACAAAAATTGAAAAAGGTTATAACTTTCATTTTATTTATCTTTAATGTCATTTCCTCTTGATTATGAATAATAGAACAGCAATACTGCTATTAAGTTTGTTTTCAGTTGTCCCTGCTTTTTCCCAAAAGCCGAAGATGGAATTGAGTAAACAAAAGGTATCGGTTTTCGATTACCAGGAGATAACTCTGTCAGCAAAACCTGTATCTTCAAAATTAAATCCATTTAAGGATGTTAGGGTTTCCGCTATTTTTACAACTCAGAATGGTAAGTCAGATTCAGTGGCTGGTTTTTGTGACACTCAGGATGGAAGCAGGTATAAAATTCGATATATGCCCCGTACCCCCGGAAAAATCAAGTTCAAAATTAGTTATGATAATAAAAGACCTATCCTTTTTACCTTTACAGGTGAATTTGAGGCAATAAGATCTGAACGGAATGGTACCATCAGGGTCGATCCTGAGAATCCGACACATTTCATTTATGAAAACACAGGGAAGCATTACTTCTGGAACAGTACTACAACTTACTGGATGCTGGGATGGAAAGATGAGACAATAATTAATCAGTCTATTGAGCGTCTCGCCGGATATGGAATCAATCGTATAAGAGTTGCAATTAACGGAAGGGCTCAGGGTGGCGACCGCTGGTCAGAACCAACGGTTGTGGAATCTGAGAAGTTCACATTTAAGCTTAACCCCTGGCTGGCCGATAAGCCTGATGATCTTGACAATCCGGGGTTCGATGTTGCCAGGTTCAATGTTGCTCACTGGCAGAAGCTCGACAGGCTTATTTCGTATGCCCGCGACAAAGGAATAATTGTTTCAATTATTTTTTATGTTGACGGACTGGATCATGGATGTGACCCGTTCAAGAAGACAAACATGGGTAATGAGGACGAGCAAATGTATTACCAATATGCAGCAGCAAGGTACGGAGGTTTTGAAAATATTATGTGGGATATTGCAAATGAATACCATCTGTTCAGAACACCGGAATGGGCTGAAAAAATGGGTATTCTGCTGAAAAAATCTGATCGTGCCAACCATCTCATTTCGATACATGGCAGCAGCGATTTCCCATTCCGTAAATCGCCATGGGTTGATGTGGTTATGTACCAGAGCTGGGATGAATGCGGCGGATATCCTTTTATGATGGAGTGTTTCAGGAAACAGGCCGAAACCGGGAGAATTCTTCCTCAGGTTAATGAAGAGTATGGGTATGAGGGTCATTATCCGCCATGGGGATGCGGAGCAACAGCCAGCAAGACGCCGGAAGGAAGATCGGGTTACAACAGAAGCCAGCTTGCATGGGAAATATGTATGGCCGGTGGTTACCAGACTACAGGTGAAACAGCTGAATATGGCACAGGAGGAGGAGAAGATTCAGGCGGAGGCTGGATAAACGGCAGAGGAAACAGCAAAATGACAATGCTGAAATACTATAATATTATGAAAAACTCTTTCGGACAAACTGAATACTGGAAAATGAAACCTGCAACTGATCTTGTTTCTTACGGAAATTTATGTCTCGCTGACGCGGGGAAGCAATATTTGGTTTACAGCAGGGTGCAGCATTGCAGAGTGATATTATCTGGATCGGGAACATATTCAGTTGTGATGATCAATCCAAGGACAGGTGAGAAAACTGAACTGGCAGATTGTAAAGCATCAGATAACGGAGCATGGCAATATCCAAAGGAGCTGACAGATAACCAGGTGTTTATTGTAAAATTGAAAGAATAAGTTACCCTCTTTGACGATACACGGAATTATTAACCATATTTTGAAAATCTCAGGCAAATGAAACTTAAAACTAAATTTTCCCCAGCAATTCTGATCATTGTGATTTCACTGCTTTCCCCGATCTGTTTATTTTCACAAGCCTTGAAATCAGGTAAAGCGGAAGGTAATCAAGCGGAGGTATGGATAACGACTAAAGATGGTCAGAAAAATTTGTCAAAAGAAGCAAACATTTTGTTTGAAGTTCATAACACGGCTGATACTATATCTCCTTTTCTGGAAGTAATTCCATCTATTGGTTATCAGTCAGTTGATGGCATGGGTTCATCATTTGAGCCTGCCACTTGTTTTAATCTGTCACAGCTTCCTGCTAAGGAGCGGAAAAAAACACTTGAGGCGCTTCTGAGTAAGGATGATGGCATTGGAATGAATCTGATGAGGATTTGCATCGGGACACCCGATTTTACAAGTGATCCATGGTACTCTTATGATGATCTGGCAAAAGGAGAAACAGATGCTCTACTGACGCATTTCTCAATTGATAAGGACAGAAAATACATTATTCCGGTCCTTAAGGAGGCCCTGAGTATTAATCCTGATCTTCGCTTTTTTGCATCCCCGTGGAGTCCTCCCGGATGGATGAAAACTTCAGGAAGCATGATCGGAGGTAGTCTGAAACCAGAATTCTATAATGTTTATGCACATTACTTTGTTAAGTTTTTGCAGGCATATGCTTTAGAAGGGATCCCGGTTTTTGCAGTAACAATTCAGAATGAACCGGGGGTAGACAGAGAGCATGAAAGCTCTAAATGGTGGTATCCGTCATGCCACTGGACAGCTGAACAGGAAAAGGAATTTATTAAATCGCATCTCGGACCGGCTTTGAAATCAGCTGGTCTGAAAACTGAAATCTGGTGTTACGATCATAACTATAACATTAAGGCTGTTACAGATGGCTCTCCGGTTTTTATTCCTGAGCGGCCTGGTGATGCAGGCATTGGATATCCCCGTACGATCCTCCGGGATTCAATTGCACGAATGTATACCAAAGCAATTGCATTCCATGGCTATGCAGGAATGCCTTCTGGTATGTCTGAAATTCATAAAGAGTTTCCCGATGTAACTGTGAGATTTACAGAAGGTTCTGTTACTGGTCTGCAGGGAGGCATTAAACTTATTCAGTTGTTTCGTAATTATGCATCAAGTTATAACGCATGGGTCACAATGCTTGACGAGAACAGGAAACCGAATAACGGGGCTTTTACTGCAGACCGTACGATAATTGAAAGAAACTCTCAGAAAAATATAGTTTCGTATTATTTTGATTTTTACCTCTATGGTCAGTTTATGAAATTTATTGATCGTGGCTCTGTACGAATTGAAAGCAGTGGAGACAGTGAATTGCCTAATGTAGCATTCAGAGATCCGGATGATAATATAGTTCTGATAATCATCAATAATAAGGTTGCGAACCAGCCGGTGAAAATTCTGTGTGAAGGTAAAGAAGCAACTTTTAAGTTGGTTGGGAATTCCATAGCAACCTTAAAATGGAAATTGTAAAATTTACCTCACAGAAAGTATGCTGTGAAATATTATATTAAAACACAGCAAAATCTAATTCTTAGTTTTCTTACTTTTAAAACTTCAATTTATAAATTGATGTTTTGTGAATAAGTATGAAATATAACTATCATTATGGTGGTTACACACTCGTTGTGCGTCACTTTGATATTCAGAATAATTTACACATAAGGTATAAAAACCAATAACAGGGAATTTTCCAAAATGAATGTTACGACTTTCAGCTCTTTTAAAAATCGAAATTTTAGATTGTTTTTTATAGGACAATCGATTTCCTTATTGGGTACCTGGATGCAGAAGACTGCTGTAAGTTGGGTTATATATTCCTTAACACAGTCAAAATTTATGTTAGGGGTAACGGTTTTTGCAACTTTATTTCCTACAGCATTGGTTTCCTTATATGGTGGAATTATTGCCGACAGGTATAATCGGTATAAAATTTTATTAACAACCCAGATATTATCATTACTACAAGCCACATTACTAACCCTGGCGATTGTATTTTATAAGCAACATTCTGTTTGGATAATCATTACTCTGAGTGCGGTTCTGGGGTTCATCAATGGATTTGATATGCCTGCCCGGCAATCGTTAATTAAAGAATTAGTAAAAGATAAATTTAACCTGAGTAATGCTTTGGCATTAAATTCATCAATGGTTAATTTAGGAAAGCTTATCGGTCCCGCCATAGCCGGCTTCGTTTTGGAAAAGTATGGTGATCAGGTTTGTTTTGGATCCAATGCCATCAGTTTTATCCCCGTAATAATTTCATTGCTCTTAATAAAATTACCAAAACCAGAAATAAGTACAAAAACAGACAGGAATCTAAAAAGGGAGTTTACAGAAGCATTTGCTTATATAAAAAATACGCCAACTATTAGTTCAGTCATTATTTTTACGGGGATAATGAGTTTATTGGTTTTACCTTTCACCACTTTAACGCCCGTTTTTGCAAAAGATATTTTTAATGGATCGGCATCTACATTAGGAATTATTGACGGTGTTATTGGATTTGGGGCTTTTGTAAGTGCTTTGTATTTAGCATCATTAAAACAAGGCACAGATTTAAATAAAGTCTTAGCAGCAAATACAGTTGTATTTGCAATTGGGCTTATATTATTTTCGCAAACTACACTTTATGCCCTTGCGCTGGTGTTTGTTTCTATTGGTGCATTTGGTATGATGCCAATAAGAACTATCAGTAATACTATAGTTCAAATCAATGTTCCAAACCATTTCCGTGGACGGGTTATCGGTATTTATTTTATGGTATTATCTATAACGCTACCAATTGGCAGCTTATTAATAAGTGTTACTTCTCATTTTATAGGTGTGCAAACAACTGTTTTGTTAGAGGGGATTATTGCATTAATTATAGCACTTTTCTATGGACGGTATTTAAAAAAAGAAAAACTAAAAGAACAAGGAATTCTATTGGACCACCCATCGGAAGAAGAATTAATACAAGTATAGCCTGGTAAAACCCATTTTTATGGTACAATTTTTGAAGGTATTTGTCTAAAGATGACCAAATAACCTAATCTCACCTCTAGAAAAATGAAAAAAACAATTTTGTTATTCCTGATTCTTTTCTATATGACTGCTTGTGAAAAGAGAGAAGAAAAGATTCTAATCACTGATATGGTGACTAAAACTCAATACTATGACAATGAAATCTTTAATGAATATAATCAAAAAATTTACGGAAAGTGGAAGTTCATATATGCATATGGTGGAATTGCGGTTACTAAAATTGATCCTACCTATGATTGTTATTTAGAAGTTGTGAGATTTGGGATCTATGGTAGAATTATTGAAAATAAGGTCAATGAGTATGGGAAACTAATAATTTCCAAACAAGATGAGAACGAGACTAAAATTGAATTCTTTCCGGCCGATTTACACAAAACTGACTACTTCTTACAATCGAAAACAATAAGATTTAATGGTAGTGATACTCTCATTCTATGGGATGGGATTATTGATGGTTACTATGACTACTATAAAAGAATAAAATAACAACTTATAAAGGACCTCACCACTTAGAAGACATTATCATAACTTGGTAACCCTGCGTATCTACTAATACCGTATCACAAGTTACTAAAAACAATTCATCATTATGGTGGTTATATATTCTTTAGCGGTCGTTGAGAACCACACAACTGAGAACGGACCGACAGGGAAAGTCAACTTTGGATATTTCAGAGCGATAAAAAATAAAATTATCGGGGCAACGGTGAGCTAATTAATAGTGAGTTTTGTTACAAACCCAAAAATCTAACAATATGAACCCAGGTGTAAATTGGTTTTTCGACAAATCAACAAAATGGCAGGATGCCTACCAGGAATTAAGAGAGCTTGTACTTTCTTTTGATTTGGTTGAAGAATTAAAATGGGGTTGTCCATGTTACACCCTCAACAAAAACAACGTGGTTTTAATTCACGGTTTTAAAGATTATTGTGCTTTGCTATTTATGAAAGGTGCAATGATGAATGATCCAAAAAATATTTTGGTGCAGCAAACTGAAAATGTACAATCGGCCAGACAACTAAGATTTACAAACCTAAATGAAATAATAAAACAAAAGGCGGTAATAAAATCTTACATAAAAAATGCCACTGAAGTTGAAAGATCAGGGGCTAAAATTGAAATGAAAAAAACGTCTGAATATAAAATTCCAGACGAGTTTCTGACAGCTTTAAACGAAATTAGTGAATTAAAATCTGCATTCGACAAATTAACAGCAGGACGACAAAATGGTTATTTACTATATTTTTCGTCGGCCAAACAATCCAAGACAAGAAACGAAAGGATAGAAAAGTATATTCCAAAAATACTTGACGGCAAAGGGTTAAACGATTGAAGAAATTAAGAACGGATGACACATTCATTGTAAAGGACATATCATTGATAGTGATCAATAAATGAAAATAGAGAATGAAAAACAAAGCTCCCCCAATAAGATTATTGTATTTTAGACATAAAAAATAGAGGAAAGGCGGAACTCCTCGATTGATTGGAATAATATTGCGGAAAAGGTATAACAGGGAGCTTGGTACCTTTGTTTAAATAAACAATCATTGTAAAACGACATTACATAAATTGACATATGGAAATAAAATTACAACCTATTGCGTCAGTAAAAAACACCCGGACAGAACCAATTGACGATAATTGGGAAACAATCACCGCAGACATTGAACTTGCTGACGATATTCCAACAGAAGCGTTTGACAGCATTTCTGACTTTTCGCATCTTGAAATTATTTACTATTTTGATAAAGTAAATAAGGAAGACATCGTTTTTTCAGGTCGACCAAGAGGCAACCCGAATTATCCTTTAGTCGGAATTTTTGGACAACGTAAAAAAGACCGGCCTAATACAATCGGACTTGCAACTGTTGAGCTATTAGGGCATAAAGGCAGGACAATAAAGGTAAAATTTCTTGACGCTATTGACGGAACGCCTGTATTAGACATCAAACCTGTTTTTAAAGAGTTTCAACTGAAAGCAGAAATCAGACAACCTGTTTGGGTTGCGGACGTAATGAAAAATTATTGGAAATGATTGCGAAAAAGAAACAACGAACAGCAAAATATTCGTGTAAAATTGCTAACCTTAAGCGTTTAGGAATATATGTTTAAATTCAAAATGGTAACTGTATGGATAAAAAAATATTTCCTAAGAGTGATTTATCAAATATAGCTGTTATAGGCAGTGGTCCGACAGCACTTTATCTACTCCAAAATATTTGGAATCATATAGATGTATTAAAAAATAAAATTGACAGAATAACCATTTTTGAGAAGGAAGGAACTTTAGGAATGGGAATGCCTTACAACCCGAAAATTATAGATGTCTATAATCTTGCAAATATCTCATCGGAGGAAATTCCACAACTCCACGAATCTTTTGGAGATTGGCTACGTAAACAAAATAAGGAGATATTAAACAAATTCAATATAATTAAAAAACCCATTGATGACTCTGAGGTATATAGTCGTGTAGCTTTGGGGCATTATTTTCAGGAGCAGTTTAATCAGTTAATAACCTCTTTAAAATCTACAGGCATTCAAGTTTTTGAACATTGTGAAAGTGAAGTCCTAGACATATCACAAGAAATAGAAAATGAAATAAATATTACAGATAGTCAACATAAAATGTATACATTTTCTGCCGTGATTATTGCGACCGGGCACGAGTGGAAAGAGGAGGATAAGATTGAAGCTGGTTACTATGCCTCTCCATGGCCAATTCACAAAATACTTCCTAAAAATGACGAAATTTACAATTTCCCGATAGGTACACTTGGGGCCTCCTTGAGCGCATTTGACGTAGTTACATCTCTGTCACATCGTCATGGAGTATTTATCTCTGTTGATAATAAATTAAAATTTATAAAACATGAAAATGCCCCAAATTTTAAAATAGTTTTACACTCCTCACAAGGATGGCTCCCCCATTTACAATATGAACAAGTAGAACCAATACGAGAAATTTATCGCCATTTCACCCGAAATCAATTATTAGAATTAATTGATGATAACGGATTTATGAGAATCGAAGATTTCTTTGACAATTTATGTCGTCCCGCTTTGATATCCGCTTTTAGAAAGGATAAATTAATGGATGTTGTGGAAAAACTTCAGGATAAAGCTTTTAGTTTCAAAGACTTAGTAGAGTTAATGTCTGAAAAGCACGAATATGTTAATTCTTTTGAAGGAATGAAATCTGAAATGATAATTGCTAAAAATTCTGTTTATAATAAAATCCCTATCCACTGGATGGAAACATTAGATGATTTAATGTATAGCTTAAATTACCATTCAGAATTATTGCCAGCTGAAGACCATATTTTTTTCCATAAAGAGATAATGTCTTTTTTGATGAATGTTATAGCAGCATTACCTATACAATCTGCAAAGATACTTTTAGCCCTATATGACGCCAAAAGCATCGAGTTAAAGTCAGGATTGGTAATCTTTCAAGATTACTCTTTTGAAAATAATAAAACCAGAATAGCTGTACAATCAGAGGATGGTAGTACTGAAGAATTTGAGTACAAATTGTTTATCAATTGTGGTGGGCAAAAAAAGTTAGAAATAGATGATTTCCCATTTCAATCGTTGGTTGATAAAGGTGTAATACGATGCGCTACAGCTAAATTTGCTAATCCGGAAATTTCTGATAATATTTCTGCAGCTTTAGAACCTGACACAATTATTAATGATAATAGCGGCACTAAATTAAAATTATCTGGAATCGACATTGACTCAAGCTACAGGACAATTAATAAAAACGATAATCCTAACCATTCTTTATACGATATAAATTTTACGCATACAAATGGTTTACGTCCATATTCTTATGGTCTTCAAGCCTGCAATGCCACAAGTTTAATTTTGGTTGAGTCCTGGATTGCAGAAATTGTAGAAGGCAAAAACGTCAGCAATAAAATTGAAAATATTACTGAGCTTTATGAAGATAATAAGGGATTGTAATTTCCTAAAACAAGTCTGAAGTGAATACATAGCGTGAGTCAGACACCAATACTGACGGGATGCACTTAACATGGTTACCTTTGCCTGCAATGCACAATTTAATTGATAACCAGATAATATGAAACCAATACTAAGTACTTTTATTTTAATTGTTTTTTTCCCTATTTATATTTTTGGACAAAATTTCAATGTGGGAGAACAAACTATTGTTTATACCGACAGTTTGAGAAACAGACCAATTAAAGTTGAATTTTGGTATCCTACAAACGAAAAGGATACTACCCTTGAAAGAAAAACCGAACTGCCTTTTATCCTAAGTCCAACGATTAGAAATGCAATTTTTATTAAGCATACTTTTCCTCTTGTAATATTATCGCATGGAACCGGCGGTAATAGATTTGGATTGGCATGGTTAGCCATTTCACTTGCAAAACGGGGATACGTTATAGCAGCACCCGACCATTGGGGTAATACCTTCGATAATAAAATTCCTGAATATTTTGTAAGGTATTGGGAAAGACCTTTAGATATGAGTTTTCTAATAAATCAAATTCTAACTGACCAATCACTATCTCAATATATTAGCAAATATAAAATAGGTATGGTGGGATTTTCATTTGGTGGCTATGCATCATTGGCATTAGCAGGTGCTGACTTGAATTGCAACCTACTAAAAACAAATTCAAAGACACAACAAGGGAAAAAAGAGTTTAATGTTCCAGAATTAGGCGACCTGAGAAAGTTAATTGAGACTATTCCTTGCGAAAGAGTTCAAAACTCTTTTAAGGATAGTAGAATAAAGGCTTTTGTTGCTATAGCTCCTGCTTTAGGCTTAGGTTTCGACAACATTGAACAAACAAAAAGCATCAATTCTCCAATTTTAATAATTGGTGCTAAAAATGACCAAATAGCACCAATAAGTACGAACGCCCAGAACTATAAAAATCTAATTCCTTCTTCAAAATATATTATGATAGAGGGAAAAGTAGGGCATTACATTTTCTTAAATGAGGGAAACGAAAGTTTAAAAAAGGAGGCAACTAAATATTACAAGGATGATAAAAGCATAAATAGAGATGCAGTTCACAGGAAAGTCGAAAAAGAAATAATTGATTTTTTTCAGGATGTACTTAATAAATAATCGACCCGACTTGTTTGTTCGAGTGCACGAGGAGCAGGAGATAGTTGGGAATATATGCCAATTGAATTCAAAGAAATGGTTTTATGAAACGATATTCTAAAAGCATCTTTTAAAGACCATGGAATACAAGAAGAATTTGTAAAAATTTCAGGCTTTGAATGGACAATTTTACGATGAAACAATGTGTAAACTGAATAAAAAATAACACTAATTACAACTGAGTATGTACGGGGAAGGTTTCGATACTATAATAACCGGTGAACATGGATGGATGCAATGGAACCAGAAAATTCTCCCATTAAATCATTTTAAAAATATGAACTCTTCTCTTTGTACCAGAGTTCTTTTACAGATTTCATTAAACTCTTGGATTGAATCAAACTTTAATTGTTCAACAATTTTGTATTCATAAAACACCTTGAACGTATCATTCTTAAATACCCACGGTTCTACCATAATTACTTTTTCAGCTGTATAAAAAGTTTGGTTCATATCACCATCCGGACTTTTAGATATTTCCATTTTTCTTCCTTCGGGTTGTATTTTATCCATACAAATAAGTAATGAAAAAGCATCACACCATTCTACAAATCGATATAAACGCTCGGCATATTTTTTATCAATATTTAAATGTTTGAGAATATCTTTCCTGTTTTTCTCCTGCTCTTTCAAAAAAACATCTAATTTCTTGTCCTCAACATCGCTTTTACCTCCAAAAATAAAATTTATATGCAAAGAAGTTAATAATGCATTTAACTGACTCTTTGAAGTGGCTATCTCCATCACGTTTAATTGTTGCTTTAAATCTATTTTTTTAGATTCATCACCTACCTTGAAATGTCGGGGTGCACCTGCTTCGGTAAGGTTTTTATTTTGTATAGTTTCTGCAACACCATCATCATGTTCTGCAATGGCAATGAGCGTTGGTACCATTATTTCATTAGGCAGATCAATATCATATTGATAAGCCAACATAGCAGCTAGCAGACCGTGAGAGCGTTGGTTAATAATTTTCCAACCTTTTTGGTGTGAGGCAACAATCATACTTTAAAACCTGGTGGGTGTAATTATTTTAATAAATTAGTAACAGCAACAACAATAAATTGGAAAACAACAAATGAATTAATAAACATTGCAGACCAAATAGAGAAAAAATAATAGCCCTGGTGATTTCTTGCAGGCAGTTAGTTGCATGCCTCTATATTAAAGGTAAATTTATTTTTACTGTTTCCTGTATGTACCATGGTAGCAACCCTGCCATCTTTGTCATAAGTATAAGTGTACTGCTGTGTGAAATTAAGTGTAGGAATAGTTTCAACACCCGCACTAGTCTGAAAGGTTCCGTTGATTTTAATTTCCCATTTATTAATTAAATATTTGCTTGAATAAAACCCATAAGCAAAATAAACCGAGTAAGGAACAATTTCCGGTATAAGCGGTAAGAAACTGGGCTTATCGGTCAAATAATCAGCTGTAATATCATAATTAGAAAGATCTACATAACCCGTAGAAATTTCAGTTGATACTCCATGAGCCATTATCTTAACCGGATCATCGTTGGTGTCATAGGTATAATTGAATATTAATGACAGGGAATTAAGCCCATCATTATTTTCAATGTCAGTATTTGTTAAATGTCCTTTGGTATCGTATGTGAAAGTAACAGTCCCATCTGTACCGCTCATAACAAGTTTAACAAGATTGTCATTATCATACGTATATGTTGTCCCTGGCTGATCATTAATAAGGTGTCCTTTCGTATCAACATTATAGTTGAATGTTTTAGTAATTCCATCTTCAGTAGTTGTTACACTAGAAAGATGAAACTGTGACAAAGATGTAGCGCCCTGAAAAACACCGGATAAACCAATAGTGTTACTCCATCTTACAGTTCCACAAAATTTTGGTCCACCATTTGATGGATTGTCATTATTCTTTGAACAGGCAAAAACGAGAAGAGAAAAGACTACAATAATCCCCGTTTTTCTGGTGAAAAATAGAAAATTTTTAGAATTTGTTTTCATAATGTTTATTTTTTACAGAATAGAAATTAATAAGAAAACATTAGATGGACTAGTTACACCCAGCATATGTAAAAGTGTATATATTATTACTGTTTCCGGTATGCACCATGGTAGAAACCCTGCCATCTTTGTCATAAGTATAATTGTACGACTGCGTGAAAGGCGCCAAAACTTTCCCATCTGCAGTAATGGTAATTACCCATTTATTGATTAAATGTTTGCTTAAATAAAACCCATAGGCAAAATAAATACTGAAAGGAGCAATTTCCGGTATAAGAGGTATGAAACTGGCTTTATCGGTCAGATAATCTGCCGCAATATCAATATCACCAGTAGATACCTGCCCATCGGTATCCGTTGATACTATATGACCTGCAATTTTTACCGGATCATCATTGCTGTCATAAGTATAAGTGAATGTTCCTGTTGAGGCCCCAGATTGATCCGTACTCACAATATTAGTGGATGTTAAATGTTTATTAGCATCAAAATTAAATGTACCCGATCCGCCTGATCCATCACTTGAAACAATCTTCGTTACCTGGTTTTTATCATATGTAAATATCACTAAAGATTGATCGTTCACCAGATGACCCAAATTATCAAGATGAAATGTCAGCGTTTTATCCCCTTCATCGTTTATATTTACAGCTGTAAGATAGAAATCACCTCCGGTAGTTGCTCCCTTAAAGAATCCCTTAACGCCTATTGTATTACTCCAGTTTATGGTTGTACAATATTTAACATCTGCCGAAGCCGGAGTGTCACTGCTTTTGGAACAGGCAAAAATAGTTATGACAAATGCTGTAATAAGCCCGATTGTCCTGAAACGAATTGCGAAATGGTTAATGTTTGATTTCATTTAGTTTATTTTTTATCGAACAGTTATTAATTAAGAAAAGCTTTGTCATGAATTAGAAAGCTTTTTAAGGAATTATAATGTGCGATCTTTTTATGATGATGGGAGCCTGAATTTTTTTATACATTGAATTTGATTTATAAACAAACAATCGAATCCTGATAAAGTTAATTCTATTTGAATAAAATAACATTCAGGCACATACCTTGCTTAAGTAAAATTATTAAAAATAATATCAGAAGTAGTTTGAACAAAATATTTGATCTGTTGTTGTTATACGTTAATGAACTTTACCTTTTCAAAATAACCTTTATCAATCACTTTTCTTATAATCTTCTTAGAATGCAATTGTTTAGAGTTTGATTTAAAAATTAGCCCAAAGGATCTCTGAATGGGATATTTGAGCGGATACAATAAAGATCATGCTTAACAGACTTTTTATTTTTCTTTTTTTTTGTTTAATCTCAGGTAATCTTAAAGCTCAAAACCTGGAAAAACTGACCGAACAGAAACCAGTCACATTAAGTGGGGGGCTTACTGCAAGGTTCACTATTTATGATGCACATGGTATAGCAAACAGGAGGCAACCTTTTTCATACATCTTTACAGGCAGTCCTACAATAAGCATTTTTAACAGTTTTACAATCCCCTTAACATTTACTTACAGTGAGCAGGACAGGTCATTCCGCCAGCCTTTCAATCAGTTTGGTATGAGTCCGTATTATAAGTGGATCACCATTCATGCCGGATACAGAAATATAAACTATTCGCAATTTACTCTTGCGGGACGTACATTTCTTGGTGCAGGAGTAGATCTACATCCCGGAATCTTCAGGTTTGGTTTTATCTCAGGAAGATTTAACAAGGCAACCCCTGTTGATACAAGCTCAAAGTCATTTCAACCTTATAGTTATACAAACCGTGGATTTGCTACTAAAATAGGAATAGGAAATGCCAACAGTTTTTTTGATGTAAGCATGTTAAAAGCTAAAGATGATAGTACAAGCGTACGTCCAAAGGGTGAATTTATGGGGACGGTTACTCCTGCTGAAAACATTGTTGTAGGAATAAACAGCCAGGTTAAATTCCTTACAAACTTTATTTTCTCAATTGAATCCGCTACCAGTCTGTATACAAGAAACATTCATAATGTTAACCAGCTAAGCGATAGCGCAAACAAAGGATTTACAAAAATCCTTGGAAACTTTATTACTACAAATAGTACTACTGAACGGTACAATGCAATTCAGGCAGCTATCGGTTTTCATCAGAAGATATTTTCAGCAAAACTTCAGTACAGAAGAGTTGATCCTGACTATAAGACAATGGGGGGATATTTTTTTAACAGCGATATAGAAAATATCACATTTGCACCTTCTTTGGTTATTCTGAAGAAGAAGGTTAGACTGGGTGGAAGTATTGGATTTCAACATGATAACCTCAAAAAGCAAAAACAAACTACCAGTAGCAGGATAGTGGGATCTGCCAATCTTACAACTGAATTCAACGAACATTTTGGTACTGACTTTTCTTACTCCAATTATTCCAATACTCAGCTCAGAAAGACTATTCTGCTCGGGAATACATTCAGGATCGCACAGGTATCGGAAAACTTCTCATTAACGCCAAGGTATATCCTTGCAAATGAGAAATATGTGCATTCAGTTGTGCTTTCATTAAATTATAATGTGTTTTCAAGTGTGGATAAAAGTTTAGACATACCAAATGATACAAAAAGCAATAACTACTTCTTGAATTACCAGATCACTCTCGTTCCAAAGAATCTTACTTATACTATTAATTTCAATTATACCGATGTAAAATCAGCTGTATTTGAGGAGGGTAATTATGGAGTAACCCTTGGTGTAAATAAAGTAATGAAAAACAGTAAACTCAACATGGGTTGGATGGGTTCATTTTTAAAAGGGCTCCATGGTCAGACAACCGGATTAATCCTTAACCAGAATGTGAACATGAACTACAGGATCAGCAAGCACCAGAGTTTCGGTACTGCAATAAGTTATATTAACAATCAGTCGCAGCAAACAGAATTTACTCCATCTTACTCTGAGTGGAAAGCTGATATTAATTACAGATATGTTTTCTGAAATTATTTATGAAACTATCCAAAGAAAATGAAAACGAAAGAATTTAGATTCAGCTTCTCGAAACTTGTTCGAATAACTATATTTAAAGTACTCCTTTTATTACCATTGCAGGTTTTTGGACAGCCCGGATTTACTGTTAGTATAAACAGCGTTGTCGTAATTCCACCGTACTCATCACAGTTATCGGCATATGTGAATAATCCTTCCAAGGTTGTGATTACGGTTCACAGAATTGTCGGAACACCTGATATTAACATTAAACTATTTGCAACATTAACAGGAGATAATGGAATTCAAATAACTACAAATCAATCTGCATTAGCTGGCCTTAATCCAATTTCATTAACTTCTACTCAGCCAATACAGGTTATAAATGCATTGTATATACGGAATTTATTTGAACTGGATAACGTCACAATTCAGGGTACAACAGCAGCCAGCTTACAAACAAACGGACTCCCGGCAGGAAACTATCAATTATGTATTCATGCTGTTACAGCAGACCCTGATCCTTTTACAGGCGCTCAGGCAGGTGTGCCTGCTTCCGATCAGGTATGTGGAAATCCAATTGTAATTGTTCCTCCCACAACCAATATCTCAATTATGAATGTCCTGTTAATTCCTCCCTATTCCAACAGGATTTCCGACTTTTTAACTAATCCATCCAAAGTGGTGGTTACTGTCCGGAACAACAGTACTCTACAGCAAATAAAAATCAAATTACTTGCGACATTGAAGGGAGACAACGGGATTCAGATTTCCACTAATCCTGCCAATCTCAATTTAGTTCAGGAAATAACCCTTCAAAGCGGACAACCAACTGTAGTTCTAAATGCAACTTCTATTCAGAATCTGTTTAACCTTGAAGGTGTAATCTTAAAGGGGATCTCATTAAATGATCTGGTAAATGGTAACGGATTACCTGAAGGGTCATATGAATTATGTATAACACCTGTAACAGCGGAAGCAGATCCTGCCACACAACAGCCGGCAGGCAAACCTTTGTCGGATGAAAGATGCAGTAACCTTTTTGCAGTCAATAATGTTGAACCTCCCATAATAATTAATCCGATATCAGGTGATGATATATCAATAAAGGTTCCTCAGAATATTCTGTTTAACTGGTCGATACCTGCCGGAGTTAAAGGGGGAATCAGGTACGATTTTAAGATGGTTGAAATACAGGACTCCAACAGGAATGTGAATGACGCTGTGTTGTCTGCAACTGATCCTGCATTTTTTGAGAGTACAGTTAGCGCCAATGTTATGCTTTATGGTCCCGGAGAGCCTGCTCTTACCCCGGGTTTCAGGTATGCATATACTGTGACAGCCACCGATCCTTCCAATAATACTGTTTTCCGTAATGGCGGCCGCAGTGAAGTCGGATATTTTACTTACAAACCTGGTGTCATACCTAATACACCTATGCCTCCATCAAGTAATAATAATCCACCACCAAACAATCAGAATCCAGCACCTGTACCCCCATCACCTCCTGCTCCGAATCCAAATATTGATCTGACACAGTTAACAGGTGACTTGAATTGCAGCTGTAAAACTACCGTCGCGCCAGGCACTGTCGATAACTCTTTTCTCAATCAAGGTTCAGTTGTGAAGGTTGGCAAATTCGAGATGACCATAGTAAGTGTAACAAATGCCAATGGAAAAGCTTCGGGTGAAGGAAAAATTCCTATTCCATTTCTTAATGTCAACAAGGCAAATATTCGGGTGCTGTTTTCAGAGGTAACTGTAAAAAGGGACAATGGGTCAAATGTGATGTTAACAGGAATTGTAAAGGCGAAACGAGCCAGTGACATAAGCTTATCACCAAACGTAGATAGTCCGAGCGCAGGTGTGAATCCATTTACACTTAATGATGCAATGGCTCTTGATAAATATTTATCCACCAATACAAAACAGCTTTTTTCAAATATCCAGAATGCCAGCGCTGATTTTGATATGCCTTTGGGAATTGATAAAGAGATTGGTGGCAAAAAATTGACTATTGCACTGGTTGACTTCACCTTCACACCTGAACAGGCAGGATTTTCTGCATGTATGGCCTATACAATACCTGATGACAACACAATCATTTCACTTGGTGCGAAGAATATTTGTTTTAATGATGCCAGCAGTTTTTGCGGAGGTTTATTCCTCTTCCTGACAAATGATTTAAAGATCAATGCACTAAATCTGACCTTAAAAGCTATCTCAAAAAGTGATTCAGGAACATATGTGTCTTTTACAAAGGATGGATTCAGGAAGCTCCGTGTACGGGCCGATTATGAATTCTCACAAAAACTAATAGTAAAACAGTCAGATAAAGAACCTGTTACGGCCACGATGGTAGCTGATGTTGTTAACTGGAATGACTGGATGGCAACAATAAACATTGAGCCTTTTTATCTGGCCGACAATCAGGATTTTGGATTCAACCTTAAAGGGGTGGCAACATATGACCATTCTGATATACGTAATCCGGCTGGAATCCCGACAAAAGATATTGATGGAAAAATTAATTTTTTAAATAAGACCTGGTATGGATTTCTCATGCCAGAACTTGATATCACGTTACCGGCTATTTTTAAAAATGATAAAACGAACAAACCTATCGCAGTCAAGGTAGAAAACATGATGATCGACAATATGGGAATAACCGGAGATGTACAGGGAACCGATGTTTTAAATATTGATGATGGCAATATGGATGGTTGGGCATACTCATTAGATTCCATAGGCCTTAGATTCGTCAATAACGATTATAAAAATGGGGGGCTGAAAGGTAAAATCTTATTGCCAATAACAAATAAGAATGTACAGTCACAGCTCGATTATACTAGTACTCTTACTCATGAAAACAACGATGTTAAAAAACCACTTGCTTTCAATTTTATTATTAAACCGAAAAATGCAATTGAAGTTCCTGTTTTCATTGCAACTTTTGATATTGATAAAACATCAAGTATCATAGTACAGGCGGATAAGAAGGAATTTAAAGCAACAGCCACGTTAAACGGGAAGATGAGTGTCTCCACTCCTAAAAACAGCTCTGTTCCTGAAATGAAGTTGGTGGATATGGAATTCCAGAAGCTTGTTCTTCAGAGTAAACCGAAATATTTCACAGTTGAGAAATTTAATATGAGCCTGAACAGCCCTCCAAAAGAGTCTTCAGGCTTTCCGATCAGTTTAGACTCTGTTAAGCTTATCACCGAAAATGGAATCGGATTAAAGTTCTGGATCAATTTTGCCCTTAGTGATATAAAAGCAATACCTAAAGCCAGCTCTGTCTTTTCGATTACAGGTAACCCGGTTCAGCTGCAGAATGGGAAATTGGTATTTGATTTTACTCCAAAATTAAGCCTCGAAAAGATTTCAATTGAGGGTGATATGTCAGTATTGAAGGTAAAAGGATTCATTCAATTTTATAATGGAGATGCCACATATGGCGATGGATTCAAGGGGGCTATACAAGCTATTTTCCCTTCACTGAGTGTGGAGATAGACGCAGCTCTCCAGATAGGAAATGTAAATAGTTTTAATTACTGGTATGTAGATGCCATGGTTGACTTTGGGAAAACAGGTATTCCAATGTTTCCGAGTACTGCAGCTTTTGGTTTTGGCGGTGGAGCATATTATAATATGAAAAGCAACTTCGACCCAAAGAAAGCTATTGAACTGACACCGACAAAAAGTGCTGAAGTTAATTTTGGACAATCACCTTCAGGGGTGAGTTATGTCCCAAACCAAGGTAGTATGGGTATAAAAGCTTCAGTTATCTTCGGATTACAGCAACGGGAGACGTTTAATGCGAATGTTACCATGGAGCTCGGGTTTAATACAAACGGAGGTGTGGATTTTTTCAGATTATCCGGGGAAGGGAGAGTTATATCAAAAGATAAAACAACAGCCATGGGCCGTGGCACTGTAGATATACTATACCAGTTTGATAAGCAGATATTTGACATGGGTATTCAGGTAGTTCTTAAAATTGCTGCAGTTACAGGTAACGGAACTCTTGCTTTACATATCGAACCGTCCGGCTTTTATCTGAAAGTAGGAAGGGCATGGCCCGAAAACAGCAGGGTTAATATTAATTTCGGACCTCTAAATGCCAATTTTTACTTTCAGGTTGGGACAATGGAACTTGATCCGATTCCACCTATACCCAATGTAATTCAGCAGATCCTTGCGAAAAGTGGTATAAGTACACAGTTCCTGTCTGATGCCAGAAATGGATTGGAATCAGATGGAAGCGGTCTGATCTTTGGAGGAGGGCTGGAATTCAGTGCGAATGCCTGTTTCCTGCTCATCTGTGGTGATCTTTATGCCGGAATAGGTTTTGATGCTTCACTTCAGAAATATTCTACGGACTGTAACGGCAACCACACCACTACATCGCAGATCGGTATTGATGGCTGGTATGCTGTTGGTCAGGCTTATGCCGGAGTTCAGGCAAAACTTTATATCGATTTAGGCTTCACCAAGGCTACAATATTCGACGCGGGAGCCGGTGCAGTACTTGTAGCAAAGCTTCCTAATCCAGCATACTTTGCAGGCGCAGTAGGAGGATACTATGATATAGGAATTGCAAGCGGAAATTTTAGCTTTGAATTTGAATACGGGACAAACTGCCGTCCAAAAGGCAATCCGCTTTCTGAACTAAAACTTATTGCCGATACCGATCCTCATGATGGAGCTACCGATGTGGAAATCAATCTTGTTCCACAGATCGGGACCAATATTGAGATCGGAAAATATTTCACATTAAAAGAAGATATGGGGAAAGAAATGAGGGAAAGAAATTTCCGTTTCACAAAGGAAAATATTTCTGTGATTTTTACAGCCGGGAATGAATCTGTTCCATTTGAAAAAAACATATCAGAGGATAAAAAAACGATGTACGTTTACCCGGCTGATTACCTGAAAACAAAAACAGATTATGTACTTGAAATAACCGCTTCACTTGATGAGTATACTGACACATGGCATCCTGCAAAAAATAAAGACGGGAATCCATTTTTAGAAAAGTATACCATCCATTTCACAACCGGTAATGGTATGAAGGAACTTTATCCCGACCAGGTGAAATACACTATGCCTTATCAGGGTGAACGTAATTTTTGTTATGCCAAAGTAGCGCAGGGATTGATCGACCTCTACAGACCTGCAAGTTTAGATTTATTTGATATTCCGCATAAGGAAGAGCCCGATTCTTATGAACTATCATATCTTGTCAGGTTTATACCAACAGGGGCTTCGCCTTCAACTGCAAAAATCACCGAAGTGCCTGTATCGATTGCGGGTAATGACTTTCTCTTCGATATCCCTACGGATTTGCTTAAAGAGACCATTTATACTGTCCAGTTTATAGGTCAGTGGAAAATGAAGAATGTAAAAACGATGACATTAAATAAGGGGAATTCATCAGAAGGCAAAAATCTAGTTTCATCTGCTTCGATTTTGAAAAACAACAATCAATTCTTTGAAAATAAACAGATAAATCAGCGCAGGTTAGAAGTAAAACCATACCAGCAGAAACTCTTCGAGTTCTATTTCAGGACCAGCAAGTATTCTGATTATGTAGAAAAGATGAAAACACTGGAAGTACTGGCAGGTGATTTTAAGGCCCAGGGTGAAAAAGATAAATATGCCCGTACCGTAAATGTCGGACAAAAAGAGCTAGGCAATTCAGAAAAACTTAAAGCCCTGTTATCAGGATCTTATCTGAGACATGGAAATATAGTAAACGCCTATCCTTTGTCATTCTGCGTTTACGGCGATGAACAATACGATGTTTATGACGTTGCAGGGACAATTATAAATAATGAACAGGCAGGTAAGCCATATAACGTTCAGCCGTTGCTTGATTTTAAAACATCCTGCTTTGAAGACTGGGCAAAATCAATCTACGACAATCTGACGTCAACAATACGTGCAGGAGGATTAAATAACTTACAACTGAATACTAAAGGAGCAATTATATCTACAGAATATAATGCAGCAGCCATGCCTCCTCTTACCAGAGATGAAATGCTGACAGGTATGAATACGAGTGTAGCTACAGCCCCGACTATGGTTTGCGGCAGTGATGCGACTGATCCATATTCTGCACAAGCTTCATTTGCTGGACTTTCAGGATTATCCAATAACTCGGTATCCTCCATTTCGAAATCGTTAAATCAGTCAATAAGTTTCGGAGGCTTTAAATCAGTTACTCCGTCTTACAGCTCACAATCTGCCTCCATGGCTCCTGATCCGGTTGCAGAAAAGTGGCATACAACCAAATCCCTCACGTTGAATGTTTCATTCTCCTATGCATCCATGATGAATGGTGGAGGTAACAATAATAACAACATAGTCTCAGCTAATCAGGTTATTTCAAATGTATATGGTAGCAGTCTTAATGCCGGTGGTAGTAAAAATGTTTCATTCAGCACTTTTTACCAGAATATGGGAAATGCCTATGATAAGGTTACAAACCTTCAGCCGGCTTATATGAAAGACCCATGTTTTAAAACAAACTTCAACGGCTTGAAACGGCCAGGTGCACAAACTGGTAATGAATCAATGAGTATTTCGTTTGGACAGTGATCAGGATCATAATTTAAAAATATAAACATGAGGCGCTTTTTAATTTTATTCTTAATTCTTGCGTCAGGGGCAGCAGGTTTTTCGCAAAATAAAAGATCCCCTGCTATTAAGCCTGTTGTAAAAGATACACTCAGAATCTCCATCAGACTCCAGGCCCGTTACCAGGGAGACTCAATAGTATTACGCTGGGGAGGCAATAATTCATTTGCCTGGAAGAAACTGAATGATATCGGATACAACATTGAACGATTGGAACTTGATGTTAATAATAAACCGGAATCGTCATTTAAAAAACTCAACAGTGCTCCTGTAAAACCATGGACGGAAGAGGAATGGAAGAAAAGAAGTCTGACTTCGGATAACTATGCCCAGGTCGCTCTTAAAGCTCTGTATGGGAAAACATTTGTTGTAACTGCCGGGGATAATAAGAAGAACGGGAAAACAGATAACTCTGTAAACCAGTATGGGCAGGCGGCTTCAGAAGAACAACAGCGTTTCATGATAGCAATGATGGCAGGAAGTTTTTCACCGGTAGCTGCCAATGGGTTGGGAACTCGTTTCACGGATAAGAGCATAAAAAAGAATTCAAAATATATCTATAGGGTATTTGCAGCCTCAGCATCGCCATTGTTCACTACCGATACAGCCTTATTCATTATTGATACTAAAAAGCAAACTGTCATTGCTCCTGTCCGCGAATTATCGGTTTATGAAGGGGAGAAGATAGTATCAATTCGCTGGCACGACCCAGAACACTATGCTGGATACTACATAGAACGATCTGATGACGGAAAGACATTCAAACATCTCAGCGAAAATCCTTATATCCAGTTTGCTTCGGTGAAAAACTCAAAATCTGACGAGTTTACATACAACGATACTATACATGAAAACTACAAAAAGTATTATTACCGGATCAGGGGAATTAGCATTTTTTCCGAGGTCAGTGAACCCTCGGATATAATTACTGCTATCGGAAGAGACCGTACACCTCCGGCCCAGCCTTTCATATTTAAGGCAGAATATAAAGGTAAAAACACAGCTATATTAGAATGGACTCCTTATAGTGCCTCTAGCGATCTGAAAGGATTCTTCATCTCCCGAGGCCAGGACATTAAAGGACCCTTCAATTTGCTGCAGGAACAAATACTGCCTGCCTCCACCAGGTCATTTACCGATACAAAAGTAGTTGAAGGAGGTTTGAATTATTACATGGTAACCGCTGTAGATACAGCAGGAAATATTGTTACATCCTTACCTCGTTATGTAGTGACGCCCGACAATATTGCACCTGTTAAACCAACAGGGCTGAAAGGGAAGATCGACTTGAAAGGTGCAGTCAAATTATCATGGGTTCAGGGAAAAGAATCTGATATTGAAGGTTACAGGGTTTACAGGGCAAATGCAAGTGATCATGTCTTTAATCCAATATCATCAACTGTTCCGGATACTGTATTTCAGGATACAATTACTCTCAGGACATTGACCAAGCATGTTTATTATGAGATAGTAGCCGTTGACCGAAATAAAAACAACAGTCCGTTCTCAGATATTCTGGAATTAAAAAGACCCGATATAGTTCCTCCCACATCACCTGTAATAAATAATTTCAAGTCGGGTGATAAATCAATGGAGATATACTGGGCATGCAGTAATAGTGAAGATGTTGTAAAGCAGATACTGTTCAGACGAACCAAGGATCAGGAATGGAAGGAAATAGCCCGGTTGCCCCAGAAG
>JBBRSO010000020.1:0-37465 GCA_038245405.1 Bacteroidales bacterium
AGTAAAATTCTTCAGCTTTTGAAACATTAGATGTCTTAACGTACGTTTTCGCTATGTTCAGATAAACAAGAGCAAGACCAGACAATTTGTATTTAATCTTAAGATAAGCACTTTTGTTAAAGGAGTTTTGAGCTTTATTGAATTCATTTATGTTATAATATGCAATACCGAGATTTAAGTAGGCTGAAGAATAATTTTTGAAAACAGTTGATCCATGGTCTTTTACACCTTCGTACAATCTTATGGACTTTTCAAAATATTCTATTGCCAGATTGTATGATTTTTTGATGGTAAATAATCGACCCCGGTTATTAAATATATCCGCCAACTGTTCAGAATTATTATCTACATTAATTAATAGTTCCTCTGCTCTTAAATTATAATAGAGTGCTTTAGCATAATTACCTAATGTCTGATTTACCGCACCAAGATTATTATAAATAGCAGTAATTCGTTTTATGGAAAGAGAGTCATTTTCTTTAAGAATTGTAGAAAGCGTTCTTTCCGCCTTTATTAGATCACCTGAATCATAATATTTCAGGAAGTTTTGAAAACTTGAATTGAATCCTCCACCTTGTCCTTTTAAAATGCTATTAAAAGTCAAAAGTAATACAATGATATTCAGCAGAATGAGCTTTTTCAAGATATTAATCGAAACCTAAGTTTATGTAAATGAATGTAGCAAGCAAATTAACGAAATAATAACTACACCAAAAAAAAAGAGCATTACCCATTTAGGAAAATGCTCTCATAAAGAGAAATATAATTATGTATTTTATTTTGGAATACTAATGGCATTTTCCCCTCCATCTCCTTCACCATCTGCAGATCCACCTCTGACCTGACTCAATGCCTGTATAGTTAAAATTTCATTTTCTGATAATTTAGAAATAAGAAGATCAAGATTTCTGTTTTTTATTGCTGATTCCTGTGCAGTTTTCATGGTTTTATAGTTTTAGGTTTAATTGTTTTCCAATGTTTAATCGGGATGTGTACATATTTGTTACCTGCAGTACGGTGGAAACAACACTAAATCTTAAAAAATAATTATTCTATATTATTGTATATGAGACCGATAAAAAAAAATAAAAAAATTTAAAAAACAGAATTTTTTTCAAACCTGAGATCCATTTTTCTGAAGATGTCTTTTCCTTATCCACAAAAATCATTTGAACCAGATATGCGGAATTTTGCATAGGAATTTTCTACAAAATCAGTCATTCAGGGTAACAATTTACGAAGAATCCCGATTAAACACTATTATCTGATATAATTGAAAGATATAGAGTGAATAAAAAAACAATGTAAAAACGAATCAACTTACTGACTTGTAATATAATATAGGCTATGGAAGCAAAATATTTTGTGGCTGTAAAGCCCCGCACAAATGAGATCCACTCAATACATAAAGAAGGTTGTCCATTTCTTTATGATGATGAAAAAAGAATTTATCTGGGAATGTTCAGATCGGGTAATGATGCACTGAAAGAAGGCCGGCATCATTTTTTAAATTCAGGCAAATGTCTTTTCTGTTCAAAAGAAACTGAAACCTATCTTGATAGGTCAATACAATATGATGGAGCAAAAACCTTTAAGATCTCTTCTGAAATTCAGATGCCTGAGATTTACCAGGATAGTCTTTTATGCTGTGTAAATTAATGATTAAGAGCCTTACTGATCAGGTATTTATGGTAAATTTATCAGCATCATTAGAGACAGGAAACTTTCTCCGGAAGTCTGACAATTCCTCCATGGCTAATTCAGAATTAATGGTATGATTTTCTTTATTTCCGGCTGAAACAATTGTTTCGCCACGCGGATCAATAATTATTGATTCGCCCGAATAAATTAGTCCTGCCCCATCCTCGCCGGTTCTGTTTGATCCTGCAACATAGCATTGATTTTCAATGGCCCTTGACTTTAACAGCGTATTCCATACGTTTTGTCGGGATGCCGGCCAGTTAGCAGAATAGATCATAAGATCGAAGCCACCGGTATTTCTGCTCCACACAGGAAATCGTAAGTCGTAACAGATGTACGGACTTATTTTCATACCCCTGAAACTGAATATCAATCTTGAATTTCCGGCAGAAAAATGTTTGTCTTCCCCTCCCATAGTGAACAAATGGCGCTTATCATAATGCCAGGTTTCCTGCTCAGATGAAACGAATACAAACCTGTTAAAAAACCTGTCCTCCTCTTTGACAATATAACTTCCGCATAATCCGAAATTCCCTTCCCTGGCCAGATTCCTCATCCATTCAAAGGTAATCCCGTCTGGCGTCTCACACAGTAATGAGGTATTCATTGAAAAGCCTGTATTAAACATCTCAGGAAGTAAAACCACATCGGTTTTATTAAACAATGGTTTTATAAGCCTTGTGAGATTCATAAAGTTGAGGTGCTTATCCTCCCAGACTATATAAGGCTGAATTACTGAGATCTTCATAAAAAAAACGGGTTATAGATCTGATTAAATATAAACTAAAGCGTCATTCATTTTCTGTGACGGGATAGTTGAGCCAGTAAGAGACGGCGTAGATGATTTCTTCCGGGTGAATATCTACTTCTTGATAGACTTGTAATAATCGGTAAAGATGCCATTTATAAGCGGTCTATAATATAGCCAGAAGAATCTCCTGGTATCATCGGGCTTGTCAGAATACAGTAATCCCTTGAGCTTCTCTACGCCTTTAAACCGGGCTGTCCAGAACGGAACATCATAAGTTGCAAAATCACCTGAAAAATAGAATATTCGTTGCGAAGCAGGGTCCTGTACCACAGCAGGAAATTCATGAAATAGAGAATTTGTGCTAAGAAGAGTATCTCCAAGAGGTGTTGTATCGAGCCTGAACCTTGAAACAACAGTATTCTCAAGTGGATCGATAATATCAAACCACTGGTCGAATGCCACTGAAGGGATCACACCATACTTAACCGAATATTCAGAGTTAGTAATAATGAGTGGCAAGGAAGTTTTAAGGTCTATACCTTCTTCGAGTACAATTATATCTTTTTCCTTAAGGATAACAATACCAGGTTTTGTAAATGACCATGGTTTCCTGTATTGTTTCCGGTACATGGCCGTCATCCATACAGGGAAATCAGCTTTTGTAGTATCGAGTGAACTAAAATATTTACCTGTCCAGCCAGAGAAAGTAATGCCCAGTTTTTCCTGTGTTCTTACTGATTCAAACTGCGCAGTGGGATAATCAAAACTGTTATACTCCATAATAATAAGCTTATTCCTGTCTTTCATTTCTTTAATTAACAGGAAGTCATTATTATTAAGGCCGCCATAAATTTTTCTTGATTTCCGGCTTTTATTTATTCCTCTGAACCAGTCATTGAAAAATACTCCATATGTATCTGTAAAATAAATAGCATCGTTCTTTTCTGCCAGGCTTATAATATCTGTAAGACGGTAGTCATTTCTGTCCCATTTCTTTTCCCTGATAGGGCGCTGCGGGTAGAAGCCGAAATAATCTTTGGTGTATGAATAGATGCTTTTCTTTTCTTTGTGAACAAACCTGTCGTTGGTAAGAATCCAGCTAAATGATTTGTGATGTTCGCGTTCGAGAGTTGGTACTGTCTTATCTACAATAATTATATCAAGAGGTTTTTTGGGCTGAGCACTCCATCGGATCAGGTTTATTACAGGCAGGGCAATAATTACTGCCAGGATGATAACTACAATAAGCAGAGTTTTTTTCATAACTGAATATTTCTGAATGTATTCAAATGTGCTAATTACAACCTGATTGTTTCACAAAAAACAAATTCAACTGTTAAAAGTATTAATTTTTTTTATTTAATGAAACAAATCTGAGGCAATTTAGTAAAAATTATTGAACCGCAAAACATCTAATACCCGCAGGATGAATTATTATTCCTTTTATCTGCAGCTCCTGCTTTTTTACCTCCCGGAAGTATCATGATTGCATTCATACTGCCAATAAAGGATCGTTCTTTTAATTCATGTCCCATTTCTGTCAGGCTTTTCATTACTTTAACATCAATAGCGTTTTTTTCATGGTAAAGCATATCGGGTAACCATTGATGATGAAATCTGCCGGCATCTACGGCCTGTTTTATATTCATCCCGTAATCTACAACATTTATAAGTGTCTGAAAAACAGTTGTTGGAATTGTCGATCCTCCAGGTGATCCTAAGACCAGAAAAAGTTTCCCATTTTTTTCAACAATTGTAGGTGTCATTGAGCTCAGCATTCTTTTGCCGGGCGCAATAGAATTTACCTCACCGCCGATTAGACCATACATATTGGGATATCCGGGTTTTACAGAGAAGTCGTCCATCTCATCATTCAGAAAGAAACCGGCACTATCCACAACAACACCGTTTCCAAAGATATTGTTAAGCGTGGTTGTAGCTGCTACTGCATTCCCATCAGCATCAACTACCGAATAATGAGTAGTTTCCTCACTTGTATATCCTTCCGGCGAACCAGGTCTTATCTCCTGCGACAGCGATGCCTTCTTCTCATTGAAATCAGACATCCTGTTCTTCAGATATGACTTACTAACAAGCTGGCTGACCGGGATATTTGTGAAATCCGGGTCTCCTGAGAATTCTGATCTGTCAGCAAATGCTCTCCTTTCAGCCTCTGTAATAAGATGTATCATCTGCCGGGAATGGAATCCCCATCTACTTACAGGAAAAGGCTCAATCATCTTTAAAAGCTGAAGGAGTACTATACCGCCGCCGGAGGGAGGAGGTACAGTAATAACTTTATAGTTTCGGTATTCGCCACTGAGAGGTTTTCTGGAGACTGACTTATAATTTTTCAGATCCTCTTCTGATATTATACCATTGCCTCTTCTCATTTCACTTATCAGATAACTGGCCGTTTTTCCGGCATAGAAGCCATCGCGTCCTTTATCCCTTATCCTTTTTAGTGTTTCGGCCAGCATTGTCTGGATCAGAGTATCGCCTTCTATCCATAGCTTATCCTTAAGAAAAGCGGGTTTGAAAGTATTTCTTTCGAGGAGTATTTGCCTTATGGAATTAAGGTCTTCTGCCTGTCGTTTTGTTACCGGAAATCCATTTTCGGCCAGATCAATTGCCGGTTGTATAACATCTTCAAAAGGCAATATACCATATTTGGTATGCGCGTTTATCATACCATCAACGGTACCAGGGACGCCACTCGACAATCGGGTATTGGTGCTTACACCGTCCGAAACGTTGCCGTTTTTATCGAGATACATGTCGCGTGTTGCGCTCAGAGGAGCTTTTTCGCGATAATCTATTACTTCCGTACTGCCGTCACAAGTCCTGATAAGCATAAAACCACCGCCTCCTAAATTACCTGCTTCAGGATAACAAACGGCCAGTGCAAATTCTGTAGCTACAGCAGCATCTACAGCATTTCCACCTTTGCGCAGCACGCCTGCGCCAATGCGCGAACTCTGAGGATGCGACGAAACTACAATTCCACTGTCGCAGGTTATGTCACTGCCCTGTTTAAAAACGGCTTTCTCAGAAGATGATTTTATTGAACACCCGGCAAACACCGTAAGGCTTAAAAGAAAAATGATTATTTTATTCATATCCAGGGTAAATCGGTTCAGGAAATATTTCGTTTACAATAATAATACTTAAGTCTCTATTATTAATGTACGGCAGGCAAAATCTGCCGTAACAGCAATACTTTTATTACTTTTGCGAAAACATTTTGAAGATGCTGCCAAATCAACCACTTGCAGAAAGATTAAGACCGAAAGACCTGAGCGGGTTTTCAGGGCAGGAGCATCTTGTAGGTAAGAATGCTGTTTTAAGAAAGGTCATTGAATCAGGGAATATTCCGTCTTTCATACTCTGGGGGCCACCTGGAGTTGGAAAGACAACTCTTGCAAATATTATCGCTAACACGCTCAAACGGCCATTTTTTTCTCTTAGTGCAGTTCATTCCGGCGTTAAGGATGTACGCGACACCATTGAAAAAGCCAAAAGTCAGCAATTTTTCAACCAGCCAAACCCGATTCTGTTTATTGATGAGATTCACAGGTTCAATAAATCGCAGCAGGATTCACTTCTGAGCGCTGTTGAACAAGGTGTCATTACATTAATCGGCGCAACAACCGAAAACCCATCATTTGAGGTTATTTCGCCTCTCCTCTCACGTTGCCAGGTTTACATAATGAATCCTCTCACTGAAGAGGAACTCCTTCAATTACTTAACAGAGCATTAAAAAAAGACAGCTACCTCTCTGCATATAATATTGAAATTGCCGAACATGAAGCTCTTGTACGTGTGTCCGGCGGCGATGCCAGGAAACTTCTTAATGCTCTCGAACTTGTAATTAGTTCTGAGGCCGATGAGTCAGCTCCCGAAAAAATCATCATCAATAACGAGATGGTTCTGAAGCATGTTCAGAAAAATCTTGCTATGTATGATAAGAATGGTGAGCAGCACTATGATATTATATCAGCATTTATAAAGTCGCTCAGGGGTAGCGATCCGAATGCAGCGGTTTACTGGCTTGCGCGTATGGTGGAAGGCGGAGAAGATCCGAAATTCATAGCCAGAAGAATGCTCATTCTGGCAGCTGAAGATATTGGTATCGCAAATCCAAACGCACTACTTCTTGCCCAGGCGTGTTTTGAAGCCATAAATGTAATAGGATGGCCTGAGTCGAGGATCATTCTGTCGGAAGCCGCGATTTATCTTGCAACTTCACCAAAAAGCAATTCCTCAATAATGGCTATTGATAATGCAATTAATATAGTAAGGTCAGAAGGAAATCTTCCCGTTCCGCTTAATTTAAGAAATGCACCCACCAGACTGATGAAAGATCTGGGATATGGAAAAGATTATAAATATGCTCACAGCTACGAAGGAAATTTTACTCCTGAAAATTTTTTGCCACAGGAAATAAAAGGCACTGTATTTTATGATCCAGGCAGAAATCCAAAGGAGGAAGAAGTAAGGAAACGACTTTCGATAATGTGGAAAGAGATATATAATTATAATAAAGAAGGTTGAGGTTGAGGTTAACCTTAACCTTAACCTTAACCTTAACCTTAACCTAATAATTCTTCAACCTATAATCGCTTTTTAAAAATAATTTTCATAATTTTGTTATAATATGTCTAAAGCTGGAATAAATATTCCCGGTATAAATTTTAGTGAGACTGGCAATTTTCTTTTAATTGCCGGACCCTGTGTTGTTGAGAGCGAAAAGATTATTTTTGAAACTGCAGCCAGGCTTAAAGAATTATCAGAAAAATTTCAGATTCCTTTTGTATTCAAATCATCATACAGAAAAGCCAACAGATCACGTGGAGATTCTTTTACCGGCATCGGTGATATCAATGCACTTAGTATACTCTCTGAGGTGCGTGAAAGATATTCTGTTCCGGTAATAACCGATATACACAATCCCGATGAAGCCTCAATGGCTGCAGAGTATGTCGACATACTGCAGATCCCTGCATTTTTATGCAGACAAACGGATCTGCTGACAGCGGCTGCGCTAACCGGCAAATGGGTAAATATTAAAAAAGGTCAGTTTCTTTCAGGACATTCTATGAAGTTTGCCGTGGATAAAGTAAAAGAGTCAGGAAATAATAATATCCTTCTGACCGACAGAGGCAATATGTTTGGTTATCAGGATATTGTGGTTGATTTCAGAAATATTCCAGTGATGAAGGAAATTGGTGTCCCGGTGATTATGGACATAACACATTCGCTACAGCAGCCAAACCAGGAAAAAGGTGTTTCAGGAGGAAATCCGGGGATGATTGAAACACTCGGAAAAGCTGCAATAAGTGTTGGTGCCGACGGCATTTTTATAGAAACACACCCCGACCCCTCGGTTGCGAAATCGGACGGCGCCAATATGCTGAAGCTTTCCGGCATGGAAGACCTTCTAAAGAAACTAGTTGCATTAAGAAATACTATAAATTCTTTTAATTATTAATCCTAAATACCAGTTGTATGAAGAAACTATTTTTTGTAATGGCAGGTCTGATAATGATATCTGTCGTTAATGCCCAGTCACTCGACGAGATTGTTAAAAATTATACCGCAGCTAACAAGCTGGATCAGGTTGGGAATCATAAGACGATCAAGATTACTGCAAATATTTCCATGATGGGAATGGAGATGCCCATGCAGATATGGATGAAGAACCCCGGCAAAATCAAATCTGTTACATCCTTTAACGGTCAGGATATTATACAGGTTGTAGATGGAGTTAAAGGTTACTCAATTAATCCAATGTCAGGTTCTACTGATCCTGTTGAGATGACACCCGATCAGATCTCACAGACAGCCAGAAGCAATATGTTTAATAACTACATGGCTGATTATTTAAAAACAGGTAAGCTTTCACTTGAGGGTGAAGAAAATGTAAATGACAAACCCGCATATAAAATTAAGGCTACTATTGACGCAGCATCCACATCTGATCTTTTTATTGACAAGACCTCTTATCTGATGGTAAAACAATCCATTAATTCAAATGGGATGAGTATTGACACCTACCCTTCAGAATATGCTGAGACCAATGGGTTCATGATACCTATGAAAACCACCACATCAGCACAGGGCATGGATATTATGATAAAATTCACCAAAGTTGAAGTTGATAGTCCTATCGAGGATAGCGTATTTGCTGTAAAGTAGATAGAAACTGCAGGGAATGGTCGCGACCGTTGCCTACGACAAACAATATAATAAAAATGACGGGAAGTCCCGTCATTTTTTTATTTGTGCAGCTGGCCTGTAAGCCGGATTCTGTGCCGGTTTGATTTCTGTGAAAGATTTTAAACCGGTTCCCATCATTTATCTGGGCGCGGCATCACTGCCCTGCTCTTACGACCTACCCCCCGGCATAGGGCGAGCAGCCCCAAAACCGGTATACATGGTCTTTCAACCCATAAGGCGTACGGCTCAGAATGTTGCCACCCTGACCGGTGAGCTCTTACCTCACCTTTTCACCCTTTCCCTCGGCTACGCTCAGGCAAACCCATGCATGACCTCAGGCGGTTATTTTCTGTTACACTACTATACCCTCGCGGATATCTTCCCGTTAGGAAGCATGGTGCTCTGTGTTGCCCGGACTTTCCTTCCCGATAAATCGGGACGATGGAACAGCCTGCTGCACAGCAAAGGTAACAAAATGCGGCGAATTTTGGAATCAGAGAATATTAATGGTTATTTTTGAATCATGACAGAATTAGACATAAATGATTACGATTACGATCTGCCGGAAAGCCGGATCGCTCAGTATCCGGCAGCCGAAAGGGATAAATCTCAATTGCTGATATCAAAAGGTGAGAATATTTCAAAAGATATCTTCCGGAATATTGATAAGTATCTTCCATCTGGTTCATTACTGGTATTTAACAATACGCGTGTAATAAGGGCCAGGCTTCTATTCAGAAAAGATTCAGGAGCAGTCATAGAAATTTTATGTCTTGAACCTCTTTTACCATACGACTATAGCCTTTCATTTGGATCAAAAAATCCGGTTGAATGGAAATGCATTGTTGGTAACCTGAAAAAATGGAAGTCAGGAATATTAAAGACAGTTTTCACAAGCGAAGGGGTGGGAAAAAATCTTTTTGCGGATAAACTCGCTACAGAAGGAGATACCTGTCGCATAAGATTTACATGGGACGATAAAGATTTGAGTTTTGCAGAAGTAATCGAAGCTTGCGGACATATTCCACTTCCTCCTTATATAAACAGAAGCGATGAGAAAGAAGATAATATAAGGTATCAGACAGTATATTCAAGTGTAAACGGATCCGTTGCCGCTCCTACTGCCGGGCTGCATTTTACAAACTCCGTCTTTAGTAGCCTTGAATCGGCAGGGATAAAAACAGCTGAAATCACACTTCACGTTGGCGCCGGGACTTTTAAGCCTGTTAAATCTGAAAATATTTATCAACATGAAATGCACACTGAACATTTCTTCGTTGATAAAAAAACACTCAAGTCGCTTCTTGCTTATCGGGGTAAAATAATTCCTGTTGGAACCACTTCGGTGAGAACACTTGAAAGTTTATACTGGCTGGGTGTAAAACTCATGTCAGATGGCCTGAAAGCAACGGTAGAACTTTCGGTTGGGCAATGGGAAGCATATGACCTGCCACAATCAGTAACAGTTGAGGAATCGCTTGAAATGCTATTGAGTTATATGCGAAGGGACAATAAAACTTTTATCAGGGCTTCGACCAGCATACTAATAATGCCAGGTTATGAATTCCGAATGACAAGCGGCATAATTACAAATTTTCATCAGCCGAAAAGCACTTTACTCCTTCTTATTTCAGCTTTCGCTGGAAAAAGATGGAAAGAGTTATATATCTTTGCTTTGAAGAACGACTTCAGATTTCTTAGTTATGGCGATAGTTCGCTTTTATTGAAATAAACTAACACATTCATCAATAGAACAGCACCTTTCATCAAATTTTGCTTTTCTTAACGAAAATTTTAGTTTAAATTTGAAGTAAATCATTTTTTAACAGTGATTAATATTCTAACTTAAGGATGGACACAAACAAATTAATACAGCAGGTAACAACCATATTTTCTGTTTTCATGGTACTCTTTTATCTTGGGGTGGGTGTTTATTTTGTGTTTTACTCCGGTTTCAGTTATCTGGATAAGCCGGTGAGAGTGATAATGGGGTCTGCTTTTATTTTCTATGGATTATACAGAGCGTACAGAGCATATGTCAAAATTGCAGAGGTTTTTTTCACAAAGGATAATAATGATGAATAATTTTATATGGTTATAAATTTATACACATTTACTGCATAGTCTTGGCACATACTTTGCAGTAAGTTCATTAAAAACTATTCAACCTTTAAATTTAGGATTATGGACAGAGTATCAGTTATTCAAAAATTTATTATTATTGCGTGCCGGAACAAGAAATCAATATCATTTAATAAAGTGAACAAATCAACCAGTAAAAATCTTCTCTCTTATTCACTGTATCCTATTTTTGGATTATTGTTAATACTTTTCTCATGCAACAGTATGGGAAAAAAAGCCACTAATGAAACACCTACAAGAGGAAATATAAGGATCGTAGCAGATGAATCCTTTAAGCCGCTTATTGAAACAGAAGTCTTTACATTCACTCATTTGTACACAGGTGCATCTATAAAACCTGTGTTCAAACCCGAATATGATGTAATCAATGATTTCATGAATGATTCGGTAAAAGTAATTGTAACCAGTAAGAAACTTTCAGACTATCAGATACAGTCCCTGCGTGATACTCAGATAATTGCACGAACAACAACTTTTGCTTATGATGCTCTGGCATTGATTACAAATCCTGAGAATAAAGATTCGCTGTTGAAATATGATTCCATCAGGGATATTTTCCTTGGAAAGATTAAGAAATGGAAAGAAATAAATGAAAATTCGAAGCTTGGCGATATAAGTGTTATTTTTGACAATAATAAATCAGGTAACATCAGATATTTCAAAGAATTATTCAACATTAAAGATTCTCTCAGCAAGAATTTTTTTGCTGTTAATACAAATGAAGAAGTTATAAACTATGTTTCCCGTAATCCTAATGCGCTGGGGATTATAAGTGTCAACTGGATAAGCGATAAAAATGACTCTCTGACTATGAGCTTTATAAAAAAGATTAATGTTGTTGCGGTATCCCAGCAATTTATAAACGACGGAAGCTATTACAGACCACATCAGGGCTTTATTTATGACAAGTCCTATCCTTTCGTTCGGGAGATATATCTCATATCACGTGAAACATTTTCAGGGTTGGGATCCGGATTCATAAACTGGGCATGTGCAGAACAGGGCCAGAGGATCGTACTTAAATCAGGATTAGTACCTGCAACGATGCCGATCAGGCTTGTACAGATGAAGCACTGAAAGGGAGATAGGGAGAAAGGGAGAGATGGGGAGAAAGAGGGATGGGGAGACAGAGGGACTAAGAGACTAAGAGACTAAGAGACTAAGAGACATTAACAAGCAACCAGCAACCAGAAACAAGCAACCAGCAACCAGAATATAATACTAAAATTGACATCAAATAAAGATCGCTATGAAACGTTTAATTTTAAGACCAGCACTTTTTCTGGCAGTTTTAATTACCGGCTTTTCAATTAATCTAAAAGCTCAGGATTTAGCCTCTGCAATACAGTTGACCAGAAGTGAACAGTATGATAAGGCGCAGGTTATGTATCAGAATCTGATTAAAAAAGAGCCGGCAAACAGTAAGAATTATTTCTTTTCGGGGGAGAATTACCTTCTTGAATATTTTGCTGATACTATTTCTAACTCATTACCGCTTGCCGCAAAATCAGCAAAGGAAGTTTACCAGAAGGGTGTTGATGTCAATCCAGGCGATCCTCTTAATTATGTAGGCCTCGCAAAAGTTGCTTTTTATCTTGATGATACAAAAACAGCTGATGAGATGCGCGCCAAGGCAAGAAGTCTTCTTCTTCCATATAAGAACATAAAAAAAATAGTACCTGCTGCAAAAGATTATGCATTTGCTCTTGCAAAGATTGCAGAATCATATATTAAGGATGAAAAGGTAGATACAGCGAAAGCTTTGCCACTGATCAGGGAAGCAATAAAAATTGATAATAAGAACAGAGATGTGGATCTTATCGCAGGCGATATCTATATACTCGTAAATGATGGTTCGAGGGCAATCTCATTTTATAATCAAGCTGAGTTCGCCGATCCGCAATCACCAACCGCTGCCATGAAAATCGGTAATATATATGTAAAAGGACGTGCTCTCCAGGCAGCGATTCCATACTTTGAAAAGGCAATTGAACTTAATGCCAACTATGCTCCTGCTTATCGTGAACTCGGACAATTGTATCTGCTCGCCCAAAGATTTGATCAGTCAAAAGAAAACTTTAAAAAATATCTTGAGCTTACGGCTGGTAATATTCCTGCAAAAACACGTTATGTTAATGCTCTGTTCTATGCTAAAGATTATGATGGTGTTATTTCCAATGTTGAAGATATTTTTAAAGTGGATAAATCCAGAACATATATGAACCGTATTGCAGGTTATTCGTGCTATGAAAAGAATCCACCCGATTATCCAAGAGCTCTTGCTTATATGGAAACACTTTTCAAAACAGTTCCAGCCGACAGGATTCTCTGGAAGGATTATATGTACATGGCAAGAATCCTTGTTAAGCTGAACCAGAATTATCCAAAAATGGTTGATGATCTAACGAGCCTTCAGCAACAGCTTGAAAAAGAAAAAAACAAACTTGCTATTGCAACTGCAGTTGCTGAGAAAACAAGGCTGAAGGCCAGCGTTGTTGACCTGTCAGCGAAGTTAGATGCTCAGAAAGACCTTGTAGACAAAGCCAACGCTCAGATTGACAGAGTATTCGTTGAATACAATAATGTTCTTAAAATGAAACCGGATGATAAATCAGTTATCAATGAAATGGCTGCCAACTATAATTTTTTCAGGAGATATGACGGAGTTGCAAAAACTCTTACAAAATTGTTGGATCCTGCAAAAGACAATACTGAAGATCTGATGAGGATTGGACGAGCATATTATAGTGGTGGCAAATATAAAACTGCCGACTCTGTATTTGCTTCAATAATTGCAAAAACACCTGATTATGTTCCTGCATATCTGTGGACTGCAAACACATATTCAAAGATGGACCCGGATGTTAAGCTCGGTCTCGCTAAACCAAAATTTGAAAAGCTTATCGCCGTTACTAAATCAGACTCTGTAAAAAATGCTGCAACAATGATGGATGCCTTCACTTATCTGAGTTATTACTATATGAGGAGTAATAACTTCAGTAAATCAAAAGAATATTATAACCGGATGATTAATCTTGATCCCAATAATAAAGAGAACAAGATAAGAGGTTACAGCGGAATCGGATCTATTGAGATGCAATCGACTTCAACTGAAAAAACCAATGAAGGCAGATTGCCATATCTCTCGAGAGCTACTGAAGCCTACGATAAGATTCTGGCAATCGATCCGAATAATACATCTGCAAAGAGCCAAATATCCTATATTCACGAATTTGAAGCTTCCATTAAAAAGGGCATAAATCCGAATGAGATTAAAGGTACTGTGAAAAACGCTGCCGGGCAGCCATTAGCCTATGCCTCAATAAGGGTAAAAGATACTGCAGCTGAAAATCTTACAAACAACAAAGGTGAGTTTAGGTTTGAGATACCTTCAGGCTCTGAAATTTTGATCATCAGCGCCGATGGATATAAATCAATCGAAATACCTATTACAAAATCGAGGCTTTACAATGCAACTCTTGAACAATAACATGTTAACATGTGTATTAAAATTAAAATAAAAAATTCAGGGTAAATTAAATGTTAAAGGTTATGTCATTAAAGAATTAATATAAACTTTGCCAAAACCTTAACATAATTGCAGACTCTATTGGAAAAAATCAATTCATAATATATATTTGCAAAGCGTAAAAAATCTTAAACCTAAACAAATCGATAAAAAATGAGTAAACAAGGAAGTTCGTTTAAAGATGCGTTGCAGAATGTTTTTGCAACAAGTGCTATTTTAATAGCGTTTATAGTATCCTACATTTTGTTCACACAAATTATGGGAAGTCCTGTAAATTTTGAAGGTGGTAATCCTGCCGGGAAAGCACTCGAAGGTAACTATCTGGGTATTATCTATAAGGGTGGTTTCATCGTTCCTATTCTTATGACATGCGTTTTAACCCTTTTAATTTTCATTATTGAAAGATCTATCACCCTTTCAAGAGCAAAAGGCAAAGGCAGATTAAATACATTTGTAAGCCAGCTGCAGGGTCTTCTTGCTCAGGATAGAATTGAAGAAGCAATGGATGCTTGCGACAAACAAAAAGGCTCTCTCGCAAATGTTATGAAAGCTGGTCTTGTTCGTTACCGTGACCTTCAGAAAGACAAAGAACTTGAAAAAGATCAGAAAATCCTTTCCATTCAGAAAGCTTTTGAAGAAGCAACTGCCCTCGAACTGCCTATGCTTTCGAAGAACATGGTTATCTTCTCAACTCTTGCTTCAGTTTCAGTGTTGATCGGTCTTATTGGTACAGTGCTTGGTATGATCCGTGCATTCGCTGCTCTTGCTCAGTCAGGCGCACCTGATGCATTAGCTCTTGCAGAAGGTATTTCTGAAGCGCTTATCAACACAGCATTTGGTATCACAGGATCAACCCTGGCAATTATTGCATTCAACTATTTTTCATCAACTATTGACGGCTATACATTTAAAATTGACGAAGCAGGCTTCAGTCTGACACAGAATTTTGCTGCTTCACTGAAAACAGTTTAATTTTAAATTTATCTTTTGGTCTAAATAAATTAATAAAAAGAGACAATGCCAAAGATTAAATTACCAACGAAATCGCCCAGGATCGACATGACGCCGATGGTTGACCTGTTTGCTGTTATTTTGATATTCCTCATGTTGACAACAACTATGAGACAGCAAGAACCAGCACCTGTTGATACGCCTTTTTCAATATCAGAGAAACCAGTACCTGATTTTAATACAATTACTCTTCTCCTTTCGAAAGACAATAAAGTATTCCTGAATTTTGACAACGGACCTGATACTATTCTTAAATACAGACCAAAGATCCTTCAGGAAATGGGCAAAAGGTACAATATCGAGTTTACGGAAGCTGAGTTGAGGACGTTCGAAAAATACCCATCTTCAATGGGAGTTCCTATTCTGAAAATGAAAGAATTCCTTGACACGAAGGATATACACGAAAGAACTGCCATGCAGACAGGAGGTATTCCGATCGATTCAACAGACAACCAGCTTGCCGATTGGATCTATAGTGCACGAAAGGTCAACCCGAGCATTCAGGCTTGTATTAAAGGTGATACTAAAACCGGTTTCACTGTAGTGAAGAGAGTCCTCGATATAATGGCTGAAAAGAATGTTTTCAAGTTTAACCTGGTCACATCTCTTGAAGCAGCTAAAATAAACATAGCAGAAATACAGAAGTGATATGGCAGAAATAATTCAAGAGGAAAAAGGTGGAAAAAGGAAAGCGATAAAGCATCCACCGCATATCGACATGACACCTATGGTTGACCTTATGTGTCTGCTTATCGTGTTTTTCATGCTTACCACGGCTTTTAACAAGGCTAAGATAATGGAGATTAATCTTCCTGAGAAGATCAAGGATCCAACTGTCGACCCGCCAAAAATTACAGCAAGCCGTACTCTGAACATTATACTCGGTCCGGATAATAAAGTTTTCTGGTATCCGGGAAGCGTAAAGCCAGAGGATTATAATAACCCGCCTCCCCTGAGAGTAACAGATTTCGGTGCAAATGGTATTCGTCCGTTGCTTCTGCAAAGAAACAGAGCCCTGTTTAAGAAAATAGATGATTTCAAGAGTCAGGTTGTTACCGGAAAGAAGATTATGGCTCAGGATTCTGTTCAGAAGGCAATAAGTAAACTGAAAACAGATGACGATACCGGTCCTATTGTTCTTATTAAGGCATACGATAAAGCAACATACGGAAACTTTGTGGATATTCTCGATGAGATGAACATCTGCGGAATTGCCCGTTATACATTTGTTGATATCGCGTGGTATGAAGTGAAAATGGTGGAAGCCGCAGCTGGTATTGCACCAACTGCTAAGGCAAATGTGGCCAAATAAGTAAACCTTTAAAAATATGGCAAAAGAAAAAAACAATGCTCCTGCCTTTGATGATATAGTATTTGAGGTACGGAATAAGGAATACGGAGCGTATAAACTACGTAAGAAGTATAATCGTACTGTTCTTATAGGTTTGCTGATAGGTGTTGTAATAATTGCAACAGCTATTATTACTCCTTACCTTAATGCAAAAGCTGCTGAAAACAGAACCAAGAGAGCTGAGCGTCAGGTACAGATCAAACTGGAGAATCTGGATGCACCGACCGAACTGGTCGCTCCTCCACCTCCTCCGCCCCCACCTCCCACCGACGTTGTTCAACAGCAGAAATATGTTCCACCTGTGGTTGTTGACACAATCAAACCTGAAGATGTGAAACAGCTTATGACTGCGGACCAGGCACAGACTGAAGTAGTCAACAAGGAAGTTGTAGAAGTACAGCAACAGGCAAAAGAAGAAGTACAGGAAGTAGAAGCAGAACAAGCGCCTTTCGTTGTAGTGGAAGAAATGCCTATGTTCCCCGGCGGTGACATTGCACTGCTCAAATACATTAATGAACATGCACAGTACCCGGAGGTCGCAAAAGAAAACAATATCCAGGGTAAAGTTATCGTCAGATTCTGCGTTACAGCAAAGGGTGGCGTAAACCAGGTTAGCGTGTTGAAAGGTGTTGACCCCGAGCTTGATAAAGAAGCTATCAGGGTTGTTACTGCCCTTCCTCCATTCAAACCAGGAAAACAGGGCGGAAAACCAGTACCAGTATGGTATATGGTGCCTATAGCCTTTACGCTTAAGTAAATCTCCTTGTTTACAAGATTATAAAAAAGGCTGGATCATTAGATTCAGCCTTTTTGTTTTGCCTTGGGTTGACCCATTCGATCATGCCATGGCATGACTCTACAGGGCATTACCTCCCCAGTTCCTTCTTAAGCAATACAATAAAATCCTCAATATCCTCTATCTTTGTATCCCAGCTGCACATCAATCGCCATTCCGAGCGCTTCTCATCCCAGGGATAAAAGAAATAATGCTCCCTCACCTTCCTCGCAACTTCATCCGGAATAATTACAAAAACTCCATTTGACTGAACTTTCTGTGTGATCCTTACCTCCGGTACACCCTCCAGCTTTTCAGCCAGGATTGAAGCCATTGCATTTGCGTTCGACGCACATGCATTCCAGAGATCATTCTGAAAATAAGCTATATACTGCGACGAAATAAACCTCATTTTTGATGCAAGTTGCATTCCTTGCTTCCTGATATATTTAAAATCAACTGTCAAACCATGTTTTAAAAAACATATCGCCTCGCCGCCCATAAGACCATTTTTTGTCCCGCCAAATGAGAGTATATCAACACCTGCATCCGTTGTAAAGGCTTTAAAAGGAAGATTAATAGACACAGCAGCATTTGCGAGCCTGGCACCATCCATATGAAGAAGCATGCCTCTTGAGTGTGCATAATCGGAAATTCGCTTTATTTCATCGACACTATAAACAGTTCCCATTTCAGTGCACTGGGTAATGGAAATTGCTTTAGGCTGCGAATGGTGCTCAAAATCTATGCCATGCATGTGTTTTTCAACAAGTTCAGGAGTAACTTTACCATCAGGAGTATCCACAACGAGAACCTTGCAACCGATAAATTTCTCCGCAGCTCCGCATTCATCGCCTTCAAGATGAGCAGTGGAAGCGGTAATAACTGAATTCCACGATCTCATGATGCTTGATAGACCAAGCACATTCGCAGCTGTACCCGTAAATACAAAGAATGTCTCGGAAGAGCTACCTAGCTGCTCCCGGAAAAGCCTAAGCGCTTTTTCAGTATAAATGTCTGAACCATATCCTGTTGCATGTCCGGAATTTGATGCAATAATTTCTTTAATTATATCGGGATGGATTCCGGAATTATTATCACTGGCAAAACCTCTTCTTTTTTTTATGTTTTCCATATATCAGAACAGGAACCATTATATCCCCGAATTTTGAACTATTGAATTGTTTATTCTTTCTTCTTCTTCCGGAATGCAAAAAACAGCATTATTCCGCCAAACACGAGCATTATTATACCCATGATAATATTAACATTGATACCTAATGACTTCTGATACATCAGTGTATTTGAATTAGTATAAAGACCAAAACCTGTGATTAATACCCCTACTATTGAAAACATTAGTCCAATTGGAATTCTTATGTCTACCATTTTAATTTCCTCCTACCAAAAAAATATTGTGAAAAATATAAATATCACGCTTACAAGTATTGCCAGACCAACGGGACGCTGGTACCATGGCAAATCTTTATCTACAATTGTTCGTGGCGTAAGCGAATATACAAGCCCGGTTAACTCCTCATCGGTTTTCTGCTGCTTTGTAACAAAGGTCAGACCTACAGTAACAATTGCACTCACGGCACAGGCAATTATTGCCATCCAGAAATTCTGGGCCATTTCAACAGGATAAGTATGGAGCGTTGTAATCCATCCGCCTTTAACTATAGATGTTGCCCCGGCGGATGTTGTTAGCCCATGGTGAAGCAAGGCCATAAGGAATCCTAACAGTAGTCCTGCAAATGCAGCGTGTCCTGTTGTCCGTTTCCAGAACATACCAAGAAAGATCACAGCGAATAATGGTGCGCTTATCAGTGAAAAAATCGTTTGGAGAAAATCCATTATATTTCCAAACTTGCTTGCTACATAAGCTGATGCTATGCTCAATAAAATACCGAAAACCGTGGCGATCCTTCCGACCTTCAGATAGTGTTTCCCGTCGGCTTCCTCATCATTTGTACGTGGTCTTATATAACTCTGATAGATATCATAGGTCCATACAGTATTAAATGCTGAGACGTTCCCTGCCATACCCGACATGAATGAAGCCAGCAGGGCTGTAATTCCAAGGCCAAGGACACCGGTAGGGAGATATTGTTTAAGCAACATAATGATGGTCAGATTATAATTTAATCCACCACTGGCATCCGTGGGTATCACAAATCCCTTGCCTGGATCGTGAGAAAGGACAAGAGCAATTACCCCGGGAACAATAATCAAAAATGGAATGAACATCTTTGGAAGCGCTCCGATAAGAGGTACCTTGCGGGCGGCAGCTTTTGACTCGGCTGCAAATGCTCTCTGAACGATGAGAAAATTGGTGCACCAATAGCCAAAAGCCAGCACAAATCCGAGTCCAAAAAGGAGTCCGAACCACTCCACTCCAAAAGGATTTGAGGTGGCATGACCCGTATATTTCCAAGTCGACATATAAGTATCAGGTGCAAAACCTCTGGATACAGCAATTGGAGCCAGTTTTGCTTTCAGACCAATCCAGCCTCCGACGTCTTTCAGAGCCAGAAAAACTAAAGGCAAGAGTCCGATTACTATAATGAAAAACTGTAGCACTTCATTATAAATAGCTGACGAAAGCCCTCCCAGATATGTGTAACCGAGAACGATCAGCGCAGAAATCCACAGGCTGAGGTTAAAATTCCATCCGAGTACATTCTCCATAAGAAGTGCAAGAGCGTACATTGAGATCCCGGATGCCAATACTGTCATCAGTGCGAAGAGGATGGCATTCAGACCGCGGGTTTTCTCATCAAACCTTAGCTTAAGAAATTCAGGAACCGATCTGGCCTTCGAACCATAATAAAAAGGCATCATGAATAATGCAAGAAAGATCATTGCCGGAATTGCTCCTATTAAATAGAAGTGTGTGGTTAGCATACCGTATTTCATACCTGAGCCCGTCATACCCATCACTTCAAGAGCCCCCAGGTTAGTAGAAATAAATGCTAATCCTGCCACCCATGCAGGCATAGATCGGCCGGCTTCAAGAAAAGCATTGGCATTTTTCATGAATTTCCTCAGAAACCATCCAATTCCCAGCACAAACAAGAAATAGATTATCATAATCAGATAATCAATCCATCCTAATTCAACTCTCATAATAATAACATTTTATGTATTCGTTCTTAAATAGTTTTCTGAAATATACATATGTTTTTTATACGTCAACGATGGTAGTAAAAATACATTTTAAGATCGGAATTTGAATAATAAGTTCTTTTTTTTTTATTACATGGAGAACCACGGTGAGGAAGAAAGACTAAAATAAAATTATCTGCTATATTTACTAAAACATTTTTTTGAAAACACGTTACTTTATATTCATCTCATACAAAGGCACTTCCTATCACGGCTGGCAGGTTCAGCCTAATTCGGTTACCGTACAGCAGATTCTTGAAAAAGCATTGTCGGTAGTCATAAACGAAAAAATAACAACCATTGGCGCCGGGAGAACCGATACCGGTGTTCATGCAAGTTTTTTTTGTGCTCATTTTGACAGTGACTCTTCCGACTTGCTTTCGGTGAAAAATCTCATCTTCAGACTTAATCAGTTTCTTCCAGCGGATATCTCGGTGAATTCACTCAAAAAAGTAATTCCCGATGCAAATGCCAGATACAGCGCTGTCTCGAGAACATATAAGTATTATATTTCAAGAATAAAAGATCCCTTCTTTGATAATTCAAGCTGGTATCTCAATGGAAGTATTGACATTTCCAAGATGAATGAGGCATGTGAGGTGCTGTTCAATCACTCTGACTTTACCAGCTTCAGTAAACTTCATTCAGGCTCTAAGACTAATATTTGTAAGGTCTATAGCGCAGATTGGTCAGAAACTGAATCCAAACTGGTTTTCAAAATCAAAGCCGACAGGTTCCTAAGGAATATGGTAAGAGCAATAGTAGGAACAATGATTGATGTTGGCTTCGGGAAAATTGATCTGAACGAATTTGAAGACATCATACTTGCCAAAGACCGGTGCAAGGCAGGTTTATCAGTTCCGGCAAAAGGATTGTTTCTGGTAGATATTGAATATCCGGTGGAAATTTTTGTATGACATATGCTTGTGGAAGTCTTCTCCTTGAATTTCTAAATTAAAATGATGAAAAATCATTGAAATTTTTAAATATCTGTAACGACCATCTAATCTGTGAAAGAAATAACAATAAGAAGATTGAAGTGATATATATCACTATAATCATATATTAAGAATTTTACATGACGAAAAAAAAATCTATTTTTGTGCCGTTCACACCTAACCTAATTCTGATTTTCTATGAATAATGAATGGTTAATTCTGTTTTTTCTGGTTGGTGCCAGTTTTGTAGGATTGGTCCTGATTTTTTCGGGCATAGTTGCTCCCAGATCCACCAACCCTCAGAAATTTGATCCTTACGAATGTGGTATACCTACAGAAGGCGTCACATGGCTTCAATTTAATGTTGGATATTATCTTTTTGCAATACTATTCCTGATTTTTGATGTTGAAACAGTACTGGTTTTTCCATGGGCTGTGGTAATGAAAGAAACAGGCATTGCTGCATTCATTGAAATACTGATATTCTTTTTTATACTTGGTCTGGGTCTTTTGTATGCCTGGAAAAAACATGCTCTGATATGGGAATAAAAGGAATGAAGAAAGAAGAATTCGGGGATAATGAAAGCCTTGATCTTCTTAATGCATCCGGAACGAATATTCTTCTCACAACAATTGATGATGTAATAAACTGGGGCAGAAAGAACTCATTATGGCCTCTTACTTTTGCAACGAGATGTTGTGGAATTGAAATGATGGCTGCCGGTGCTGCACGTCACGATTTTGCCAGATTTGGTATGGAAGTCTACAGGGCCAGTCCCCGTCAGGCTGATGTGATTGTCGTTGCCGGTACGATTGTACATAAGATGGCCCCGGTTCTTAAACGATTGTATGACGAGATGTCTGAGCCAAAATATGTTGTTGCAATGGGTGCCTGTGCGATTTCAGGAGGACCGTTTTTTCTCAATTCATACAGCGTTGTCAAGGGAGTAGAACATGTTATACCGGTAGATGTATATGTACCCGGATGTCCACCGCGGCCGGAAGCATTATTATATGGTATGCTTCAGCTTCAGCGAATGATTGAAACTGAAACTATCAAATCGAGAAAAGCGAGAAATAGTTCTCACGATTATAAATAACCCATGAATTTCAGAAACCTGATTATCAATGGATAAACTACAACTGGGCGATTTCATCCGGTCACTGTCAAGCGATCTGGAAATAAAAGAGGGAAAACAATATCTCGAAGTAAATGTGCCACCTGCCTCTTTACATCAGGTAGCTAAGGAACTCAGGGAAAGTGAAGAGACTCAATTTGACTTTCTTTTCTGCCTTTCAGGTGTTGATTATGGTACTGATCTTGGCGTTGTGTATCACATGCGCTCAACAAAATTTGAACATGTTGTTGTATTGAAAACCCGTACATCTGACAGGGAAAATCCAGTTATTGACACTGTGTGTGATATCTGGCAGACAGCAGAATTTCATGAAAGAGAAGTATTTGATTTACTAGGCATAAAGTTTAATAATCATCCCGATCTGAGGAGACTGTTCCTTGACAATTCCTGGGGCTTCCCTCTCAGAAAAGATTATGTAGATGACATTAACATCGTTACAAAGTAATTTATGGAAGAAAAAGAAAAAACTGCTTTGACTGACGAACACCAGGAATATGTTATAAATATGGGTCCGCAGCATCCTTCCACACATGGAGTGCTGCGTCTGCTGGTGTCTCTTAAAGGAGAGACGGTTAAGAATATCCAACCTCATGTAGGATATATTCACAGTGGTATTGAGAAAATGTGTGAAGCGATTACTTATCCTCAGATTATTCATCTTACTGACAGGATGGATTATATCTCAGCTCATATTAATAATGAAGCCGTTTGCCTGAATGTCGAAAAAGCACTCGAAATAGAAATTCCCGACAGAATAAAGGTAATCCGGACTATTATGTCGGAGCTTACACGTTTGCAATCACACCAGCTCTGGTGGGCTTGTTTTGGGATGGACCTTGGCGGACTAACCTGCTTTTTCTATGGGCTGAGAGACCGTGAAAAAATACTTGATATTTTTGAAGAGACATGCGGCGGGCGTATGATTGTCAGCTATAACTGTCCGGGGGGATTGATGTATGATATCCATCCTAATTTCCAGAAACGTGTAAAAGATTTCATTAAATATTTCAGAAAAATATTGCCTGAATATGATCAGCTGCTCAGCGGAAATGTTATTTTTAAGGAACGTAGCAAGGAAATAGGGATCTTAAGTAAAGAAGATGCTATTTCATTCGGCGTAACCGGACCAAGCGGAAGGGCTTCTGGTTTCTCCTGTGATGTCAGAAAACATGAACCATACAGCGCATACGACAGGGTGGAGTTTAAAGAGATACTTTATACTGCCGGTGATACTTTCAGTCGCTACACAGCCCGTATTGATGAAATGTGGGAATCAATGAATATTCTTGAACAACTGATAGATAACATACCTGAGGGACCTTATGCGGTTAAAATGAAACCAGTGATAAAACTTCCCGAAGGAGAATATTATCAGAGAGTTGAAACAGCACGTGGAGAACTTGGTGTTTATATCATAAGTGATGGTAATAAGAATCCTTACCGTGTAAAATTCAGATCACCAAATTTTTCAAATCTTTCAGTGTTGAACCATATTGCCAGGGGATTTAAAATTGCTGACCTCGTGGCCATAGGTGGTTCACTGGATCTGATTATACCGGATATTGACCGGTAGGAGTTTGGAGTGAATGGAGTGACTAGAGTGACTAGAGTGACTAGAGTGACTAGAGTGACTAGAGTGACTAAAGTGACTAAAGTGACTAAAGTGACTAGAGTGACTAGAGTGACTAGAGTGACTAGAGTGACTAGAGTGACTAAAGTGAGAAGAAAGAAACGACAAACGATAAACGATAAAATATATGCTAGGTGATATTGCTGTTTTGAATGCCTCTCCCACTCTTTCAGTCCCATGGTGGAAAGTCATATACGATTTTTCCACATTGACGCTATGGGTCGATCAGAGCCTGCGTAATACGATGTCTCCTTTCTGGACAACCATAACAGAAATGGTGATCATTGGGGTTTTAATACTTTTGTTTTATGCACTTATTGGTCTTTTTCTGGTATATGCCGAGAGGAAGGTTTGTGCTTTTATGCAGAACAGGCTGGGGCCTAACAGGGTTGGTCCTTTTGGAATATTCCAGACCATAGCTGACTTGTTTAAACTTCTTTTTAAAGAGCTTATACCTATAAAGAATGCAGACAGCTTTCTTTTTAACCTGGCTCCATTTATTGTAATAATTGCTTCATTTATGGCAATAGCAGCTATTCCTTTCGCAAAAGGGTTACATGCTATTGATCTTAACATAGGGGTGTTATATGTAATTGCCGTTTCATCAATGGGTGTTATCGGTGTGTTGCTGGCAGGCTGGTCGAGTAATAATAAGTATTCGCTTATCGGTGCAATGAGAAGCGGCGCCCAGATCGTTAGCTATGAGCTGTCTGTTGGTCTCGCCCTTATCACAATTGTAATAATGTCGGGCTCTATGCAACTATCTGAAATTGTTGAAGCTCAGAGAGACGGGTGGTTTATTTTCAAAGGTCATATTCCGGCTTTTATAGCATTTGTGATATTCCTTATTTCCAGCACTGCTGAAACAAACCGCGGACCGTTTGACCTGGCTGAAGCTGAATCAGAACTTACGGCAGGGTATCATACCGAGTATTCAGGTATAAAATTCGCGTTCTTTTTCCTGGCAGAATATATCAACATGTTTATTGTAGCTTCAATAGCCGCAACTGTATTTCTTGGTGGATGGATGCCCTTGCACGTTGGGCATTGGGAAGGTTTTAATAATGTTATGGATTTCCTGCCACCATTCATTTGGTATATAGGTAAAACATTCTTTGTAATATTTCTGATGATGTGGTTCAAATGGACATTTCCTCGTCTGAGGATCGATCAGCTTCTTACACTTGAATGGAAGTATTTATTGCCAATCAATCTGGTAAACGTATTGATAATGGCATTTATAGTCCTGATGGGCTGGCATTTTTAATTAATAAAATAATTTATCTCTGAATGAGAAGTATAATAAATTATCTGAAAGAAATTGTAACAGGCGTCTGGTCACTCTTAATAGGTATGAAGGTTACAGGTTCGTACTTTTTCAGACCCTCATCAATAATAACTCAAAAATACCCTTCAAACCGGAAAGATCTTGTAATGTTCGACCGTTTTAAGGGTGAAGTTATTATGCCGCATAATGAAAATAATGAGCATAGGTGTACTGGCTGTGGAATTTGTGAAATTAACTGTCCTAATGGTAGTATCGAAATCATTTCAAAAACAATTACTACCGAAGATGGCAAGAAGAAGAAGGCCATTGACAAACATATCTACAGGCTCAGTATGTGCACCTTCTGCGGTTTATGCGTCAAGACGTGTCCCTTTAATGCACTTGCTTTCGGACAAAAATTTGAGCATGCAGTATTTAACAGGGCTCTTTTAATAAAAACACTTAATCAACCTGGTTCCAAACTAATGAAAGGAGAAGAGTAATGACCGCTAGTCAGATTATGTTTATCCTTTTTTCGGCAATGATTGTTGTCTTTTCAATACTTACAGTCACCAGCCGGAAAATCCTCAGGGCAGCAGTATATCTTCTGTTTGTTCTTGTTTCCACTTCAGGGCTGTACTTCATGCTGAACTACCAGTTTCTTGCAGCTGTTCAGCTAACGCTGTATGCCGGAGGTATTATTGTTCTCATTATTTTCTCAATTCTTCTCACAAGCCATATAAGCCAGAAATTTGAATCTTCAGGCTGGAAGAAAAATTTCTTTTCTGCCCTGGCCGCGGCTACCGGTGCTATACTTTCAATCGTAACCATCCTCGACTTTAAGTTCTCGGCAACAACTGAAGCAGCTCAGGAAGTTAACATGAAATTAATTGGGAAAGGTCTTCTGTCAGTTAATTATGATGGATACATTCTTCCTTTTGAAGTCATATCGGTTTTACTTCTGGCAGCAATGATCGGAGCAATTGTAATTGCAAAAAAAGGAGCACCGAAAATGGCTCAATCACCCAACTCAAATCAGGAATAAGATGAACACAGGAATACCATTGCAGTACTTTTTGGTTCTCGCGACGATAATGTTTTTCGCAGGAGTTTACGGCTTTCTTACTCGTCGTAATCTTATAACCATACTGATGTCAGTAGAACTGATTCTGAATTCGGTTAATATAAATTTTCTTGCTTTCAACAGGTATCTGTACCCGCATAAGCTTGAAGGTATGTTTTTCAGCATTTTTGTAATAGCTGTGGCAGCGTCGGAAGCAGCAGTTGCTATTGCCATAATAATAAACATATACAGAAGGTTTGCTACGATAAATGTCGAAGATGTTGATGAAATGAAATTTTAACTTTCACCCTTACGAACTCATAATATGACAAATTTCAGTTATACAATCCTGATCCCTCTGCTGCCCTTATTCATGTTCCTTCTTCTGGGTCTGGCAGGTCATAAGTTAAAACCGAAACTATCGGGGTTGCTTGGGACTTTCGGATTAGGAATAATCACTGTCCTCTCTTACTTTACAGCTTATAAGTACTTCTTTACCAGTGAAAAGATTGAAGAGGCTTATCAAAAGATCACTGCTGTTAACATAACATGGTTGCAGTTTACCGATAAGCTTCATATCGATATGGGCATATTGCTCGATCCCATCTCGGTTATGATGCTTGTAGTTATTACAACGGTGTCGTTTATGGTACATATATACAGTCTTGGTTATATGAAAGGGGAAGTAGGATTCGAGCGTTTCTTTGCCTTCCTTTCACTGTTCAGCTTCTCCATGCTGGGACTGGTAGTTGCGACCAATATCTTCCAGATGTATATTTTCTGGGAACTTGTTGGTGTTTCTTCATTCCTGCTGATTGGATTTTATTACCAGAAGCCGTCAGCTGTAAGAGCCTCAAAAAAAGCATTTATTGTAACGCGGTTTGCCGATATGGGATTTCTTATAGGAATCCTGATCTTATCATTCAATACAAAAACTTTTGATTTTATAAGTCTCACAGACCCCACCGGCATCGCAATTGTACAAGGAACAGGTATTGGTTTCCTAGGCCTCTCAATAATGACATGGTCGATGATATTTGTCTTCATGGGAGGCGTTGGTAAATCTGCAATGTTTCCTTTCCATATATGGCTGCCCGATGCCATGGAGGGCCCTACGCCGGTATCAGCATTAATTCATGCAGCAACAATGGTTGTTGCGGGTGTTTATCTGGTAGCAAGGATGTTTCCAATTTATGCTATTTCAGCCCCGGTGGCGCTTCACGTGGTTGCTTATGTCGGTGCCTTTTCTTCATTATTCGCGGCAGTTATTGCGTGTACTCAAACTGATATTAAGAGAGTCCTTGCTTATTCTACCATGTCGCAGATCGGAATGATGATGTGCTCCCTGGGTATAGCAGGATATGGCGGAGAGGAAGGATTAGGATATATGGCATCTATGTTTCATTTATTCAACCATGCAATGTTCAAAGCATTGCTTTTTCTTGGAGCCGGAGCCATAATCCATGCTGTTCACAGCAACTATATGACCGAAATGGGAGGTTTGAGGAAATACCTTCCCATTACACATATTACATTTTTAATTGCTTGTCTCACTATTGCAGGAATTTTTCCTTTGTCAGGGTTTTTCAGCAAAGACGAGATCCTTTCAGCTGCTTTCCATAGCAATAAACTATTATTCGCTGTTGAATATGCCGTTGCCGGTCTGACTGCATTCTATATGTTCAGGCTGTATTTCAGTGTTTTCTGGGGAAAGGATACCCATTATCATCATACACCACATGAAGCACCTGCTACCATGACTATCCCATTGATAATACTGGCGCTCGCTTCAATATTTACCGGGTTTATTCATTTCAACAAATTTGTGACTTCCGATGGAAAAATCCTTGAAAGTGAACTTGAAATGATGATTGCCATACCCTCGGTACTAATAGCTCTTCTTGGTATCGGAGTAGCATACATTATGTATCAAAAGGAAAGCGGTTTGCCTGACAGACTGGCTTCAACATTCAAATACGGATATAAGTGGGCTTATAACAAGTTTTACATTGATGAGCTTTATATTTTTGTAACTAAAAAGATCATTTTCAGATATATATCGGACCCGATAGCATGGTTCGACCGTCATATAATAGATGCAACGATGAATGGCATTGCCAGCATCACACAGAATGTGTCGTTCAGAATACGTGGTTTTCAATCGGGTCAGCTGCAGAAATATGCTTTCGTGTTCGTAACGGGGGCAATTATGCTGGCAATACTTTTTATCTATCTCTGGAAATAACAAGATAAGACTTTAAATTATGGATATTTTATCACTTTTTGTAGTAATTCCGGTCCTGACAATAACAGGCATCCTGCTGCTGAAGGATACACGTCAGGTGCGTCTGGTCTCTTCTTTCGGCATGGGGTTGCAGCTTGTTATGGCTGCGGTTCTTTTATTCCTCTATCTCTCAGCCCGCCATGCAGGGAATATGGCTGAGATGTTGTTTATGAAGGACTATCTGTGGTTTAAAAGCCTGAACATTCATTATTCTGTAGGGGTAGATGGTATTTCTGTTGCCATGATAATGCTGACTTCAGTGGTTGTTTTTGCCGGTATTTTTGCTTCATGGGAAGTTGAATATCTAAGAAAGGAATTCTTTATATCACTAATTTTATTGGCTACCGGAGTATTTGGATTTTTCATCTCTATTGATCTTTTTACAATGTTCCTGTTTTATGAACTGGCAGTTATACCAATGTACCTGTTAATCGGCATATGGGGAACAGGTCCAAAAGAATACTCCGCAATGAAGCTTACGATAATGCTTATGGGTGGCTCCGCACTGCTGCTTGTGGGATTGCTTGGTATTTATTTTAATTCATCCCCGAATGGCAATCTTACATTTAATATCCTGGAAATTTCAAAAGTTGTTATTCCATTAGGGGCACAGAGAATATTCTTCCCTCTTACATTTGTAGGATTCGGAGTATTAGGTGCATTGTTCCCTTTTCACACATGGTCGCCTGATGGTCATGCCTCCGCTCCCACTGCGGTTTCCATGCTACACGCAGGAGTGCTTATGAAGCTCGGAGGATATGGTGCCTTCAGGGTCGCTATTTTCCTTATGCCCGAAGCAGCCCATGAATTGTCGTGGATCTTCATTATTCTTACTTCAATAAGTGTTGTTTACGGAGCCTTTGGAGCTATTGCCCAGAAAGATCTGAAATATATCAATGCTTACTCTTCAGTAAGTCATTGCGGACTCGTATTATTTGCAGTGCTTATGATGAATCAGACTGCAATGAACGGTGCGATTATCCAGATGATCTCACATGGCCTGATGACAGCACTTTTCTTTTCTCTGATAGGCATGCTCTATGGCAGAACACATACAAGGATGATATATGAGATGGGCGGTCTTATGAAAGTAATGCCCTTTTTATCGGTATGTTATGTAATAGCAGGTCTTGCTTCGCTTGGATTACCCGGGTTGAGCGGCTTCGTAGCAGAAATGACAATTTTTGTGGGTGCGTTTCAGCATCCCGAACTTTTCTACAGGATTGTGACAATACTGACTGTATCTTCTATAGTGATTACTGCAGTGTATATCCTCCGTGTAGTAGCGATCCTGCTTCTTGGACCAACAACAAATGAGCATTTTGAGCATCTTCCCGATGCAAAATGGTTTGAAAAGATCTCTGTCGTATCGCTGATCACTGGTATCGCAATAATTGGGGTTGTTCCTTTCTGGCTATCATCAATGATTGGAGTAAGCCTTCATCCTATAATAGAAAAAATCGTTGCCCTTAATCCTTTTTGATTGTCTGTTTATAAATGTTTTGGATAATATTTTAATATGAGCTCAGGTAATTTTTTAATAATGCGTCACGAACTGCTTCTGGTTGTTGCAGTTCTACTCATACTGATGGCTGAAATATTCAGGGATCCATCAAAAAAAGGAAATGTATCATTGTTCTCACTGATCCTTTTCGGAGCCATAACAATAATCGGATTCATCCCATCTCAATCTGGAACATTGTTCGGGGGCATGTACGTCACTGACGGCACAAGATTGATGATGAAGAATATTCTGAATATCGGTACATTTCTTGTTTTCGTACAGTCCGTTACATGGCTGAAGAAGGAAGAAAATAATGATAAAATCAATGAATATTATATATTGCTGCTCTCTACACTTATCGGCATGAATTTCATGATATCAGCAGGTCACTTCCTGATATTCTATATAGGTATTGAGCTGGCTATCATTCCAATCGCAGCTCTGGCAGCCTACGAACGTTATAAAAATAAATCTGCTGAAGCAGGCATTAAGCTGATATTATCATCTGCATTATCATCGGGCATCCTCCTCTACGGATTATCAATGATCTACGGCACTACAGGTACATTGTATTTCAACGAAGTAGCTGCACATTACAGCAATTCAAATCTTCAAATCCTGGCATTCATCTTCTTTTTTGCAGGTATGGCTTTTAAGATCTCAATAGTTCCCTTCCATCTTTGGGCAGCAGACGTATACGAAGGGTCACCTGTAAACATTACTTCATATCTTTCCGTCGTATCAAAAGGTGCCTCAATATTCATCCTGATGATTATTCTTTTTACCGTTTTTCCGGTAATAATGGCAACCTGGCAAAAAACGATTTTTGTAACAGCAGTGCTCACCATGACTGTCGCCAATCTTTTTGCCATCCGTCAGCAGAATCTGAAACGATTCCTTGCATTTTCTTCAATATCGCAGGCGGGCTATATTCTTTTAGGTCTTATTGGCGGAAATTCTCTAGGAATGGCTTCTATTATGTATTATATTCTCGTTTATGTATTTTCAAACCTTGGCGCTTTTGGAGTGGTAGCAGCTATCTCAAATGCCAGTGGCAAAGAAAATATCGACGATTATAATGGCCTTTACAAGACAAATCCAAAACTAAGCCTTGTGATGACACTCGCGCTGTTCTCCCTGGCAGGCATTCCTCCGGTAGCCGGATTTTTCGGGAAGTTTTTCTTGTTTGCTGCTGCTGCTCAGCAAGGATTTTACCTGCTTGTTATTATCGCAGTTCTTAATACAATCATATCATTGTATTACTATCTGCTGATCGTGAAAGCAATGTTCATTTCAAAAAGCGATAATCCTGTTGAATCATTTAAAAGCGATGGGTCAACCCGTTTTGCTATGGGGATCTGTATTGCAGGTATAGTGGTTACAGGTTTCGCGAGCATAATCTTTGAAGTGATAAGGAATTTGAGTTTCGGAGTTTAGTGTAAACCATCAACTAATCTGACTACAATGGCTTTAAATAATGCAAAACATATAATTGGAGAGATCGATGGAATACGTTGCACCATAGTAGAAACTGGTGCCAACCTCGAAAGAGTTGCATTCCTGACAGATCTTTTAAGCTTCAACAACCTTGAAGTAAAGGATACGAAAGAAAATCCAGAAGTCCCCGGAACTGAAGAAAAATATACCATTGGAGTAACAGACATTATTTTTAATCCTGTTTTTGCAATTTATGAACGTCAGTTGAAAACCAGAGAAGGTAGTTTTGTTACTCCCGGCTATTGGAAAGAAGAATGTACTGAATGTGATCCTCGTTACTGGATGAGGAGAAAACAGAGCAACATCTAGCATTCTTCAGATATTTTCCTTTTATTTGCTGAGATTAACGAAATCCGGCAAATTTTTTCTCCGACTGATCGAATTCATGAGACTATCAAAAAGGTTTCTGACAATACCTATTGTCCTTGCTGTACTGGCATATCTATTCTACACTTCATATAGAGAAGTGAAGGACAGAACTCTAAGTGAATTCAACATTCAACAGTTTACCCTGGCTAAACAAGCAACAAGAGGAATTGAAAGCTTTTTTATCTATTATGAAAGGGAGATATCATTTCTTTTAAAAATCAAAGATGTATCAGACCTGGACGATAAAGGGAAAAGCCTGCTTGCCTATTTTTATAACAGCCATTCCGATCAGATTGAAGCAATCACAATAGTAGATTCAACAGGTATACTAAAGTTTACTTACCCGATGGATAGCACCGTTATCGGCAAAAATATCTCAGATCAGAGCCATGTAAAAACAATAATAAAAACTCATAAATCTACTATCAGTGATGTTTTTACATCAGTCCAGGGTTATCAGACTATAGCCTACCATGTTCCTATTATAAAAGATGAAAAATATGTTGGCAGCATTGCAATCCTCATACCTCTTGAAAAGCTTGGAAAACGCTTTGTTGAAAACATCAGGACAGGAGAAACTGGGTATGGAACCATGGTGAGTGAGTTCGGCATTGAATTATTTAATCCATCCGAAAACCAAACAGGCAAATCAATTAAAGAGATTTATAATGACTCACCATCAGTACTGAATCTTATTGAACAGACAAAAAAAATAAGCGAAGGGACTTCTATCTGCTTCCTTCAGACTAACATAAACAATCAGAGGCGATCTTTAAAAACTCTTGCAGCCTACCACAGGATTCCATTGGGCAATACCTTCTGGACAATTCTGATTTTCACTCCTGAAAAAGAAGTCTTTGGAAAATTAACGTCGTTCCGGAACAGACTCTTTATCCTCATTTTACTGATTTTCATAATCTTTAGCACTTACTTTTATCTCACTATAAAAGCCAGTAATATTCTGAAGGAAGAGAAAAAAAGGAAGGCAATTGAAAAAAACCTGCTGGAGAGTGAAAAAAGGTTCCGTATTATGTTTGAACTATCACCGGCCGGGATTATACTTCATAATGAAAAAGGTACTATAATTGAAGTTAATTCCTCGTTTTGCAAAATACTTGGATATTCATATGAGGAAATTATAGGACAAAATATCCGGATATTTGTTTCCCCGGGCATTGAAACCAAAATTGAAGCCAATATCTCAAGCATATTATCCGGCAAAACAATCATCCATGAAACAAAAAACATCAAAAAGGATGGAAGCTTTTGTTTTGTAGCATTATATGAAACGATGATTGTACTTCCTGACGGCTCATCGGGAATACTCACAGTATCAAACGACATCACTGAGAAAAAACGCGATAACGAACGAATGATAACTCTTTCAAAAGCACTTGAGAGTATTGGAGAATGTGTCACAATAACTGATCTTGAAAATAATATAATATTTGTGAATAACGCCTTTTGCACGGTCTATGGTTATGCCGATCATGAAATAATCGGCCAGAACATAACGGTTCTCCGGGATCAGGAAAACGGCGATTTATTATGGAAAAAAATCTTGTCGGATACAATTCAGGGTACCTGGAACGGTGAGTTGTTAAATAGAAGAAAGGATGGATCGAAGTTCCCTGTAGAATTGTCTACATCACATATAACTGACGAGAATCACAATCCTGTAGCCTTAATCGGAATAGCTGTTGATATTACAGAAAGGAAGAAAATTCAGTCTGAACTTATTAAGGCAAAAGAGAAGGCAGAAGAAAGCGACAGGCTGAAATCAGCTTTTCTTGCCAATATGTCGCATGAGCTGAGGACACCGCTAAATGCAGTTATAGGATTTTCGGGTCTGATGCTTGAATCTGGTCCCGATAACGACACTCACACATATTCCGATATAATTCTGAAGAGCGGTAAACATTTATTAAGTCTGGTTGAAGATCTCTTCGATATTTCTATGATTGAGTCGGGACAGGTAAATATTAATTATGAAGAAGCTGATATTGTTGCGGTACTGAAGGAAGTACACGATATAATGCTTAGTGAAAAATTAAGGGAAAACAAGTCTGATATTGACCTGCAACTGATCCTGGATAACCCGGATAAAAAGGTAATGCTTGCAACCGATAGCCGGAAACTCATGCAGATCCTGATGAATTTATTGAGAAATTCCCTGAAATTCACAAATAAAGGGACTATTGAGTTCGGATTTAATACTATTAACACCTCATGTAATGACTGTATACAGTTCTTCGTGAGAGATACAGGAATAGGAATAGATAAAGCCTATCACGATACTATATTTAATATTTTCAGGCAGATTGATGATAAACATACCCGCAAATTCGGAGGCATGGGGATAGGCCTCACAATTGCTAAAAAAACCGTTGAAGCATTGGGAGGCAACATATGGGTGGAATCAGAACCATCCAAAGGATCAGTATTCTATTTTACTATTCCTGTTTCAAAAGATAAATCTGACATAGAAATAATACATGAAGACATAACCAGAGATATGGCAAAAGATTATTCGGGTAAAACTATATTAATTGCTGAGGATGAAAAATCAAATTTTGATTTTCTGAGGATTCTGTTTACAAGGATGAATATCAATGTACTATGGGCAAAAGATGGATATGAAGCTGTGAGTTTGTGTAAGAGCAATCCTGAAATAGACCTCGTATTAATGGATGTAAAAATGCCCATAATGAACGGTTTGGAAGCCACAAAGATTATTAAGTCACAAAGACCTTATTTACCAATTATTGCTCAGACAGCTTATGCAATGATATCATATAAACAGGAAGCAATTAATGCCGGTTGTGATGACTATCTCTCAAAACCACTCAAAATCTCTCAGATCACTGAAATCCTGGAGAAATATCTTTAACAATCAACCCAGTACCCAGCATCCAGCCACCCGGCACCTATTTCTCATTCCATATCTCCCATGCCTTCTCAGCCTGTAGATGAAGCATATTAAGACCACCGAGTGTAGTGCAACCCTGTGCAGCACCAATTTTCAAAAAGGTTGTTAATTCAGGATTATAAACAAGATCGAATAAAATGTGATTTTTTGTAAGAACGGAATAGTCGATCGGAGGCTTTCCATCAATGTTTGGGAACATTCCAAGTGGTGTTGTATTCACTATCACCTGTGTTTCGGAAATAAGCTCAGAAGTTAATTCTGAATAAGTAAGTATCCCGGGTTTTTTCTCCCTTGAGACAAGACTAACATTCAGTCCAAATTTTTTTAATACATGGCTGACAGCTTTCGAACTGCCGCCTGTGCCTAAAATAACTGCGTTTCTAACATTCTTTGAAATAAAAGGAAGAAGAGTATTCCTTATTCCTGTCACATCGCTGTTATACCCGAAAATCCTCAGTTGCTGAGGTTGTCTAATAATCTTGAGTACATTCACAGCTCCTATCTCTTCTGCCTCAGCATCGAGTTCATCAACAAATTTGATTATCTGAGTTTTATACGGTATTGTAACATTCAGGCCAACAAGCTCCTGAGCGGTATTTATCAAATCCATGAAATGATCAAGATTTTCCAGGGGATAATTGCTATAGGAGCAATCCGGAATATTTTCTTTTAAGAATTTCTCAGTAAAATATTTTTCAGAGAAAGAATGACCCAGAGGAAATCCGATAAGACCATACTTTCTCATCACATGCTAATTTCAGGTTGAAAATAACTATTGTTTCATCTCTTTAGGAAGAAACTGGAAGAAAGTATCGCCGCGTAAACCAAGACGTAGCGATTCAAGCGGAATTATTTCAGTGGGTGCAATATTTCCGAGATTAACATTTGCCCCGAAATTTATAATAAACCAGGCTTGCTGTGACTTAAGAGGTGCTTCCCATATTACATTTTCCAGCTTTACATGTTCGGCAATACCACATATTATTTCACTATTTATTGAACCGTCTTCGTTATAAATCCCCGTAGTGCCCGATTCCCTGGCTTCAGCAATGACTTTTACAGAGCCTGCAGCTAGTTCTGACTTCATCATTGCCACCCATTCTTCAGGCGAATAGACGACATTCTTTTTCTTTGATCCCACCTCAGATATAACTGTAAATTTCTCAGCGAGCTTATTGATATAATCGAGTTTCCTCGAATGTTCAATATCATATGATCCGTCAGATACTTCGACAACCTCAATTTCATTCTTATCAAGGAATTCAAAATAATCCCTGAACATATCTCTGATGACGAATGCTTCAAAAAGTGTTCCGCCCAAATAAGGTATAGCACCGGCTTTCTTATAGATGGATATTTTCTTTTCAAAACCAGGAGTGATGAGAGATGTACCGAAGCCAAGCTTAACATAATCGGTGTATTCGCTGCCTACAGACATAAAGTCTTCGGCTTGCCTTACACTTAAACCTTTATCCATAACCATTGTGATACCTGAGTTCCGTGGTTTTGATGGCCTTTCAGGTAAAAAAGGAAGCACATTGTTCATATATAAGTTGTATTAGATGATGTTGTTGCTTTTCAGCAGCTTTTTTATCTTTCTGGTTAAAAGCTTTTTCGGAAAAATATCTTCAAAATCGGAAAAGAGATCTTTGTCAATATTTATGGCAATTGCAAGATGTTTATATGCTTTATCATTAAATCCGGAATGCAGGTAGAACGATGAAAGAAGATAATTTATCCCCGGAACATCACCTGTTACTTTATAAGCATGCTCAAGATAAGGTAGTGCTTTCTCTGCAAGATTGTCATTCAAAATAATTGATCCGAGATCTGCCCATACCTCATCATAATATGAATCAAGCTTTAAAGCCTCCCTGAAACATCTGAGAGCAGCCTTTTTCTCACCTTTTGTGTAATGAGCTTTACCTAAAAGATACCATATTTCCGGATTTTCATCATCGAGACGTACTGCCTTTCTGAAAAATATCAGACTATCGTCGGTATTACCTGTGTTCAGTGCTATGACTCCAAGTCCAAACCATGGATCGGCGAACTCAGGAGCAAGCTCAATGGCTTCCTGGTAGTATTTGCGAGCCATTACCACTTCACCTGTTTTCTCATAACACTCAGCAAGATAAGTCATGGCTTCAAAGCTTTCAGGTTCGTTCTCGATATATTCGTGATAAACCGGAATTGC
>JBBRSO010000021.1:0-36977 GCA_038245405.1 Bacteroidales bacterium
AAGAAACCTGACGGCGAGAGCTATGATGTTTACCGCGATGGATTGAAAATTTACACCACTATCAACTCCAGGATGCAGATATATGCCGAAGAGTCATTGACCGAACATCTTTCCAAAGATGTTCAGCCTGATTTTTACCGTCGTGCCCGATATTTTAAAAACCCTCCTTATTCAAATGATCTCACAAAAAAGGAAGCCGATGATTTAATAATGAGTTCGCTGAAACAAAGTGACAGATATTACATAATGCGTGCAAGAAGTGTATCCGAGGATTCTATAATGCTTGCTTTCAATACAAAAGTAAAGATGAGAGTCTTTTCATGGAAAGGGGACCGTGATACTATTATGACACCACTCGACTCAATCAGATATTATAAATACTTTGTGCGTTCGGCATTTATGGTTGAGGATCCTCATAATGGATATGTAAAAGCCTATGTTGGAGGGCCTGATTTCAGGTACTTTAAATACGATGCTGTTACATCGCAGAAGAAACAGGTTGGCAGTACGATCAAACCATTTTTATATACTGTTGCTATGCAAAACGGTTATTCGCCCTGTCTTGAGGTTCCCGATATTCCCCAGTCTTTCGACATCGTGGGTGATTCGGTTCCCTGGACACCAAGGAGTACAGGACCTCCAGCATATCACGGGAAAATGGTAACATTAGCATGGGGACTCGCTGAATCAGAAAACTATATCTCAGCATGGTTAATGAAACAGTTTAAACCCATGGCAGTGACGGATCTTATGCACAAGATGGGCGTCAGGAGTTTCATCGATCCGGTGCCATCAATTTTTCTGGGAACCTCCGATATAAAACTTGAGGAAATGGTAGGAGCCTACGGGACTTTTGCCAACAAAGGTATATATACAAAGCCGATGTATGTAACGCGGATCGACGACAAGAACGGGAATACGATATCGCGTTTTACACCAAAAATTGAGGAAGTATTAAGTGAAAATCAGGCCTACCTGATGTTAAACCTTCTTCAGGGAGTTGTTCTTCACGGTACAGCGAATAAATTAAGAAGGGAACCTTTCAGCCTTTTGAACCAGATCGGAGGTAAAACAGGTACGACACAGAATCATTCGAACGGGTGGTTCATGGGTGTTACGCCAAACCTGGTAGGCGGTGTATGGAGCGGTTGGGAGGATCAGGCGATCCATTTTGAAACACTTGGAGAAGGTTCGGGTGCAAATATGGCGCTGCCTGTTATGGGATTATTTTTGAAGAAGGTGTATAACGACCCCCTGCTCGGAATAATGGAAGCTGATGAATTTGAAGTTCCCTCGAATTTCAATATGAATCTCGATTGTGACCAGATTAAGAGAAACAATGCCAGGGGCGATAATTCCAGAAGGGTCAGGTATTGATTCGGTATGCGGTGTGCGGTATGCGGAATGTGCGGAGAGGAAAACCGGTTCCCGCATACCGGTCACCGCTCTCCGCCAAACAACCCGCGTATCAGATTCTCGATCTTCGCAACCTGTATCACTTCAATATTCAATCCCTTTATTAACAGATTTTTTTGATATTTGGAGATATAAATTTTTGTAAATCCCATTTTTGAGGCTTCCCTGATTCTTTGTTCTATCCTGGAAACCGGTCTGATTTCACCCGACAGGCCTGTCTCCCCCGCGAAACATACTTCGCGTCCGATCGGAATATCGAGATTTGAAGAAAGGACCGAGCTCATAACAGCAAGATCGATAGCAGGGTCGCTTACCTTAATTCCTCCTGCAATATTCAGGAAAACATCTTTCACTCCGAGCTTAAACCCGGCTCGTTTCTCGAGTACGGCAAGAAGCATATTGAGTCTTTTTATGTCAAATCCTGTTGAGCTTCTCTGCGGAGTGCCATAGACAGCACTGCTAACAAGCGCTTGTGTCTCAATGAGAAATGGCCGGAGCCCATCTACCGTGGCAGCTATGGATATTCCGCTGAGCGCTTCTTCATGCTGATTGATAAACATTTCGGAAGGATTATCAACCTCCCTTAAACCGGTCTCAACCATCTCAAAAATACCGAGTTCGGAAGTTGATCCAAACCTGTTCTTCACCGATCGGAGTATCCGGTAAACGAAATTATTGTCGCCTTCAAAATAGAGCACAACATCAACTATATGTTCCAGCACTTTAGGACCTGCCAGTGTTCCGTCCTTTGTGATATGGCCTATAAGAAAAACCGGAATTCCTGTAATCTTGGAATATTTTAACAACTGAGCTGCACATTCTCTTACCTGTGTAACTGAACCTGCTGATGATTCGAGCAATGAGTTATTAATTGTCTGGATTGAATCAATAATTATCAGTCCGGGTTTAATATTTTCAGCATGAACCAGGATACTCTCGAGATCTGTTTCAGCGAGAATATAGCAAAGCGGGTTTGTGTTCTTCATCCTTCCTGCCCTGAAGCTTATCTGCTCTTCACTTTCTTCTCCTGAAACGTAAAGGATGTTTTTTCCCTTCAATGCAAGGGCAAGCTGGAGAGCCAGTGTAGATTTTCCGACGCCAGGCTCACCACCCAGTAAAATCAGGGAACCACCTACTATGCCTCCACCCAGAATCCGGTCAAGTTCTGCTATCCCTGTTTTCTGACGGCTGTGTTCATCGGATTTAATATTGTCGAGCAGCTCAGGTTTTCTTTTTTCCCGTGTCTGAATAAATGATGTTTCGCGTGATGATGCAGGTGCAATTATCTCTTCATGGTATGTGTTCCACTCCTTGCATGAAGGACATCTTCCGATCCATTTTGCAGATTCTACACCGCAGTTCTGACAGACGAATATTGTTTTGCTTTTTGGCATAAGGATGTTAGTTTCAAGTTGAGGTGTTGCCTGCGGGTGATTCAGCCTTTTTGTCAGGTGTCTTCTCCTTCTTAAAAACTATAAAGAATGAAATAGCTCCTACGATGGCAACAAAAATCAATTGCGATTCATGAGTCAGAAGCGCATAAGCGAGTCCGTCTTCAACCGGTATTCCATTTACGATCAAAAGGCCTTGTGAAACAAAATAGTGAAATGCACCGATCCCGCTTGGAACAGGTGCCGACATTGCCAAACCGCCAATTACAAGAATAAATATGCTGTTCCCGAATGTCAGGTGTGATGTGCTTTTAAGAGCAAATACCACAATCCAGGTCATGAGTGCATAGTTGAGCCAGATAAATATTGTATGGAAAATGAATTCCCATTTTCTTTCAAGATTTGTGATGGTTTTCAACCCGTGTGTTATTCCATGTACAACATCAAACATCTTTGAAAAAAACCGGATTTTGCGCAGTTTAGTCTTATACCTGATCATAAGGAAAAGGGTGATCAGGAAAAGTGAGAACAGAATCACCCATAGTGCCCATGTGTTTCCTACAAGATCGACCATACGTGCCTGAATTGGCAAAAGCAGACTTCCTTTAAGAAAATGGCCGATCTGATTTCCGCTTGTAAAAATCAGTATTATCATTATCGTCAGGAGTGAAAAAAAGTCGATTGTACGTTCGATTACTACAGTTCCGATTAGCTGATCGACAGGAATTTTCTCCTTTTTACCCAGGGCAACACATCTTGTGATCTCTCCGATCCTTGGAAGGGCTATGTTTGCCAGATAGCCGGTCATAAGTGAATAAAATGCATTTCGGGTTGTTGGTCTGTAACCCAGTGGTTGTATAAGCAGTACCCAACGTCGTGCCCTGCTTACAAATGCAAAAAAACCGAAAAGGACAGAAAGGAAAAGGAATGAGTAATTGGCTTCTTTCAGTTCTGCCAGCAGCTTTTTAAAATCGACGCTTTTGAAGGCTATCCACATTAATAAGCACCCGACAGCGAAGAAGCCAAGAAATTTAAGAGTTTGCAGAACTGTTTTTCTCAAGTTCAGATCAGTTTATTGGTTTTAGTATCGGGGAATATGATTACCGGCTTGAATGTTTTAGCCTCTTCGAAATCCAGTAATCCGAATGACATTATAATGACTGTATCACCCACGATGACTTTTCTTGCAGCAGCACCGTTGAGACATATATCTCCCGAACCCCGTACTCCTTTTATTATATATGTTACCAAACGTTCGCCGTTGTTGAGGTCCAAGACATGTACTTTTTCGTTCTCAATAAGGTTTGCAGCGTCCATAAGGTCCTCATCAATGGTAATGCTACCAATATAATTGATGTTCGCCCCCGTTACAGAGACCTTGTGAATTTTTGATTTTACAACTTCTATTAACATTCTTTGAAAGATTGATCTGATTTTTGTGCAAAGTTAATTAACCTTTTGGTTCAGACCAATCCGATTTTAATATTATCAATTAATCTGATTTTTCCGGCAAGCACTGCTATGCATCCAAAGTAAGATTTATCTTTTTGCATTTCACTCCTGGAATTCACAGGCTTAAGCACGGTGTCGTCGACGATTTCAAAGTATTCGAGACTGAACCCGGGCTCATTGTTTATCTGTTCGTTCACGAATGATTTTATATCAGTGATATCAGCATCTTTAATCATCTCCGCTGCCCCGGATATTGTTTTAAATATTATTGAAGCCCTGTTTCTGATGGCTGGTTCGAGAAGTGTATTCCGGCTGCTCATAGCCAGACCATCTTTTTCACGGATAATCGGATTACCTATTATCGTTACTTTGTTCCCTGTTTGCTTTACCAGCGATTTGACTACGGCCAGCTGCTGAAAATCCTTAAGGCCAAAGAAGGCAATATCCGGTTTTACTATTTCAAACAATCTGCTAACTACCTGGGCTACACCGTTAAAATGACCCGGGCGGTGCAGAGCTTCCATCACATTATCGAGGTTGCCGAAAGTGAATACTCTGTTGTCTTTCTCAGGGTATATCTCCTTCACATCCGGGGTAAAGACTATATCCGTTTCTCTAAGTACATTATGAAGCAGATCCAAATCCGTATTAATAGTCCTTGGATAATTTTTAAGGTCATTTTTATCATTGAACTGGGTTGGATTGACAAAAATGCTGATTACCACTACCGGACATTTGCTTACGGCAGATTTTGCAAGAGATACATGGCCATCATGGAGGGCTCCCATAGTCGGGACAAATCCGAGGGGAGAAAGATTCAGATTTCTTAACTGGCTTTGAAGTTCATTGACAGTACTTACCACATTCATTACATGCTGAGTTTTAAGACTTTAATTTTGTGCATATTGGAAGTCCGAAGGTAAGCACAAAAATTATTAAATGAAGTGCCTCATTGTTGTTAAAATATGGTTCCCTATGAATATCCGGGTATTATAATGTTATAATTAATTACTATCTTTGCACCTTAATTCGAAATGGTATATCCAGGCAGGTAAATGGAAAGCAGGAAGGTATTATTCATTTCACAGGAGATCACTCCGTACTTAAGTGAGACTAAGTTATCGAAGATCGGAAGATTTTTACCCCAGGGCATTCAGGAAAGAGGCAAAGAGATCCGGACTTTCATGCCAAGGTATGGCTGTATCAATGAAAGAAGGAATCAGCTTCATGAAGTGATCAGACTATCAGGTATGAATCTTATAATTGACGATACCGATCATCCTCTGATAATAAAAGTAGCATCGATTCAATCTGCGCGTATGCAGGTTTACTTCATCGACAATGATGATTATTTCCAGAGGAAGCACATTATAAGTGATGCAAGCGGACGTGAATTTGATGATAATGATGAGCGTGCATTGTTTTTTGCCCGTGGTGTTATTGAGACTGTCAAGAAACTTCGTTGGGCACCTGATATAGTTCATTGCCACGGCTGGATGTCTTCCCTTGTACCGGTTTATTTACGAAGCATTTACAACGACGACCCGCTTTTTCACAACTATAAAATAATCTATTCCATTTACAATAATGATTTTAAAACACCGTTTAGATCAACCTTCGCAGATAAACTGAGGTTTGACGGGATAGATGGTGAAAACCTGAAAATGGTAAAAAAACCGGATTTTGTGAATGTGTCAAAATTGGCTATCAAATATTCAGACGGGATCATTATCGGTAGCGAAGATATAAACGAGGAACTGAAAAAACACCTTACTACAATTAACAAACCGGTGCTTGAATTTAAAAATGAAACCGAATACATTGATGCCTATAATGATTTTTATGACAAGATACTCCAATAGCTACCGACATAAACACAGAATAGCTTCTGAGCTTCAGCTCTTCACAAGAATTTTCAGTCTTGCCTTATTTTCTCTTTTTGCTTTAATTACCACTTCATGCGAGAAGGGCATATTAAAGATAGGTACGGATCTTCTTCCTAATGAAGACTTTGTGTCTATCAGTTCCATAGATACACTGAGCGTTTTTTCTTACACTATGTATGATGAAGTGATACGGTCTGACAATCCGTCTGTTTCATACCTTGGTCAGATCATCGACCCTGTATTCGGAACAACCTCTGCTGATTTTGTAACACAGCTACGTCTGAATGCAAAATGGACAGGAACAGCAAAAGTGACAATTGATTCTGTTCATTTATACTGGCACGTGCTGTCAACTATCGGTGGAGCCGGTACCGCTCATACTATGAAGCTTACAGAGATTTCAGAAATCATATATCCTGACTCTGTTTACTATTCAAACAAACAACCGGTTCTTACAACAAATACCTGGGATAATCTTAAAATTCCTGCTGGAATAAAAGGTGACACAAGCGTTTTTGTCAAGCTTCCTAAAGAGTTTGGGGAACGGATTTTCAGTGATCCTTCGAAACTTTTTTATGAACCCAATCGTGTTCACTTCAACCCTGCTTTTCCTGATTTCAGATCATATTTCAAAGGATTGTATGTTCAAATGGATCCCAGTACTGATCCTTTACTTCTTTCACTGTATCTATCACCACCTGTTAGTGGATCCAGCACTCACGGCGCTTCTACAAATTTTATTGCAATATTCTTAAAAGATTCCCTTGGAGTGGCAAGTGAATTTGATCTTATATTTGATGCTGAAGCCAAAAACGCTGCTTATAACAGGTACTCTCACGACTATTCCACAGCTACTCCGTCATTGAGAATAAAACATATAAATGATAATTACAAGGACTCCCTTTCATACCTGCAATATCTTAATGGGGTTTATACAAAAATTGTAATACCGGGTCTTGAAAAGCTTAAGACGGACGGTACGCTTGGACGAATTGCTGTTAATAAGGCAAGACTGGTTGTGCCGGTGCATATTACAGATACAACAAAAGACATCTCAACCCTGGTTCCGCTTCAGCTTGTTCTACGGTATAAAAACAGTGCAGGAGTAAAGTACCTGGTTCCCGATTATGGTATGTCAGCATATGATCAAACACATCAATTCTTTGATGGAACCCTTGATCCCATTAATCGTGTCTATAAATTCAATATTCCGCAATTCGTTCAATCATATCTTGATGGTAAAGGTGATATTGTAAAACCAGAGCTTGAAATATACCAGGGGTCGGGCACCAAAAATGTCGTTTTTGACGCCAATAATAACAAAACACCTGTTAAATTTGAATTTACTTATACCAAGTTCTAGATTTTGTGAACCAAAACAATAACTTTTGTGTTTAGAATGTAAAACTCTCTGGATATGTGTGGTATTATTGGATACATTGGAACAAGAAACGCTCGTGAAATCATAATTAATGGTCTGAAAAGGCTTGAATATCGTGGATACGATTCAGCCGGCATGGCGCTTGTAAACGGGGAAACCAGGATTTTCAAATGTGCAGGAAGAGTGAAGGATCTGGAAGACCTGGTTAAGCAGACAAATTTTGATGGACATACCGGTATGGGGCATACCCGATGGGCCACACATGGAGAGCCAAATGAATTAAATGCACATCCCCAGACATCATATAAAGGAAATTTTATAGTTGTTCATAACGGAATAATCGAGAATTATTCACGTCTTAAAAAACATCTTGAAAGCAGGGGGGTCAAATTTTCCAGTCAGACTGACACTGAGGTTCTCGCAAATCTGATCGAACACTTGTATCTTGAGGGTGACCTTACCGCTGAACAGGCTATCACTCTTGCTCTTAACAGAGTGGAGGGGGCATATGGACTTGTAATTATCTGCACCAGTGAACCCGATACATTATTTGCAGCAAAGAAGGGCAGTCCGCTTGTAATAGGGGTAGGTGAAGGTGAAAATTTTATTGCTTCCGACGCCACACCAATTGTAGAATTTACGCAGAGGGTAATTTATCTGAACGACGACGATCTGGCTATCATCAGGAAAGATGAGTTAATACTTAAAACAATAAGAAACGGAAGGATCCAGCCTGAAGTAAAGGAGATTGATCTTAAGTTAGGAGAGATAGATAAAGAGGGATTTGCTCATTTCATGTTAAAGGAAATATTTGAACAGCCCAGAGCGATTCACGATACATTCAGAGGCCGACTGCTGCCCGATTATTCAGGTGTTATGCTCGGGGGTCTTCACAACATAATGGAACCATTATCACAGGCTGAGAGAATAATAATTATTGCATGCGGCACTTCATGGCATGCCGGTCTTGTTGGTGAATATATATTTGAGGAATATACAAGGATCCCCGTTGAGGTGGAGTATGCTTCGGAGTTCCGCTACAGAAACCCTATCATTAAGAAGGGTGATTTTGTAATTGCTATAAGCCAGAGCGGTGAAACAGCCGATACACTTGCGGCAATTAAGCTTGCCCGTGAGAAAGGAGCAAAAGTTATTGGAATCTGTAACGTTGTTGGTAGCAGTATCCCAAGAGAAACTGATGCCGGAGTATATACCCATGCCGGCCCGGAGATCGGCGTTGCTTCAACGAAAGCCTTTACTTCACAGGTATTGGTTCTGGCAATGATGGCCTTTGAAATCGGGCATAAAAAAGGTACAATTTCTGACCTGCTTTATAAAGATCTTGTCACGGAACTCGCATCTATTCCCGGAAAAATTGAAGATGCACTGAAAATAAATGATCAGGTTTTTGAGCTGTCAAAAATATTCCAGAACACACAAAATGCGCTTTACCTTGGAAGAGGTTACCTGTTCCCTGTTGCACTTGAGGGAGCCCTTAAACTTAAAGAGATTTCCTATATTCATGCAGAAGGCTACCCTGCTGCAGAAATGAAACACGGTCCTATCGCTCTCATCGACGAGAATATGCCGGTTGTTGTGGTTGCAACAAAAGACGATACTTATGAAAAAATAGTGAGCAATATTCAGGAAATTAAAGCCAGAAAAGGTAAAGTAATCGCAATTGTAACACAAGGCGACGAGATAATCAGCAAGATGGCTGATTATGTGCTCGAAGTTCCTGCTACAATTCCTATTTTTTCAGGATTGCTCGCTGTGATACCTCTTCAATTACTTTCTTACCATATAGCGGTATTGAGAGGTTGTAATGTAGATCAGCCACGAAATCTAGCCAAGTCGGTAACTGTTGAATAAATGGTTTTTGAACCCCCTTCAGGGGGCAGGGGGTCGAAACTAAGGGGTAAATAGAGCTGATTTATCTTCCGGAATACATCTTATCGTAGTATTTGCTATAATCACCTGATAATATTCTGTCGAGCCATTCAGTATTTGTGAGATACCAGTCAACTGTTTTTTCCAGGCCAGCAGCAAATTCAGGTATTGGCGACCACCCCAGTTCAGAATGAAGTTTTGAAGAGTCAATAGCATATCGCAGATCGTGCCCGGGCCTGTCTTTAACGTATGTAATAAGCTTTTCTGATGTGCCGGCAGCACGGTAAAGTTTTTTATCCATTATCCTGCACAGGAGCAAAATAAGATCGAGGTTCTTCCACTCATTATTACCACCTATATTGTATGTTTCGCCTTTTTTGCCTTTATGGAAGATGAGGTCAATTGCCGAAGCGTGATCCTCAACAAATAACCAGTCGCGTATATTTTCTCCTTTACCGTAAACAGGTATTGATTTGTTATTCTTAATATTATTTATAGCAAGTGGAATCAGTTTTTCAGGAAACTGGTTAGGTCCATAATTATTTGAGCAATTGGAAATTATTGTTGGGAGTCCAAAAGTATGGTTGTAGGCTCTCACCAGATGGTCAGAGCTGGCTTTTGATGCTGAGTAGGGACTCTTCGGGTCGTAAGAAGTTTCTTCGGTGAAGAGCCCATCTTTTCCGAGAGAGCCGTATACTTCATCGGTGGAGATATGATAGAAAAGCTTTCCTTCGAAATCATTCTTCCATTTATTCAAAGCAGCGTTAAGCAGATTGAGAGTTCCTACAATATTTGTAAAAACAAATTCATCGGGCCCTGTTATCGAACGGTCGACATGTGATTCTGCGGCAAGATGAATTACAGAATCAAAAGTGTATTTTTCAAAAAGATTTGTAACGGCCTGTTTATCAACTATGTCTGTTTTCTCAAATCTGTAATTTTTTTCTCTCTCAATATCCTTGAGGTTTTCCAGATTGCCGGCATATGTCAGCTTATCGGCGTTGACAATCAAATAATCGGAGTATTTGTGAATGAATCGTCTTACTACATGAGAACCAATGAACCCGGCTCCACCAGTTATTAGAATTGTTTTTTTCATGGTCTACAATTTATTGGTTCTTATAGCTTTCTCCCAATCCCACGCAGTCTTCATGGCTTCATCGAGTGAACTTAATGTTTTCCAGCCAAGTTCTTTATTGGCAAATGAAGGGTCTGCCCAAATTTTTTCGATATCTCCCGGTCTTCTGTCTACAATTTTGTATTTCAGTTTTACACCCGATACCCGTTCAAAGGATTTTATTGCTTCAAGCACTGAAACGGCATTACCTGTACCAAGATTGAACACCTCATAGTTTGATTTATTCTTGCCTTCCAGAAGACGTTTAATTGCGACAACATGTGCTTTCGCCAGGTCAACAACATGGAGATAGTCTCTCAGACATGAACCGTCAGGTGTATCATAGTCATCGCCAAACACTTTCAGTTCTTCCCTTAATCCATAACCTGTTTGTGTAAGGTATGGAACAAGGTTTTCGGGAACACCTCTTGGAAGTTCACCAATAAGTGCGGATGGGTGAGCCCCTATCGGATTAAAATACCTCAACGAGATAGCATTAATCTTTTTGTCGGCGAACGTTGTATCTTTTATTATTGATTCCCCCACCTGTTTTGTATTTCCATAAGGTGAAGTGGCTGGCTGAAGAGGTGCGTCTTCAGTAACAGGAAGTTTTTCGGGTTGACCGTATACAGTGCAAGAGGAGGAGAAGACCAGATTGGGAATACCATACCTTTTCATCACTTCAAGCAGATTAACCAGTGAATAAAGATTGTTATGATAGTATTTCAGTGGTTCATTAACTGACTCTCCTACAGCTTTATAAGCAGCGAAGTGAATGATTGCTGTAATATCTGTATTCTTACCGATGTATGAATCAAGCTTATCCTGATCGCATATGTCGAATACTTCGAGAGAAGGTTTAACCCCGGTTATTTTTTGGATCTGGTCTATTACCTTTGGATCTGAATTATAAAGATTATCAATAATCACAACATCAAATCCCTGTTCAATTAATTCAACAGTAGTATGAGAGCCAATGTAGCCGGTACCGCCGGTAACCAGGATTTTCTTTTTCATTTACAAGCTCCAGTATGTGTGATTTTTAATTTTTCCACGAAGTACGCCTTTAACATCAACAATTATACCGTCATGGTTAAGCAGTGGCGTGAAGTATGATTCATCAAACTTCATGTATTCTTTATGGCAAACGGCCAGAATAACCGCATCGTACTTACCTGAAGGTTTATCTTTCAACTCAATATTATATTCTTCCTTAACCTCATGCTTCCCGGCTCCCGGATCGATAACATCTACAGCGATGCCAAAATCATCGAGTTCCTTAATGATATCCATAACCTTTGAATTACGTATATCAGTAACATCTTCCTTGAAGGTCATACCCATTACGAGAACACGTGAACCTTTCAGATTCTTACCGGCAGCAATTATTTTTTTGACTGTCTGTTTTCCTATATATCCTCCCATACTGTCATTAATAAATCTACCTGAGTCGATCATCTGGGGGTGATATCCGAGTGCTTTGGCTTTGAATGAAAGATAATAGGGATCGACGCCAATACAATGGCCACCGACCAGCCCGGGATAGAATTTCAGGAAGTTCCATTTTGTGTTTGCAGCTTCAAGAACTTCAAAGGTATTAACACCAAGCCGGTTGAATATTATTGAAAGCTCATTCATAAATGCTATGTTAATGTCGCGCTGTGTGTTCTCAATGATCTTTGCTGATTCAGCAACTTTTATTGAGCTTGCACGGTGAACACCTGCTTTAATGATTAGTTCGTAGGTCTTTGCAATGTTTTCTGCAGATTCTGCATCGCAGCCGCTGGTGACTTTTACAATTTTTGTAAGAGTATGATTGGTATCTCCCGGGTTTATTCTTTCTGGAGAGAATCCTACTTTAAAATCCACTCCGCACTTAAGTTCGGAATATCTTTCCAGTACAGGAATGCAATCTTCTTCAGTACATCCGGGATAAACAGTTGATTCATAAACAACATAATCCCCTTTCTTCAGGATCCGGCCAACTGTTTCTGATGCTTTGAGAACAGGAGTCAGATCGGGGAGGTTATTTTTAGTGGTGGGAGTAGGAACGGCGATTATATGAAATGAAGCAGTTTTTAATACTGAGGGATCGCTGGTAAGAACTATATCGGTATTATTAAAAGCCTCCGACGTAAGCTCCTTGCTGGGGTCGATGCCCTTCTTCATCAGTTCAACTCTTTCGGGCTTGATATCAAAGCCAACGACTTGTATCTGTTTCGCAAATTCAAGGGCGATGGGCAAACCTACATAACCCAGACCTATGACTGAAAGTTTCGTCTCTTTGTTAATCAGTTTGTTGTACATATTAATATTTTGTTTTTAAAATTGGATGATAATCTCCCTGTAAACCAATTGGTTTTGAGTTCCTTATTATATATGCCGTTTCAACTGACTGTCTGGCTTCTTTCAGCCCAAATCCCCTCCCGGCAAGTATTTCCTGATAAGTCATGGTATGAAGGTCGGTAAATCCTTCACTGAATTCAACATCTTCTCCGTCAACTGTGATAGATCTGTAAGTCCTTTTGCGTGTTTGTTTTACATCAGCCGGTATGTCATCATAGTCGACTGACAGAAACCATCTGACCCTTGCATTTTTGAGTTCAAGATAACCTGCGGCCTTATGAGCCTCTGAAACATGAACAATATTTTTTTTAGGCTCACCAAAGATCCAGCTCAGCATATCGAAAAAGTGGATACCTATATTTGTAGCTATCCCTCCCGATTTCTGAATATCTCCTTTCCATGAAATTGAATACCAGTTGCCACGGCTTGTAATGTAAGTCATGTCAACATCATAAACTTTATCCTTTGGACCATTCATTATCTTTTCACGCAGTTCAAGTATTTTAGGATGAAGACGCAGCTGGAGGACGGTATAAATCTTACGACCGGTTTCATTTTCGATTTCCTGTAAAGCATCTACGTTCCATGGATTCAAAACGATAGGTTTTTCACAAATTGCCTCTGCCTGATGACGTAAGGCGAACCTGATATGTGAATCATGAAGATAATTAGGGGAACAGATACTTACATAATCAATTTTTGTTCCGGTTCTTTTAAGTTTGTCGAAATGTCTGTCGAATCTTTCAAATTCCACAAAAAAATCGCTCTCAGGAAAATAGCTATCAATTCTTCCGACACTATCAAACTTGTCAAGACTTGCAAGCAGGTTATTCCCAGTTTCCTTTATAGCGTGAAGATGTCTTACTGCTATATATCCTGCAACACCAATTATTCCGAAATTTTTTGGATTCTCTGTCATGCTATATTGCTAAAAAAGTACACAAAAATACTAAATAATTTTAGAAACCTGGCCATCCTCAAAGCGGTATCTTTGTCCGCTCTCGGGGCACGATGCAAACCCTTCGGCGTCGAATATGAGCTTATGTCCATACTCACTCATCCAGCCTGTTTGCCTGGCTGGGTTGCCTACCACGAGAGCGTAGGGTTTGACGTCTTTTGTTACCACCGCTCCGGCTCCGATAAAGGCGTAGGTACCTATTTTATTACCGCACACAATTGTTGAATTGGCGCCAATAGATGCTCCCTTTTCAACAACAGTAATATAATAATTGTCTTTACGGATAATTGCACTTCGTGGATTAATGACATTTGTAAAAACCATTGCCGGACCAAGGAAAACATCATCTTCACAGATTACACCCGTATAGATAGACACATTATTCTGTACCTTCACATTATTCCCAAGCCTGACACCGGGGGATATTACAACATTCTGTCCGATATTACAGCCCTCGCCGATTTCCGAATCGTGCATAATATGACTAAAGTGCCATATCTTTGTTCCCTTTCCAATCTTACAACCTTCATCAATGATGGCGGTTTCATGTGCAAAATATTCCGTTTCCATTTTTATTTTTTCAGGAATTCAAGTATATTATTCGTAATATATTCAAGCTGTATATTCTCCATCTCAGGGTGCATCGGCAATGACAAGACCTCCTTACAAAGCGAAGTTGTTACCGGGAATTCTTTCTCATTATACCCAAGATATTCATAAGCTTTCTGCGTATGCAGCGGACCAGGGTAATATACCATTGAAGGTATATTTTTAGTTTCGAGAAATTTTTTCAATTCATCCCGTCGTCCGTTTCCGACTCTGATGGTATATTGATGAAAGATGTGTGATGAGTATTTTTCCCTTTTAGGGAGGATGATTGCTTCGCTGCCTCCAAGTATAGAATCATAATAATCAGCCACAGATCTTCTTGCTTCATTGAACTCAGAAAGATATTTAAGCTTTACCCTGAGGATGGCAGCCTGGAGAGTATCCAATCTTGAATTAACACCTATCTCGTCGTAATGGTACCTGATTTTCATACCGTGATTGGCAATACTTCTCAGCCTGCGGGCAAATTCGTCGTCATTTGTATAAATAGCGCCACCATCGCCGTAACACCCCAGGTTCTTTGAGGGGAAAAAGGATGTAGTACCGATATGACCTATAGTACCGGCTTTTTTAGAATCTCCGTTTTTAAAATAATAATCCGCACCGGTTGCCTGTGCTGCATCTTCAACAACAAAAATATCATGTTTTTTTGCAAGAGCCATTATTTTCTCCATGTCGGCACATTGACCGAACAGGTGAACCGGTACTATTGCTCTGGTTCTGGGCGTAATGGCTTTTTCCACCTCCCTTACAGAGATATTAAAATTATCAGCATCGGGATCAACTATTACCAGTTTCAACCCGAGTGAAGCCACCACTTCTATTGTTGCGATAAATGTAAAGTTGGTTGTAATAACTTCATCACCCGGCTTTAGTCCCAGTACCTTCATGGCAAGAAGCAATGCATCGGTTCCATTTGCACAGGAAACAGCATTCCTTACCTGCATATATTGCTGAAGTTCATCCTCAAATAACTTAACATCCGGACCTTTTATAAAAGCTGTAGAGATTAGGACAGATTTTATGGCTTTATCAATTTCTGATCCGATCTTCTCATACTGAGCTTTAAGATCGACCATTTGTATTTCTCTCATTAAAATGGCAATAATTTTGAGTTGCTAAGATAATAATTATTTGTGGATACTGCCACTGATCCCTTGTTTGGACAGCTGCATCGTCAAAAAGATGAAGAGCTGTTCATGGAATAATTCCACATCCCCAAAAGCCTTAAAAAACGAAAAACGAGGTATTGGTGATATTTCTTTTTGTGACTTACTATTTATTGTTAAATTTGTAATGACTAAAACTAGAACTGTCGGTGGATGTAACTGCATTTATAAGGGAATTATTATTTGGGCATGATTGTGTAATAGTGCCAGGGTTTGGTGGTTTTATTGGTAACTATACCCCTGCCAGGATTGATAAACCGGCCGGGACATTTTATCCGCCTGTAAAGCAGATCTCCTTTAACCGCAATCTGAATCACAATGACGGACTTCTCATCGGCCGGATATCGAATACCACAGGTATGAATTATGGTGACGCCAGGAATAGTGTGGAGGAATTTGTTGCATATGTCAGGAAGAAGCTCGAACAAGGAGAAAAAATTAAGTTTGATCATATTGGCAGCTTTTTTAATAATCATGAAGGGAATATCCAGTTTGAGCCTGACAGGTCTGTAAATTATCATCTTGATTCTTATGGGCTCGAGCCATTTGTTTGCATGCCTCTTGAAGGCTATGATGTAAGGAAACGCATTGTCAGACAGAAAAATATGGAACCAGTACCGCAGATGCCAACACGCAAATTATTGTGGCGTGCCGCAGTTATAATTCCTCTGTTATCTCTCCTGGTGATAGTACCACTGAAAACTGATTTTTTCAAATCAAAAGCCGAAAACAGCACAATGAATCCGCTTGTCACTGCTGAATTTGAAAGCAATAAGAAAGCAGTTGATCAGGATAGTTATGTTGAACCTCCAAAGACTGAAATAATAAAATCTGAGGCAGAGGAAGAGATAAATCCCAAAACTGAAACTACTTCAGAGACTTCACTGAATACTGAAATTAAGAAACCAGCACCTGAGATCGCCGCTCCGGCAGTCTCAAAATCAAATTCATATTTCGTAATAACAGGAAGCTTTAAATCGAGAGAAAATGCTCTTTCGCAGGCCGACAGATTAAAAGAAGAAGGATTCTCCCCTGAGGTTGTTATAACAGATAACGGTTTCTTCAGAGTATGTGCCGTTTCATGCGATAACCTGAGAACCGCAGTAGGGGAGAAAGATAGCATAGCCGATAGATTCCCTGGCAGTTGGATTTCAAGAAAAATATAGATTTTTCCCTATTTTATCATACTCCCGTTTTTTATCTTATCGGATGGAGATACCATAACCAGTTTGCCGTCTTTGTCTTCAGCCATAAGAATCATTCCTTTCGACTCGATGCCCTTGATCATACGAGGCTCGAGGTTGGCAACAATTGAGATCTGTTTACCGATAATCTTAGCGGGGTCATAGTATTCTGCTATTCCCGACACAATGGTTCGGATATCAATTCCTGTATCTATTTTAAGCTTCAGGAGCTTATTGGTCTTAGGAACTTTTTCAGCTTCAAGAATAGTAGCAATTCTGATATCAATCCTGCTGAAATCGTCGAATGTTACAGGCGCTTTACCCGGAATTGTAACAGTGGAGGCTGTCTCATTGGCTTTTTTTGTCGACAGAAGTTTTTCTATCTGAAAGTTTATAGCTTCATCTTCAATTTTTTCAAAAAGCAGATCCGGACGGCTTATTAAGTGACCTGTTGACAGCAGATTAGTTTTGCCTGCATCTTCCCACTTCAGCTTGTCAAGATTTATCCAGCCTCTTAATTTATTCATTGAGAACGGAAGGAATGGCTCGCAAATAATTGTCAGATTAGCAGTTATTTGCAGTGCTACATTCATTATTGTCTTAACACGTTCGGGATCTGTCTTAATAACTTTCCAGGGTTCTGCATCAGCAAGGTATTTATTCCCAAGCCGTGCAAGATTCATTGCTTCCTTAAGTGCTTCGCGGAAGCGGTAAGTTTCAATACACGACTCAACATTTTCCCTGATCTTAATTATTTCATTAAGAACAGAGTCATCTCCAGGTTCTGTTTTACCTCTTTCAGGAACTTTCCCCTCGTAGTAGTTATTTGTTAGTACGAGTGTTCTGTTTACAAAATTTCCAAGTATTGCAACTAGTTCATTATTATTACGTGCCTGAAAATCTTTCCATGTAAAATCGTTATCTTTTGTTTCAGGTGCGTTAGCGCATAAAGAATACCTAAGAACATCCTGTTTCCCCGGGAAATCTTCCAGATATTCATGAAGCCAGACAGCCCAGTTCCTTGAGGTGGAAATTTTATCGCTTTCCAGGTTCAGGAATTCATTTGCAGGAACATTTTCAGGAAGAATAAAACTTCCTTCTGCCTTTAACATAGCAGGGAAAATGATACAATGGAACACAATATTGTCTTTGCCAATGAAATGTACCATTTTTGTTTCACTATCCTTCCAGTATTTTTCCCAGTCGGGAGTAAGCTCCTTTGTAGCTGATATATATCCTATAGGGGCATCAAACCAAACATACAGAACTTTCCCGGTTGCGCCTTCAACAGGTACCGGAACTCCCCAGTCAAGATCACGGCTGACCGCCCTGGGTTGCAGACCCTGGTCGAGCCACGATTTACACTGACCATATACATTGGCCTTCCACTCTTTATGATCTTCGAGGATCCATTTTTTTAACCATGGTTCGTATTTGTCGAGAGGAAGGTACCAGTGTTTTGTCTCTTTCAGAACAGGCTGGCTGCCACTAATGGTTGAGTGCGGATTAATCAGTTCCTCAGGACTTAATGATGAGCCACATTTCTCACACTGGTCACCGTAGGCATTTTCGTTACCACAATTCGGACATGTGCCTACAATATATCTGTCGGCGAGAAAACAACCTGCTTCCTGATCATAATACTGTTCTGATGATCTTTCAATAAACTCTCCTTTATCATAAAGATTTTTGAAAAAGGCTGAAGCAGTTTCATGATGGACTTTATTGGAAGTACGTGAATATATATCGAATGAAATACCAAAATCTTCAAACGCTTTCTTATTCAGTGAATGATATCTGTCCACTATTTCCTGAGGAGTCACTCCTTCTTTGCGGGCTTTCAGAGTAATCGGGATGCCGTGCTCATCGGATCCGCAGATGGATATCACATCTAATCCTCTCAGCCTCAGGTATCTTGTATAAATGTCAGACGGAACATAAACACCTGCCAGATGGCCAATATGTATAGGGCCGTTTGCATATGGCAGTGCTGAAGTAACAAGATATCTTTTAAAATTCTTCATGAGATTGATAATGAGGTATTAGCTTTTTAAAAAATCGAACAAAGATAGTAATTTTTAGATAAACCAGAGAGATTGCTTCGTCGCTATGCTCCTCGCAATGACGACGACTTATAAAAAACTGTTACTTTTACATATAATGAAAATGATATGACAGCAAAAAAGATCCAGCCTCCTTTTCTTAGAGAAGGTGATGAAGTGGCAATTATTTCTCCTTCATTTTGCATTGATGAAAAAATCCTTACCGAATCTGTAGATTTCCTGGCAAATTGGGGATTGAAAGTCAGGATCGGGGGAAATGCATTTAAAAGGCAGGGTCCATTTGCAGGGAGTGATGAAGAGAGGTTAGCCGATCTTCAGGAAATGACGGATGATAAAAATATAAAGGCTGTATTCTGTTCACGGGGAGGTTACGGTCTTTCAAGAATAATCAATAAGACAGATTTTTGTTCACTCTGTACACATCCAAAATGGTTTTCTGGTTTCAGCGATATTACAATTTTGCACATTTGGCTTAATGAAGTATGCGGAGTAATGTCAATTCATGGAGAGATGGCACTCAATTTCAACAATAGCGAAAAGACACCCGAAACATTTACGTCTTTGAGAAAGGCGCTATTTGGAGATCCACTCCACCACAAATGGGACGGCAGTATTTACAGGCCGGCAGATGTTTCGGGCGAAATAACAGGAGGAAATCTGTCGCTATTGTCAACCCTTTCGGGTACAGAAGCTGATCCTGTTACCAAGGGAAAGATATTATTCATTGAGGATGTAGGAGAGTATTACTATCATATCGACAGAATGCTAACCTCGTTGAAGCTTACCGGAAAGCTGCAAAATCTCGCAGCTCTTGTAGTCGGGGGGATGAACAAGATATCGGAAATTAAGATTCCCTGGGGACGAAGTATTGAAGAGACTATCTATGATATTGTAAGCGAATATGACTATCCTGTTTTCTTCAATTTCCCGGCTGGTCATATTTCTGACAACAGGGCATTCTATATTGGAAAAAAAGCAAGGATAAAGATCTCCGGGTCAACTGCCAGTCTCAGTTATATTTGATGATCAGAGAGCTGAAATAAGAAGATCAAGATCATTTGAGATCACTCCGAACTTCTGTCCAAGCGTTGCATTGGTAAGCATACCGTTATAGAGATAAGCCCCATTTCTGACACCCTGATTATATTTTAGCAGCTGTGTAATACCACCTGCATCAGCCATGCTCTGCAGGAGTGGAGTGAAGATATTGCTAAGTGCAATTGAAGCAGTGCGTGAAACCCGGGATGGGAGATTCCATGCAGAAAAGTGTAAAACACCATGTTTCTCATATACGGGGTCCTTCATTGCGCGACATTCAGTAGTTTCAATACAGCCGCCACGATCGATGCTCAGATCGATTATTATAGCACCCTTCTTCATACTCCTTACCATATCCTCGGTGATATAATACCATGGTTTCAGATCCTCCAGTTCAATGGCTCCTATAATAACATCCGCTGATTTCAGCGCCTTCTTAAGAACCTGTGGATGGAGTACCGAAGTCTGAAGTCGTTGTCCGAGCTGGTTCTGAAACCTTCTGAGGCGCAGAACGGAATTGTCGAAGATCTTCACTGTTGATCCAAGCCCTATTGCAGCTCTTGCAGCATATTCTCCTGCAGTGTTTGCACCAAGAATTACAACTTCAGTTGGAGTTACGCCCGTAATACCTCCTAGCATAACCCCTTTGCCACCATGCATGTTGCTGAGGTGTTCAGACGCAACAAGAATAGAAGTTATTCCTGAAATTTCGCTCATAGACTCAACAACAGGCAATTCGCCATTACCGTCGCGGATCTTTTCAAATGCGATTGCAGTTACCTTTTTTCTTATTAGTTTGGAGAGGGTCTCTTCTTTAAGTTTCAGTACATTCAGATAAGAGAAGATTACCTGGTTTCCGTTCAGGTATTCGGTTTCCTTCTCTGAAAAAGGCGCAACCTTTATTACAGCATCGGCGCTGTATACCCTTGCGGGCGATTCACTTATTATTGCACCATTCTCACTGTAATCCTTATCGGAATAATTAGATCCATTTCCGGCTCCCGATTGAATTATCACCTCATTATTATTTTCAACAAGCTGACTGACTGCTTCGGGTGTCAGAGCAACTCTTTTCTCATCATCCTGAATGTCGGAGGGAATGCCAATTGTAATTCTACGGTTTTTGACTGCAGTCTCCAGAAGTTCTTCCTTTGGCATGAAGACTGTATTCTCGAAACTTACTTTTCCGCTCTTGGTCCTGGTATTCATAGTTTAAGGTTGTTATTTCTTCAAAGGTAAAAAATTTGAAACATAGAGCAAAATCATTAGCTTTTAGGCTATTGTCAATATTCTTTTTTCATCTTCAGCGACAGATATTTTAATTTTAACTGTCTCCGGAGGAAGTAATTCCTCGATTAATTCCGGCCATTCCATGAAGCAATAACAATCGCCGGTAAGATATTCCTCTATTCCAAAATCAAAAACTTCTTCCTGTTTTTTTATCCTGTAGAAATCAATATGAAACAAAGAATTGCCCCCTGATGTTCTATATTCATTCACGAGAGTGAAGGTAGGACTGCTGATAATATCTGTGGCTCCCAGGTACTTACAAATTGCTGTTATGATTGTTGTTTTGCCGGCTCCCATAGTTCCATAGAATGCGAATATTTTTTTATCATGAAATTCTTCGACAATCTGTTTTGCCGCAGCCGGTAAGTGTCTTTTATCTTTTATCAGAATTTCCATAAAAATCTAAATGATCTAATACCTCATTTATAATTAACTAAACCGGTTCGAGCCTTGCAACGGGAATAAGTATCTCCTGCATCGATATGCCACCATGCTGAAACGTATCTTTATAATAGCTGGCATAATGATTATAGTTGTTCTGATAAACAAGATAATCCTGATTCTGGGCAAAGATATATCTTGAACTCAAATTTGTTTTAGGAAGCATAGCTTTTTCCGGGTTTATCAGTTCAAAAACTTTTTTCGGATCATAATCAAGATTTCTCCCCATTTTATACCTGAGATTCGGTGAGGTATTTCTGTCACCAATAATTTTGAGCGGATTCTGGACTCGTATTGTTCCATGGTCGGTGCTGAAGATTACTTTAACAGGGTGAGATGCAAGTGTTTTGAGAAGTTCAAACAATGAAGAATGCATAAACCACGACCTGGTGAGGCTGCGGTATGCCGGTTCGTCGTTAGCCAGATCCCTGATCATACTTATTTCTGTGCGTGCATGGGAGAGCATATCGACAAAATTGAATACGAGGATATTAATATCATTCTGAAGCAGCGTTTTTGCTTTGTCGTTCACTTTTTTCCCTTCGGCACTGCTGCTTATCTTATTATACGACCATTTGTATTTCAGGCCTTTACGTTTCAATTGGTCGCTGAATAGTTCCTCTTCAAATTTATTTTTGCCGGTATCTTCGTCGTCATTTATCCATAATTGTGGCAGTTTCTCAGCAATTACAGAAGGCATTTGTCCGGCGAAGATAGAATTCCGGCTGAACTGTGTCGAGGTTGGAAGGATACTGTAGTAGATATCATCTTCGATAATCCTGTATATACCTGCCAATTCAGCTGAAATTGTTTTCCATTGGTCATATCTCATGTTGTCTATAAGAATGAAGAAAAGTGGCCTGTTGGCGCTTATGTGGGGAAGGATTTTATCTGTGAAGAGGGCAGGGGAAAGAAGCGGTTTATTTTTATTGTCAGGTTTCAGCCATTCGAGATAATTAGCTGTAATGAATTTAGAGAATGCATTATTGGCTTCGTTCTGCTGCAGCTTCAGAATTTCACTCATCCCGGGGTCTGCCGATTTCTCTAATTCCGATTCCCAAAATACGGTTTTCTTATAAAGCTCTATCCAGTCGTTGTAGGTGGAAGCGCACGAAATCATATCACTAATCCTGTTAAATTCCTGGCGGTAGTCTGTAGTTGTCTTCTCCGTAACCAGGCGACGCTGATCGAGAATCTTTTTTATAGCAAGAAGTACTTGTTTTGGCTTAACAGGTTTTATCAGATAATCGGCAATTTCCGACCCTATTGCTGTTTCCATTAAATCTTCTTCATCGCTTTTAGTGATCATCACAACAGGAATATCTGTCCTGACTTCCTTTATAAGCTTTAAAGTTTCAATCCCGCTCAGCCCGGGCATATTTTCGTCGAGGAATATAAGGTCATACTGGTTCTGTTTTACCAAATCAATAGTATCATTCCCGTTTGAACATGTATCAATCTCATATCCTTTTTCTTCCAGAAAGAAGATATGTGGTTTAAGTGCTTCAACCTCATCGTCAGTCCAAAGTATTTTTATTTTCCTCATTTTGAATAATCTCCCTTAGTCTCCATAGTAACCAGAAAATACTTAACCCGACAAAGGTACATAATTCTTCCCCAAACCGTTAACCGCCTTTCCAGCCGAAAACGTCTTGACCACACCCTAAGTTTCCTTTCTTCCTGACAACCCCCCTAAATCCCAAGGCAGTCAACCAGCAAGTCATTTACCTGACCTTTGTCTCCATTTTGAGAAAATTTCGGATTGAGGATTGGGGTTAGCGGAATGCAAGTGAATAAAAGGTCATCCCGAGTTATTCCACAAAAAACTAATGTTAAGTATTCAGGAAGAATCCTGGTTTGTGGAATAACGAAGGGATCTGCCGGGTACAGTCAAATTTCTGAAAGGGATTCCAAGGTACAGTCAAATCCCTGAAAATAGCATTGATTGGGTCCGGGCCGCCCCTCCTTGGAGTATCTTTAAAAGATAGGTATTATTTATTCAGAAACCGTTCCTTAAAGAAAAGCTGGTAACGTTCCGGGGACTTATCCTCTGATAGTACTTTCAGGTTATCTGCACTTATTACAAATGTCGTCATCCTTGCACTCGTCGGGTTTCTGACGAGTTGTTCACTCTTAAATGAGTTGTAGTAGTTCATTGCCTCTGAAAAACCGGAAAATCCTGTAACAATGATCTCAACAAACTTATTGTCGACCACCATAGATTCTGTTTTGTAGTTTTTGTTGGTAAAATTATCAATGTTGTAACTGATAACATCAAAGGATGCCTGATTCCGGTTAAAGGAAGGATCTGAAATTATGAGCACAAAAACCTGTTTTGCGGTAGTATCGGCAACATATATTTCAGTAGCTATCTTTATATCTTCTTCCACTTTGAGTTCCGGCGTTTTCTGATTAAGATATTCTATCAGTTCAGCTGCTCTGTTGCTTTCAGTTGTTCCCGGATATTTTTTAATTACATTATTAAGTTCATCTTTGAACGTTTTTGCATCGCTTGTATGGCCTACTGAAAAAGCCTTGAGGAGCAAGAACTTAGGAGCAAGCTGATCCTGCGGGAATTTTTTGAGAGCATTATCAGCAATAGATATTGCATCAATATATTTTTCAGTGCTATAAGCATCATACGCTTCCTTGTAGGAGGTTTCAGCCTGTTTCAGCTGTTCAATTTTTTTGTTATAATAAGACGGGTCGGAAAGAATTTTTGCAAACTCATTTTCGGGAAACCTTTGAAGAAGACGTTGCCTGTAAGCTTCTGATTTCACGCTGTTGGTTTCTTTATTTATATTGTAAAGTGTAAATAATGCTTCGGGTATAAGATCGCCCGACGGGAAACGGTTGATCAGCGATTCGAGTATTTCTGTTGCTTTGGCAATGTCGGGTATTCGTTCGGCATAGGCTTTTCCGGCATTCATCATTGCCGTGGCTACATTTTCATTTGAAATAAGCATCAATGAATCGGAGAGAGGCAGGCTCTTCAGGTAGAAAGGAGGTCTTTTGTAATCTGTATCTACAAAAAGTGCAGTATCTGGTCCATGTTTAATTATTTCATTCGGGCTTGGTGGTTGTGTATTGGTTACCCTGGCTTTATTTGATCTCCTCCAGTTGTCTTCTAATTTTCTGTCGCCCCACCGTTTACGAAACTCCGTGCGGCCAAATGTTAATGCTGCCTGATTATAAAAATACCACTTCCCTTCCTGATCGATATTTCCCTGAAAACGCCTTTCATTCTCATAGTACTGACCTATGTTATATCTGTCGGCATTGTCAGTGGATTTGCCTTCAAGTTCCTGGCTGGCAATTTTAGCTATAATTGAAGCGATCAAAGCATTTCTCTCCTGTTCGGGCATTTTGGCTACCCTCTGAAGACTGTCTTCACGCTGAATGATTGTTAATTGTGAAACAAGTGTATTCAGATCCTGTGATTTAGTCTTTATCGCGAGGTAATCTGGGTATTTCTGATCGAGAAAATATATAGCGCTGTCATAAAAAGTGCCTGACTTCATATAATCGGGTTTGCTGAAATAATACCGCGCGAGCGCCAGATATGATCGCCCCTTCTGATTCTGATTCTGCGACATTGCAACTGCTGATTTCCTGAAATATTCCAGTGCTTTTGCGTCGTTTCCTTCTTTCATTGCCAGGTTACCCATTGCAAATAAGATCTGATCCTGAAATTCTTTATTTTTTGAATCATTGAGCATCTTCTGAAGCTCCCTTGTAATTTCCTGAGGGTTGCCTGAGTTTACATTAAAAACACCTGCAATATTTATCCTGGCGTTAAATTCAACTTCATATGGAGGGTTTAATTTCACTACAGCCCTATACAACGCTGTTGCCCGGTCATCATTCCCTGCTTTTTCATTTAGCTGGGCAAGCAGATATGTCAGACGGTACATGGTTCTTTTTCCTGAGACCAGTTTAAGGGATGTTTCAAGCGGCTCAATTGCTTCCCCGAACTTTTTCTGCTTTATATAGAGATCAGCCAGGGTTGTATAATACATTGAAGTCAGCGAGTTACCAACCTTTCCTGTAATATCTGTCGAATTTATCAATCGGAGTGATTCAGAATAATTGCCGGTCTCATTATATATTCTGGCAAGCCATAGTGTAGCTTCCTTTTTTATATAAGGATCATTTGCATCGGTTATACAATAGTTGAATACCGAGGTTGCTTCATTATATTCATGCTTATAAAACCTGGCTTCACCAATTAGCAGATAACTGTCGTCAACCCACTTATTGAATTCTTTCTGTTCCAGAAGTTGTTTATCACTCTCTGAAAGCTCATTTTTATCTTTAAATTTAGGTTTTGCTGTTATCGATTTAAGGGAGATGAGCTTCGAAGCTTTCTGGATTGCCCGTTCCATATCACCCGAGCACATTGAAACCGTTGATGGATCACTGTATTCGAAGACCTTCAGGAGCTCCGCATAGTCGTCGCGATAGCCTCTTGAAATCTTAGCCAGTCCTGCCTTAAAGCTCTCATAACCATTAAAATAGATATTGAATTTGGCCGTCATACCTTGGTAAAACCTGGTTGCACCAGTGTTTTTTTCCACAGAACAGTATGTTAGTACCATTGGTAATAACAATAGTACCAGATATTTATATAATGTCTTTTTTGAAGCCAATAACAGACTTTTAGTACTATAACTTATTAATTATTCGTATAGTATTTCAAAGATAAATAAAATTGAGCTGATGTGGCTTTTCAGGCCGAAATTACTCTCTTTATTTCAGGAACTTCTTTCATAATTGCCTGTTCAACACCCGCCTTTAGAGTTTGCATGCTGAAAGGGCAATCCTGACATGCACCGGTGAGTTTTACTTTGACCGTCATATCGTCGCTGACATCAATGAATTCTATATCGCCACCATCAGACTGAAGATATGGTCTGACTCTGTCAAGTGCTTTCAAAACCCGGGCCTTAATGGTACTATCTGTCATATCCTTAAGATTAATTGATTTCAATTCTCTCTCATACTTACATAATCCAACTTCAATCCCCCAACCCCTCTCCTTCCATTTTACCTCACCCCAACCCCTCTCCTTGAGAAGAGGGGCTATTTCAGGCTAAACTGTCAACTACCCCCTTCTCTTCAAGGAGAAGGGGGCAGGGAGATGAGGTCATTTGGTTACCTGCAGCTTTGCAGTAGGCTTCATATTTTTATTACGTTCATCCACTCTTTTTACGAGCTCTTTTGCAAGATCCATAAATGCAAGACCGGTTATCGAATCATTGAGCGCAACAGGTTCACCTGCATCACTTCCTTCACAGATGCTCTGAACAAGAGGGATCTGTCCCAACAACGGGATATTCATTCTTTCAGCGAGTTTCCTGCAGCCTTCTTTTCCAAAAATATAATATTTATTCTCAGGAAGCTCGGCCGGGGTGAACCACGACATGTTTTCGACCAAGCCTAGCACCGGGACATCTATTTTATCGGTTTTAAACATTGCAATTCCTTTTATAACATCTGCCAGGGCAACTTCCTGAGGTGTGCTTACAATAATAGCACCCGTTACCGGAACTTCCTGTACAAGAGTCAGATGAATGTCGCTGGTGCCGGGGGGAAGATCAAATAGCAAATAGTCGAGTTGTCCCCAGTCACCCTGCATAATTAACTGTTTAAGAAAACTTGAAGCCATGGGTCCTCTCCAGATTACCGCCTCCGAGGGATCTACAAAGAAGCCTGTTGAAAGAACCTTAACGCCGAATTTTGAAAGTGGAATAATATGATCACCGGTGCTGTCCCTGTTCACTTCAGGTTTATATTCTTCTTCATGGAACATCTTAGGAACAGAAGGACCGAAGATGTCGGCATCCAAAAGACCAACTGAATATCCCAATCTGGCGAGAGAAATTGCAAGGTTGACCGAAATTGTGGTTTTCCCTACTCCGCCTTTTCCCGAAGCAATGGCAATAATGTTTTTAACTCCCGGGAGTACATCCGGTGCTTTTTCCTGCATTTTTCCTACAACCACCTTTGGCTGAACCTTTATTTCATTTATTACAACATCCGGGCCAAGTACATCTTTAAGGGTTCTGACTATTGTGCTTTTTATTGAAGTAATGAATGGATCGTTTGATTTTTCAGGGGTAAGGGTAAGAGAAATACCCTTTTCGGATGATTCAATCTCCGATATCATACCCAGACTTACAATATCTTTCTTTTTATCGGGGTGAATTACTTTGGAAAGCGCTTTTATAATCTGATCTTTTGAGAACATTGAAGTATTGTTAGAAGGTTAAATTCGTTATTTTTATTTGATTTAAATATAAACAGCATGCAAGTTTACCTGTTTTTTGGCAGAAAAGCAATGTTTATCATTTTTAAATCCCATTCAGTCTAAACCCTGGAGATCCCTAATCCTTCCCTTATTTCTCCCATGAATTCGCTGTCATCCCGAATTTTTTACACAAAAGGTAAGCGTCAGCTAATAATACGAAACTAATTTTTGTGGAAGAAAATGAGGGATCTCCCAGGTTTTGTCAAATATCTGTAAGTAATATTGATTGTGAAGATAAATATGCGGAGATCGGCCTGCAATATACATATACCCCATCTGGCACTGGGGTTATTCACAGCAAATTGTGGTCATTAATACACCACTCCATCATCACACAGGTTAAGCTCAACACCAGGGTCCCAGAATTTCTCATCGAAGTTAATAATCTGATCATCCTTAATAATGAGCCCTTCGTTTTCCAGGAGTTGACTCATTGTAGAAGAGTTGCCAAAGTGCCGTTTCCCCGTAAGGAGTCCGTTCCGGTTAACGACTCTGTGAGCAGGAATAAAATCTTTGTTGTTATGGCTGACGTTGAGAGCCCAGCCAACCAAACGTGCCGATTGTCCGGAACCCAGGAACCTGGCTATAGCTCCATATGAAGTAATTCTTCCGTAGGGGATGCACTTTGTCACTTCGTATACTCTTGTGAAAAAGTCGCTACTCTGTTTTGGTTTTGATAGTGGCATTCTCGATGATTTTCTCTTTATCAAGTCTGAAAGAAAGGTAATTGATTTTCAGTCCCGCATCCAGAAATATCTTTTCATAATGAGTTTTTATAGACAGGATATTATCGACAATATTTTCAGAATACAGATCGTTAGTACCAATTACAGTATCGAGGTTATTGTGGTTTACTACTTTATTTGTGAATTCATAAAGCTCTGAATTATCAGTCTTGAGATGGACCAACCCATTATTCTTGAGAAAGTAACGGTAAGAATTGAGGAACCACGGAGATGTCAATCGTTTGTTTGAGTTCCTTAGGCCAGGATGAGGATCGGGGAAGGTGATCCAGATTTCATCCACTTCGTCGGTTGTAAAAAATGATTTGATAAATTCTATTCTTGTGCGTAGAAAGGCCACGTTTGAAAGTTTCTGCTCATTAGCAGTCTTAGCCGCCCTCCACATCCTGGCTCCTTTTATGTCAATTCCAATGAAGTTTTTAGAAGGGAAACTGGTAGCCAGTCCTATTGTATATTCACCTCTGCCGCATCCAAGTTCAAGAACCACAGGATTATTATTCCTGAAGATATCACGGTTCCAGTTACCTTTAAAAGGATGATCCTTGCCAGCCACGTCGCTTATTAATGGCTGGATAACATTGTCATACGATCCTAATTCAGTCCATCTTGCAAGTTTATTCTTTCCCACTGCTGAACCTTTATTTTACCTTAACGATTTTCAAACCGAAGTCGTAAACACCTTTAAGGTTTTCCATGCGCATCCCATGCTGAATTTTAAATACATAGATGCCCTTGCGGGGAAAATAGACATTCGATTTATAAGGAAGATTGAGTTCGTGGATATCGCCAAAGCCTTTGCCGTACCATTTTCCTTTTTCATCTGCAAGATTATATTGCAGAGTGTCTGTTAATGTTTTTCCATCGGGTGAAATGGTGGAAACAAAAAGGTAAATATTCCTGAAAGGATAGGAAGACCCGTTTCTTACGGTAAAAATTACATTGCTGCTTGTAAGTGTGTCATTAACAGGCACCTCAAATGTCGGAGTGTCAGAAAGTTTCCATATTTCACCCTTCATCGGCTGTGTATTGGTGTACACGACATTGCTGTTGCATGAAGAGAGCAGTAAGAAGAATATCAATGTTATAATAAATGAAATTCTATTTATTCCTATTATCATTGAATCTTCTGTTTTTTTTCTTATTCTGATTCTTGTTTTGTTGTCCTTTATTTTCAGGTGGATCAAACCTTGTGAGGCTGTTGTTTTTCAAAAGATCCTGAGAAACAGGAGTGACCTCCCATGCTTCATCGACAAGTTTCAGTTTATCCACTTTCTTACCTTTTCTGTTTATTGCCTGTATTTCCTTAACTCTCTGCACCGGAATCGCAATGAGGTTAGCATTTGAATGAGGATCTGTTGAATACCAGTACAGGCCTTTGTGTACTTCAAGCTTCTGGAAATATGCGGTACAATCAAGAGCCTCAAGCGGAATATCTCTTGGAGGAAATGATCGTTGTGCATCTACATAGCAATCAAGCTCATAATGTAAGCAGCATTTTAGTTTACTGCATTGTCCAGCTAGTTTCTGAGGGTTAAGTGACAGTTCCTGGTATTTAGCGTGGGTAGTGGTTATCGATATAAAGTTTGTGATATGAGTAGCACAGCAAAGTTCTCTTCCGCATGAAGCGATACCGCCTATCCGGCCTGCTTCCTGTCTTGCACCGATCTGACGCATTTCGATTCGCACCCTGAACTCGTCGGCAAGAACTTTTATGAGTTGTCGGAAATCCACACGTTCATCGGCGATATAGTAAAATATTGCTTTGGTTTTATCACCCTGGTATTCAACGTCACCTATTTTCATGTTAAGACGCAACTCCTCAGAGATCTTCCTTGAGCGTAACATAGTAGTAGTCTCGAGCTTTTTAGCCTCTTCCCACTTCTGTATGTCAACAGCTTTTGCTTTCCTGTATATCTTTTTCAGATCATCAGCCGCCGGTTGCACCTTTAAACGTTTTAGTTGTTCGGCAATAAGGTGTCCTACCATTGAGACTCTTCCAATATCATGACCCGGTGAAGCCTCCACTGCTACCACATCCCCGATTTCGAGCCTTAATCCGTTAACATTTTTGAAAAAGCCTTTTCTGGTATTTTTAAATCTTATTTCTACAATGTCATTATCATAAGGTGTCTCAGGGAGATCTTTAAGCCAATTGAAAGAATCCAGTTTATTGTATCCTGGCTTATATGTTATATCAGGCATACGGACTTCATCTCCGGTCTGTCCTAGAATATCTTCGTTATCTGTCATAAACAAATTTAGATTCAGAAATTATGCAGCAAAAGTAATGAATTATTGGATCAATTTCAATAATCGAAGTCCGATCAGCGGATAAGCCTTGTGACCTTCAATGCCAGATCAAGAAATATGATCTTTGCATTTCCATTTGATTCAATGTGAGAGTATACGAGGTTGAACTCATCGGAGAGGGGATAGATGTTATCTTTTGTTATAAAAGGATGAAATTTACCAGAAAAGCTCGCCTCATCACCGGTGAGATATACCAGGCTGTTTTTCATCTGATCGAGCGAGAGCATCAGATTTTCCCTGAGGATCCTCATTGAAAATGTAATAAAGTTTTTTTGTGCTTCCCGGCCGGGTCCTGAAATTTCCTCGGCCCATGTAATTATGGAAAGGATATCTCTTTTCCAGGCATAACGCATAAGACTCTTGAATCGTTCAAGATTGGCAAGTGAAGAATCTTCATTTTCACAAAGTTCAATTGCCCTGGAAATATTCCCATTTGAGACGCGTGCCAGATCCATTGCTTTCTCTGCAGGGATCCGGAAAGTGTCGATGAGATACTTTTCTATTTCGCTACTGGTGAAGGATGGGATTTTAATGAGCTGGCATCTCGAGAGTATTGTTGGGATTACCTTATCAGGTTCTTCGGATACAAGAATAAAAAGTGTTTTCTCAGGGGGCTCCTCAATCATCTTAAGAAGCTTATTCGCAGTTGCCTGATGCATTTTTTCCGGCAACCAGATGATCATTATCTTAAAATCAGATTCAAATGTTTTGAGGCTTAGCTTTTTTATTATCTCCGATGCTTCTGATGCAAATATCATTCCCTGGGAATTGCCGACCTCAATTGAATCCATCCAGTTATTCAGATTGAAATAAGGCGATTTTTTTACAAACTCACGCCACTCTTCAATATAAGTATCGCTAACCGGATCGGTAGCCTTTTTCCCTTTTATTACAGGGAATACAAAATGAAGATCGGGATGTATGAGCTTCTCATATTTTACACAAGACTTACATATGCCGCAGGAATCAGAAGATGTCCTGTTTTCACAGCTGATATATCTTGCGTAAGCCAATGCCAGAGCCATGCTTCCGCAACCTTCACTGCCAGCAAATAATTGTGCGTGGCTTACCCTCTCTTCTCTTACCGATCTGAGAAGCTTCTCCTTAATTTCTTTCTGGCCAGGGATATTGCTAAAATTCATCTATATGTGATGTGTTTGTCTTCATAACTTAATTTCCAAATTTAGTTAATCTTTTAGGAAGTGAGAAGAGTGATTTTTTTTCTTTAGAATGAATTTTAAAAGACAAGTTACATCCCAACAACCCCCCAACCCCCCATTTGGGGGGCAATTCCCACACTGACTGGTTTTAAAGTCCCCCATCTGGGGGATTTAGGGGGTTGTCAAGGAGGATGGAATTTAAGAACTTGTTGCTCTCTGTATATAAAAAAAAAAGAAGTCACTCACATAGCCTTATTTCCAAAAAAAATGTAGGTTTGTACTTGAGATATTATTGTGTTAAATAAAATTATTTGATCTATGAAAATGATTCAGGACTTCAACTTCAAAGGGAAAAAAGCAATAGTCAGGGTCGATTTCAACGTACCCCTCGACAAGAAGACATTCACAGTAACTGATGATACCCGTATTAGGGGAGCATTACTTACAATTAATAAAATTCTTAATGACGGAGGATGTCTGATTCTTATGTCGCACCTTGGCAGACCAGAGGGACGAATGGAGAAATATTCTCTTAAACCTGTGCTACCGGTCCTGGAGAAACATCTTGGTAAAAAGGTTCTTTTCGCCGATGATTGTCTGGGCGAATCTGCAGTTAAAATGTCAGCAGCTCTTAAACCCGGTGAGATACTGCTTCTTGAGAATGTTCGTTTCTATCCTGAGGAAGAAGGCAAACCAATTCTTCCTGAGAATGCAACAGATGAACAGAAAAAAGCTGCCAAAGCTGAAATGAAAATCAAACAGAAGGAGATGGCAAAGAAGCTTGCCGGTTATGCTGAGGTTTATGTCAATGATGCATTTGGCACAGCTCACCGTGCACATGCTACAACTGCTGTTATGGCTGATTTCTTTGAAACTGATAAGAAAATGTTCGGGTTTCTTATAAACAGCGAGCTTATAGCAATGGATAAAGTATTGAAAGATCCCCAACGCCCGTTTACCGCAATTATGGGAGGAGCTAAAGTTTCAGATAAGATTATGCTTATTGAAAACCTTTTGAACAGGGTAGATAATCTTATTATCGGAGGAGGTATGACTTATACTTTTATAAAAGCAATGGGCGGAAAAATAGGCAATTCACTCTGCGAAGTAGATAAGCTTGATCTGGCCCTTCAGCTCATTGAGAAAGCCAAAGAAAAGAAAGTAAAACTATACCTTCCTGTTGACAGTCTGAATGCTGATAAGTTCGACAATGAGGCCAACACAGAAGTTACAGCTGCAGGTGCAGTAAAAGACGGATGGCTTGGTCTTGACATAGCTGAAAAAACGATAGCAGAATTCTCATCTGTTATTGAAAACTCTAAAACAATTCTCTGGAATGGCCCTATGGGAGTTTTTGAAATGGAAAAGTTTTCAAAGGGAACCACAGCAGTGGCAAAAGCAATCGCTGCAGCTACATCTAAAGGTGCATACTCTCTTATTGGTGGTGGCGACTCGGTAGCTGCAATAAACAAGAACGGACTGGCCGATAAGGTAAGCTATGTTTCAACCGGTGGTGGTGCAATGCTCGAATATATGGAAGGGAAGAAGCTTCCGGGTATAACAGCGATAAGGGGAGAATAAGAAAGGTGTGAGGAGTGAGGCGTGAGGCGTGATTTAAAACTACTATCTTTGTATTATGAAAAAGGTTGTATTTTCAGTATTGGTAATTATTTTTGTTCTCTCTGGTTGTACAAAAAAGGAGTCAACACGTACTTCTGGTACAGATACCATTGATAACATCACTTATTTCAGCACAACCTATTACACTTATGGGTTTTCATTTTCAAAAGCCAAACTTGTCACAACTACTGTAAATCCGGGGCCGGATATTGCTGTTTATGTGAATGTCGATAACGGAACTCCAAGGTTAACACTTCAGACAAATAATCTCCAACCCTCGTTTTATAAAGTTGGCGATTATCCGGATGCACCATCAGCTCAGGCGGCGTTCGACAATCTTAAAACCGTAAATGTTTCTCAATGGAAGGATATGGCGGATCCTATTCTCGACAACCAGGTGTGGATATACAAATCAGGAACCAGTACATATACAAAATTCAGGATTATAACCACAGTAAACGAAAAACGTCAGTCAATAGATTATGGTGAAGTCACTTTTCAGTGGATTTATCAGTCTGATGGCTCATTAACCTTTCCTTAAATGATGGGGGACTTTGAGTTACTTCAAAAGGAAATATTCAAGGTTGACAATCAAACGGATTTCCTGAAAATAGCATTAAAAATATTTGAATATCAGTATAACAACAATAAAATATATCGCAGTTTCATACAAAGTGCTGGACACGATGTATCAAAAATAAATTCATTCGCTGAAATCCCTTTTCTTCCAGTAGAACTTTTCAGAGATCATAGGATATTAACCGGTGATCTTCCAGTGGAGATGATCTTTGAGAGCAGTGGGACTACAGGCATAACTCCCGGAAAACATTATGTAAATAGTCTGAGTTTGTACAGGGAAAGTTTCCTGAAAACTTTTAATCGTTTCTATGGGAATCCTGATGAATTCATGATAGCAGCATTGCTGCCGTCATATTTTGAAAGAAAAGGTTCGTCTCTTGTTTATATGGCCGATTGTCTGATCATGGAAAGCCATTATAATGGCAGCGGCTTTTATAAAGACAATATTGAGGAGCTTACAGTTGTGATCAAAACGGCTAAATCCGTAAGAAAGAGGATACTTCTTCTAGGCGTTACCTTTGCTTTGCTCGATCTGGCAGAAAAGCTTTCACCCGATCTGTCAGATGTTATCGTTATGGAGACAGGCGGCATGAAGGGCCGCAGGAAAGAGTTGACCCGTAATGAGCTTCATTCAATTCTGAAAGAAAAATTTAATGTGAAATCTATTCATTCAGAATATGGAATGACAGAATTACTGAGTCAGGCTTATTCAAAAAGCGATGGGATTTTCTATTGTCCCCCATGGATGAAAGTTCTCATACGTGATCCTCTTGATCCTTTTAAGATCTATGATGAACAGAAAATTGCCGGAGGGATAAATATTATCGATCTGGCCAATCTACACTCTTGTTCATTTATATCCACAAGCGACCTTGGCAAAGGCAGGGAGGATGGTGGTTTTGAAGTACTTGGCAGGTTCGATAATTCTGATGTAAGAGGATGTAATCTGCTGGTGGAGTAAGTTCAAAGCACCACACCCAGCACCCATCACCCAGCACCCTCAGTTTACAATCCCAGCCTGGTTCTTATTTCAGCAGGAATAGCGGCTTTATTTACCATAATGGCTATAGTCTTGGCACGGACATAATTCTCTGAGATATTCAGAAAACCGCCGAATGGATTCCTGTCAGTTCCCCACGAATTTTTGGTGACATAATATTTTGTACCGTTCTGATCTTTAACCATCCCTGTCATATGCATGAGGTGATCATCTGTTGTTGAATGATTGTCAAACCCTGTTTCCCGGAGTTCCTGGGTGACTTTTACTTCAGGGAAAGGTTTGGTAAACTTATATGCTTCCGCGGTACGCTCTTCAGGAGTCAGTTTTGCCAGACGCGCCTTGTCGGTATTTGAATATCCGTCTGTACTTTCAACTTCGGGTATTATTGCAACACCTTTTGAATGCGAGAATCCTTTTTCACTTACATCACCGTCCCATGCAATTGTATAACCGTTGTTGAGTGAGTAATCCATTATTGAAATAAGGTCATCGAGAGGTACATTATAGTAATTCATTTTCCTCCAGTTGTCGGGGATTGGAATGACACCCTGAGTATAGAATGGAAAGAGTGTGAAAGATGTAATTTCAACATAATCTTCAGGGTTAATTCCCAGACTTGCAGTAAATGACTTTGGAGTATAACCAACACCTTTATATGTAAATGTTTCAGGTACTTTACCAAGATATGTATCGAGGATGTCGTTGATTATTGTGAAATACTGATCACTTTCCTTGTTTCTTTTCAGAGGAACAGTAGCAATTGCATTTATAAAAGCATTGAGTTCGCTATGATTATGATTTGTACTGCTGTAATTAAGGCCTGTATAAACCTCATCGGGAATGACCCCGTTTTTTGTAAATTCATAGAGCCAGTCGTGACCTACACTGCCCTGCCCGAGGTTCCCTTTGCCCTCCTGAATAAAATTATCTTTAAGACGGTCGACATAATTATATCTTACGATGTACATTTCAGAAAGGTCATATTCTCCTTTTCCCATCCTCAGGAGTTCAGACTCGATGAATGAGGTAGTAGCAAAACACCAGCATGTTCCGGTTCCGGCCTGATTCTTTACGGGAGTAGCCTTTATATCCACAACAGGTGAAAATACATAACCCGGCTCCGTTTTGACTGAAGAAGGATCTTTATGTTTTTTTTCAGCCTGCACCGGGGCAATTATAGCAATAAGAAGAAAAGCAAAAAGTATACGTGTTTTCATGGTATAATAGAATATTGGGAGAAATAAATCTGTTAATTAAGACGCTAAGCTAAAAAAATATTTCGGAAGTCTGAATTTGGAACGTGATCTTTTGTCTTTTCTTCAATCTTAATTCTTTCCTTTTGTCTTTATACTTTTGTCTTTTGTCTTGAACCTTGGTATGGTATTTGCATTTCTACCTAAATATTGAGAAACAGGATCCAACACTAATTTGTAAACATATGAAATTTAAATATATACAACCAGTCAGGACGATTACATTAATAATCGTAGCATCTTTTCTATTAATTTGCAGTAATACGAATGCCCAGCCAGGCAGACCGCCCTGGGTGCGATTGCCTCCCCGTACAATAATGGTACCGGATGCGCCAATGTACAGAGACAGACAGGACCCAATTTATAGAGAC
>JBBRSO010000022.1:0-36506 GCA_038245405.1 Bacteroidales bacterium
GATTTTAAACATGCCTTGATAGTTTTTGTTGTAGTATCATAAATGTCTTAATGATTTAACAAGATGAATTATGAAAATTAAACTACTATTATCCTTTCTCGCTCTTAATTCTACTTTTCTATTAGATGCCCAGATAAAAAACACATCGTACATAAATAATTCAAATGAAAAAGTTCTGCAACTTTCTGTAGTTGTTCCTACCGATATAAAAACAGCCTGGGAATTATTTACCCTTGATGATAAGCTCTCAAAATGGATTGCTCCAAAAGCACATATTGAACTAAAATCAGGAGGATTCATTATAACCAATTATGATAGTAGCAAGGATCTTTCAGATAGCAGCTCTATTAAATTAGGAATTATAAGCTACCTCGATTATAAGCTGCTTACTCTGAAAGTGAGGCTAAATAACAATTTCCCTAAAAATGTTCAGGACGATGATACATTCCTTCAGGAAATAATACAATTCGAGCCGATATCCCCAAATGAGACAAAGATAATTTCCTCCATGATTGGGTGGGGACAGGGACCAGATTGGGAAAAAACTTATAATTTCTTTGAAAAAGGGAATATATGGACCTATAATGAACTTTTGAAGTTATTTAATTAGCCTTCCTATTTCATGAACTTTGTGCTGCCTATCAAGAATTATTATTTTGGAGGTCTTAAATTGATAAAACACCCACACCAATCATCTGTAATCAAAGAGTGTACGACAATCCAATGTTCCATCTGAATCCCGGGAATGGTGAGATATTGGTGTTTATAGCCTGAGTTGCCATAAGGAATAAAGAGAAGGGACTGTCTCTCATGGTGGAAGAAATTGATGGAGTAAAGAACAAGCCGTCATTGTTGCCCTCATAATTAATATAAAAAACCTGGAGAGCTGCGGTCAGCAGGACCTTTTTCCCAACATTGATCTCAGATCTTTGTCCAACAAGATTTATGAAATGACCTGATATACCTTTATCCTTTCCGTTGTCACTCCAATATGAAAGTGTAAGAGTACTTTTTGGTGTAATTTTATAAACGCCCGCCATCGATAACGCAAAATAACGTTGGGTTACCCATACCGGATCTTCATCTGCAATATTATATCTGCTTCCGAATGTACTGATATTTAATCCTGCTGTAAGTTCGAAAGCGGGCTTTCTAACTATTTTGTAATGCAGCCAGTTATCAATATACCATGGCCTTAAGTCCAGACCATATGCCAGTGTTGGATCGTAGCTGAACCGGTTTTTGGATAGTGATAGTGACGCTATCAATGCTGGTTTATCGAGTGAAAATGCAGGAATAGATGCAATCCCGTTGCTATTAATGCTCACTGAAGCGGCAGTAACAAGTTTGGTATTCAAACTATCGGGTCTTTCAAATGAATAAGATATGGCACATATTGAGCACAAAATCATGCAGAAGGATAATTTCATATTATTGATATTTAAGGATAGCGACTCAGTTGTGAAGAAGCTAAGATATCCAAATCTTTTCAATTTTTCAAAAAGAGTCTCTTTCGTATTCTATTCCTCCATGAAAGATTGCCTCGCTACGCTCGCAATAACCTGTTTGTTTATCGGGATTCAGGTTAAACAAGGAGCTTGCGACAAAGCAATCAAACAAAATACTATATTGCTTGTTTTTATTAGATAGATGTTGTGAAAGACATTCTAAAAGTTAATAAACAGTTATTTGGGTATGCAACCTATGACCATGTTAAACTTAAAAATTTGTGCAATGAAAAAAAAATTTACATTTTTAATGGCAGCCATACTGACATTAACAATTTTGCCAGTTACGTTATCAGCCGCACCAGGTGAAGATCCCTCATCACTAGTAACCACAAAACCTAATGTTACGCCAAAAGAATCAGCTGAGGCTAGTACCTTGTTGTTGAGGCTTGATGAAATTAAAACGATGGATATGTCAAAATTAGAGGCGAAAGATAAGAAAACCCTTCGTAAAGAAGTTCGCTCAATAAAAAGAGAGCTGAAAGATATACACGGTGGTGTTTATGTATCAGCCGGGGCTCTGATTGTAGTCCTTATACTGCTGATATTATTGACCTGATATTCATAATTAAATCTGATTGTCAATCCGGCAATCAGATTTTTTTATCCATGAAGCTTCAGTTTCGGACGTAATGGATTTAGCTTATCAAGGTTAAAGATGAATCGTATTCTTTCTCTCAATCCGCCAGGTAGTGATTCAATATTACGTGAAACTATAAAAGGGAAATAAACTTCGAAAAAATCCCATATTCCGGCTTTGAGCCCGGCTTCAAAAAACAAGCCGGGTTTATTACTTATAAAGGTGTGATCGTTGAGAAGGACGTTAATAAATGGTTTCACAGGAATAATTGCTGCTTTTCCCGGAAGACTGCTGCTGGTTGTAAATGAGATCAGCCAACGGCTGTAACCAAGGCTGTCAGTTAATGGAGAAACCAGGCCTCCTTCTGATAATGTCATTTGTCTTGAAAAGAAAGATTTATGATATGAAGTGAAACGATCAGGATAACTGCCCTGGTAAAGATATTGTTCCGGACCGCTTCTTCCGTCAGGAGAAAGGCTGTATAAAGGTTCAGATGCTGAGCTTCTGACCATTGTTCCGGCAAACAGACGTGACTCGAGACCTTTTTTCAGACCTTCATAACTTATTTTATAGTTTGCTTCGATAGAAGTTTTCTGATATCTCTTGCCAGCCTCAAGCGATATGGCAAGATTTAATGGATTTATATTCCGCTTAGAATTCAGTATATATCCAACCTGGACATATGAACGCATATCTGCTTTATTTCTTTCCTGGATTTGAGGCAGATCTGAAGCAGAGATATAGTAAGCTGAAATCATCTGATTCAAAGATGTTGTGCCGGACGGTGACCTGAGGTACAAGTCCATTCCGATCTTTGCCCGTTTATAATAATATATACCCGGCGCTCCGAACTTTTCCCCCTCAACGGAGAAGGAAGCCATCCTGATGAAATTATTGTAAGGTATTGTATTCAGTGAGATTTTTCCATATCCTGTAACTCCTTTATTTATAAATGAATAGAAAGGCATGAAAAAATATTCAGTACGTTTTGGAATGGTGCCTGCATTGTTTAAAATTACCCCAAGCATAAAGCCATCGTCAGAATTCCAGTTAAAAGCCGGAAGATAAATCACATATCTTTTGTCCGGATCTTCAATAGTATATAGGATTTGAAGTTGAAGAGGATCAGATTTTGGGAAAAGCCCCGATGTACGAATGTTGTTATTCAACCTGAATAGTTCAGTCATCTTATGTTCAGGATCCAATTTGATTTCTGAATAGTCGCGGCCTATCTCGATCCATTTTCTACCCTCAAAGCCGTTCACCCATTTTTCTGTACGTATTGATCCTCCTTTAATACCGGCAATCAACAAGGGAGAATTTAATCCACCCATGTTTCTGATCAGAACCTTACCGTCATTATATCTTACTATTTTATAATCAAGTCGCTTTGTGGTGCCAAGAAAATCATCAAAAAACCACGAGAGGTCTTTTTTTGTACCAGATTCAAAAACATCCCTCAGATCATCCGGCATAGGGTGTTTGTTTTTCCATTTATTATAGTATTCATGCATTGTATAATCGTATGTTGAATCACCAAGGAAAGAGCGAAGGTAATTGAATCCCTGTGCCGCTTTGCAGTATATAATACTACCGTAATCATTGTCGCTGTAATCCGTCGAATTCAGATTTATGCTCCTTTCAAGGTTGGTACGGGCAGGGATTATCCATTCAAGTTCTTCAATACGCTGAACAGGGATCTTGTCTATATGAAAAAAACGGGCAAGCTTTTTGTTATTTATTGTTAACTCCCATAGTTTTTTGTTGGGATATCTTAAACGCATATATCTCGATTCATTAGCAGAGGTTATGCTTTCATCCATGAAGGGAAATCTCCTTTCATCTGAACCTAAAGCACTGTAATACCAGCTATGACATAATTCATGAGCCAGCACATCATCAAGCAGATAAGCATCCTCCGCATTGCTTATTACCGTTAGTCCGGGATATTCCATCCCAGCCCCCGAGTTGAGTGTGCTTTGTACAGCAGTAAATGACTTATATGGATACTCTCCGTTCCATTTTGAAAAATACCACAGTGCACTATTCAGATATGATATTGCATTTTTCCAGAGGGTTGATTCTTTATTTGTAAACATGGCACGTGTGATAACTTCCCTTCCGGAATCAGGAAGCCTGACATGACCAGTAAGCACGTGAAACCTTTTATCTGCAAACCATGCAAAATCGTGTATGTTACCGCATGTGTAAGTAAGGGTTTTCATTTTTTTTGATGAAGGAGGGAAAGGACCTTCTGAATATTGCGGAGTCCTCATCCATGAGGTGTCTGCTGAGATCTTATTGAGCCAGATAATTTCTTCAGGATTCCGGAGGTCACCTGTTGCACCGACCACATAATTTGAAGGCAGCGTAATTTTTACATTAAAACCTCCATACTCCGAGAAGAATTCCCCCTGATCGAGATATGGCATCTGGTGCCAACCGGTTCTGTCATAAACTGCCGGTTTTGGATACCATTGAGAGATCTGGTATGATTCTCCTGTATGACCAAGTCTGGAAATTCCCCCAAGAGGTAATTTAACATGGAATGGAGTTGAAATTGTTAATGTATCTCCGGGTTTAACAGGAATCAAAGGGAAGAGCTTGCAAATATCCGGATTATCTGCCATAAGCTGCCATTTAATAAGTTTTCCATTACACCTGAATTTCAATGAGTCAATATAACCGCGGACTTCATCATTATTGAAAAGCTGTGATTTTCCATCTCTCTTAAATATTTCCTTTGCTAATGCTGTCTGATTTCCTGAATATGCATTAGGCCAGAGATGGAAATAAAGAAATTTTAATGTGTCGGGGGAATGATTTATATATTGTATAGATTCCATCCCATTCAACTCATGATGTGTATCATCGAGTGTGACCTGAATATCGTAATTTACCTTCTGCTGGAAGTAGCTCTGTGAAAAAGTGTTCTGAATTGAGAAGAGTATCCCGGTAAGGAGAAGTGAATATTTTATGAGCAGAAACTTATTGAGAAGGACCTTATGGTAGAGTGTCAGAAAACTTTTCATAGAGAGATAATAGCCTTTCATGGAATAACATTCAAAATTACTCACAGTTAAGCAGATATCCAACTTCCATTTACTTTTATAAGAATCTGAATCTTTTGTTTCTGATGAGTCTGAATATCATGACATTAAAACACATGACCATACAGCACAGAAGAATTGTCATCCAGAATGGGATGAGTCGTGTCAGGTAGATGGCTCCGGCAACAAGGAACATTAATATCATACTTAGAATTGCGCGGAGGGAGTTCATTCCTTTTTGTTGCATTTCGCGAAAATGTGTAAAAGGAAGGAATGTTTCCTGAATTGCCACAACTATCAGTACAAGAAAGATGTTGCCCAGGATACTTAATATTAAAGGTGGTAATATTGAAAACCCCCAGATAAAGATCACGGGTATAATTATAATAATATAGGTTGGAACAAGGAACTTTACGAGTATTGCCTTTAATGCCCCGGTTAATAATTCTCCATGCTCTTTGAATGGCAGGGCTCTGTAAATCCAGGCTGCTTCAGGTGAGTCGGTGTAGGGCAGCTGAAGAACGGCATTATTTACTGAAAATCCCAGAATCATTAGAAATAAATATTTATTGAAGTCATTGATTCCCTGAAGGGAAGCGACCAAATTCGTGACATCGGGTTTTAGAAGAATAAAGGCTAATACCAGTAAAATACCAAAATTAGGATACACTGCTTGCTTGAACTTGCGATCACGTTTTATCGTTGACATTGTAAAATTCCAACCCGCTTTTTCACCCCCTGATATGCAGAACAGATTATTCAAACGTGACATGATTCCTGGCTTTGTATTAGTATCTTTCTGATCAACAGGACTATCTGAAGTATCCTCTGAAAGGATATTCCCAAAACCATTCGATATAAACCTTATCAATAATATTGCACCAACTATCGGAACAATAATTCCTGGAAGGGCAAGAAAAATAAACTGGACAGAGTGATCAGTAAAGCAAAATATTTTCACAATTGCGGCAAGCCATGCCGGAGGGAAAAAATAAGTCCACCAGCTTATCTGAAATTTGAAATTGTTCAGTACAGCAGAATCCATTAGCCTGGGCATTAGCTGGTAACTTCCGAATACAATAACCACCATTATTATCTGGGCATACGAAATGATGTCCTTGAAACGGTCTCCATTTACTATCCTGGATAACGACAGGTAAAATAATGTTGTGAATAAGAGGGCAATCCATGTTCCCAGAAACGACGCAAAAAGAAAAATGAACGAAGGTATGACTGAGTATTTGAATATGATTACAATAGCTCCGGTTATTGAAAGTGCGAGAGCGATTACTCCCATGTAAAACTGAATATGTACAAGCCTGTACATCAATAGCGTCCGGTTGCTTATCGGACGTGGAAGCAGGATTAAGTTATCCCGCGGATCAAACAGTACAGAGGTAAACTCACTTACCAGAGTCATGGTTAGAGAAACCAGTACAACTGAATAGAATATGGTCAAACCTAAAGTCAGATCGCCTATCGAAAATGCAGCAAGTCCAAACAGAGCTCCGAAAATAACATACATCACCAACTGATTGATAAATGTATTCTTTCGGTTTCCCATTGATTGCAACCCGGATGGAGGATTACGGAAATCCAATGTCAGTCTTGTAACGATCAGTATCTCAAACTGATCATAATCAACTCCAATCCATTGCGACGGATATCTTAAAAGTCTCAGGAGTTTTATGCCAGCTTTTCCCATTTTAATTTTCATGAAATCCATTAAACAGACTTTCAGTGCTTATCTCGTTATCCTTTCTCCCCGTGAGTTGAGCGAATAGTTTTTCGAGTGTCCCTGCCTTTTCAGTTTTAAGCTCTTCAAACGGGCCATCTGCGTAAACAATCCCATTATTAATCAGGATAATACGGTCAGAGATTTTTTCTACAATATCCATCAGATGGGAACAATAAAAAATTGTTTTCCCTTCCTTCGATAAGCGGATCAGGAAATCTTTAACGAGGATTACTGCATTAGCATCAAGGCCTGAGAGAGGTTCATCAAGAAAGAGTATATCCGGATTATTAATAATTCCTGCTATGATCAGAATTTTTTGCTTCATTCCCTTTGAGAATGTATCCATTCGCTGGTTCGAATGTGTTTCCATACCGAAAAATGAGAGCAGATTGCCGATCCTTGAATCGAGTTTTGCTTTTTTTATGCCATAAAGAGTACCGATGAAATTAAGATATTCCGATGGCGTAAGCAGATCGTACAATGCACCTGTTTCAGGAACATATCCAATTCTTTTCTTTATCTCCAGGTTGTCTTTTCTTAGATCTTTCCCAAATATTGTAATCTCACCCTCAAAATCTGAAAGGATTCCGCATAAAATTTTCACAGTTGTGCTTTTCCCTGCACCATTGGGACCTATATACCCGATTATCTGACCCGGGTTTATTTCCAGATTAATGCCTTTTAATACTTCGTTTTTACTGTCGCCCCTGCCATATGATTTATACAGGTTACGGATGATAATCTGAGGATTTTCCATTTGTGTGATATTGTATTGCACGCATTTTACTGACAACAAGACTAATATCAAATTTATCAAATTATTTTTAATGCTCTGCAGATTAGCTAATATTCTTTTAATCTATCAATATTTATGGATACAGATCTGCCTAATTTGAATAACTTTATCTCCGGCATTTATATTTCCTGAATATCTTATAATCATAAAATGAAACAGATCCTTTTTGTCGTTTTAATCGCGATAAGCAATCTTTCCTTTTCACAAGTTTCTGAAAATGTGAAAGCATTGCCGGCAAATATTTTGCCTGTGCGGGGTTTTTGTATTGGAGCTCCTCAATCAAAAGATCTCGACAGGTTTATTAAATTTATTGACGAGGAACTTGCCACAAGAAAGGTAAACACTCTTATTCTGAGGGTCGATTATAATTACCAGTATGAAAGTCATCCGGAACTTCGCGATTCGGATGCTCTCTCAAAAAAAGAGATTAAGAAGCTGGTGACAGTTTGTAAAAAGAATAACATCAGGATAATTCCCCAGGTAAATCTTCTTGGCCATCAGTCGTGGGCAGGAAAAATCGGGAATCTGCTGAAAGTCTATCCTCAGTTTGATGAAACACCGCTTGTGAAGATGCCTGAAAAATATGTATGGCCGAACAGCGATGGATTATATTGTAAAAGTTATTGTACTTTGAATCCTGATGTTCATGGTGTTGTGTTTGATATTGTTGATGAGATCTGTAGTGTGTTTGAGACCGATGCCTTTCATGCTGGTATGGATGAAGTCTTTTATATAGGTGAAGCTCAGTGTCCTCTATGCTCGGGAAGAGATAAGTCAGAGCTTTTTGCTGGAGAGGTAAAGACTATTCGTGATCACCTGGCATTAACTAAACGTAAGTTATGGATCTGGGGCGACAGGTTGCTTGACGGTAAGACAACCGGCTTGGGCGAATGGGAGGCAAGCTATAATAATACCTTCAGGTCTGTGGATATGATACCCAAGGATGTGATGATATGCGACTGGCATTACGAACGTCCCGATCAGACTCCTGTTTACCTGGCAATGAAAGGTCTGAGTGTTGTTACCTGTCCATGGAACAATGCAGATAATGCTGTGTTGCAGGCGCAGGACATGGTAAAATTCAGGAAGAGCGCTACTCCCGAAATGAAAGACAGATATATGGGTATGTTACAGACGATCTGGTCGGGGGCCGGACAGTTCCTTGATAATTTCTATGGAATAAAACCTGAAAGACCGGGGAGTTCCCAGGTAAATTGTTTTAAAGCGTTGTTCTCAGAAATCCAAAGAGTATCGGATACAAAATAAATGAAATCCATTAACCGCAGAGTTCGCAGAGAAATAACGCAGAGATCGCAGAGAAGTTGACAAGCGCCTTTACGCCGTTGCACCGTTGCGCCTTTACACCTATTTATACGTCCTTGTCATTGTGGTGGGTATAACAATTACAAAATCAGCCAGCCCTTTGTTCTCATCGCTCATTTTATCGATGTCATCCTGGAGTACTGTTGAGATGGTAACCGATTTGATGGAGGGATTATATTTATTTAGATACCAGAGTATTCCCATATATCTATCTGAATGATAACTGCCATTATAATGAATAATCAGATTTCCCTTCTGCCAGTTGTTTGCTATTGACCTTGCCATGGTCGCGTCTTTTATTGCCTGTGCTTTGGGAAGATTATCGCTGACTTTCCCACCCATTGGACCGCCTATGGAACCTCCCATTGATAACATGTCTTTATAGCATGCCAGTTCAGGATCATATTCTATAGGAAGTGGAGCAATATATTTTAATCCTTCAGCTGAGAGCTTCTGTAATGCTTCAAAACCGCCTCCTGAGACTACAGAAGCATACCTGCGCGGAATATTTGAGGCGACAAATCTCAGATTCTTCTCTTTTGCAAAATTAATAAGAGGCTTGTAATCAGTACCATAGTTTTTCCATAAGCGAACTTCACTCTCAAATGATGATTCCTTTATGATACTTGCAAAATACTCATCTATAAGTATCTGATTATCAGTTTCAAACATTTCTGCTGACAAAATCAGATCCTTGCCACGTTCTTCAAATAAACTGGAAGTAATCTCGAGTTCAAGCCAATGTGCAATGGGATTGTCGTGGAGTTCACCAAAAAAGACTGCGTCTGATTTGGAACCGGCTTTTATAATATCCCTGTAATCTGCTTTTTTGCCTTCACCTGTGAAAATTTTGTAAGCAGGCTTGTCTTGGGAATATGCTCCAATTGACATCAGAAGGACTAATAAAGACGCAACTATTTTCATGATAAAATTAAATTAAACAGGTTATTTTCAAAGAAAGGAAGAAATAATGAAACTACAAACAACATATTAACCCCTGGCGGATTGCTTCGTCGCTGGCGCTCCTGCAATGACCGTTTTCATCAGTGGGTTGTATGGTTTGATAATAAAAAAGGGTGCCCATGACGACACCCCTTAGTCAATGTAAAAAACCTATTTTAACCCAAATCGATAACTGAATTTTATGAGGAATACATTATGCGGTGTGTTTTTTCCTTTATTGAAGAGATCACCAAGATTGTTGAAAAAATCCATCTGTCCGGAATCTGCGGATTGATTTCTGGTCTGGCTCCATACAAGAAAGAGTGTTGATCCCGGGCTATATTCCCATCTCACTACCAGGTTTGAAAGAAACTGTTTATAATTGAAATCGTTATTGTTGATTTTGTAATCGGTGTTTCCATCGTGGTTTTCATCAATATTGTAATGATCGTTATCAAAGATCATTTCATCTGAAGTATATGTATGGAATCTGTCGGAATATGTTTTTGCCATAGGCGCAGTTATAAATTTCTGGTCATAATATTTACCCGTAGCAATGAATGGCTGTCCCCAGTACTGGAATGTGAGATTCGGACTCAGGTTAAGATTTACCCTGAATGATGTGCTCACAGTATTCTGATTGATACTGGCGAATATGTATCTGTCGGAGTTCTCATAGCTTGTCTGATCCACATATTGAAGGGTTGAAAATGACTTGCTGTAGGATGGGCTTAAAGTGAAAACAAGATAATTTGTTGGTTTGTAAGACAGATCCACTTCAGTATATAAATTATTTGAGCTATGTGCAAACCCTCTTGCTCCGTTGCCGAAGACGCTCAGAACAAGTTTTTTACGGCTATCAGTCTGGAATCCGAGTCTTGCATTGATCCTTCCCGGAGTTTTCATCATCGGTCCGCCGCGAAGCATGTCAGTTGAGACTGATGCTGTATTTAAATTGCCTCCTGTCCATATGTTCCAGAAATTTTTCAGATTCATGTTTGCATTCCATTCATAACCACCACCTTCCCAGATCCCGCCAAAATTTGTTACTGCATAAAAATCAGAATTAAGGTTAAAACTTTTGTAAATGACTTTTGGATTGAACTGATTATAGCCTGCCCAGAGAATGGTGAGGATCTGATCTGTTTCCCGCATATAGCCAAGGTCGTTTGTTTCAAAACCAGGGGTTTTCCATAAAACTGCACCCATGAAATTCCAGTGACCATTTAGCTTCAATATCTGCATTCTGCCTCCTGCACCACTAAGAGAAGTTCTGCTTGTGTCGAGTATGGCGTAATTTTTGTCGGGTCTCTGAAAATAATGGGCTGAGGATTCCTGCGTATTTGTAATTGCCTTTTCTGAACCCTGAACAAGGCTGAATGCTGTATTGATATTTATCATCCAGCTTTTATTTTTCAGATATTGAGTGAAATCGAAACCACCTGTATAGGCAGCTTTATGCAGGATATCACGGACGTCATTATCCAGTTCCCTGTTTGTACTTGTAAAAATGCCTCCGATTAATGTATTCCCGTTATTTATGTCTTTCTGGATTCTTCCTACAAAATAATTTGTAAAAGGTTCAACAGTGGCATATTTTCTTCCGCCTACTGTGTCAATCTCAGCTTTAGTCAGAGCAGTCATTGCGTTGACAACGCCGATCGAAAGACCGTCTTTGGTCTTCCCTGTAAGCTTTGCAGCACCGATAATATTTGTTCTGGAGGGGATATCTGCATACCACATGTCTTTCAGGTCAGGATTACCCTGAGGCTGACGGCCGATGCGCCTTGAATAAAAGAGGTTATCATTTCCAACACCGCCATCGCCGATGCCGAGGCCAAAATTTGTTATGTTATTTCCTTCGATAAAGAATGGACGTTTCTCGCTCAAAAAGGTCTCGTATGCCGACAGGTTTACAACAGAAGGATCAGCTTCAACCTGGCCAAAATCGGGATTGATAGTAAGATCCATTGTTATGTTGTTTGTTAGTCCGATTTTTGCATCCAGACCGCCATTTAATTTTGAAAGTTTTCCGCTTGCCTGGAATGGATTCTCAGGAACGGCTTCAAATGTTTCCGTTTTGGCAACACCGTAAGGAGTGATGTCAAGGATTTTACGTGGTTTAATCTTTTCAAGACCTTTTAATTCGCCAAATAGATGGGTAAAACCGGGCGCATCTCTAGGAATATGCTGCCAGAATGTTTGTTCGTTTTTCCTGTATAAAATCCTTGCAACGTCAAATCCCCATGAGCCGCCAGAGTTTTTCTCAAATCTTACCTGACTGAATGGGATTTTCATCTCTGCAACCCAACCTTCTTTATTCACGGATGTTTTTACCCACCAGTTCGGGTCCCACGAAGAATCTCCATTTCCAGAGTCATTAGTGAACATCTGATCATATTTTACGCCCGATGAGCTTACGCCAAAAAGGAATCCGGTACGGAGATCATGAAAGCTGTCAATTATGATTCCGACAAGATCACCATCGGCTTCATCCCTTCTTGTTAATCTGTTTACAATACTATCGGGTGAGCTGTCATATGATTTTATGGCCACGTATAAGTTGTTATCGTCAAACAGAATTTTGAATTCTGTCAGTTGTGTCTCAGGCTGGCCATTGAATGGCTGATTCTGGGTAAATCCTCCTGCCCATGTACCTTCAGTCCATGCTTCCTCATCGAGGGCGCCGTTAATTACCGGTGGGGCTAATATATAGGTAGCAGTGTATTGTTTCTTTTCGAGATCCTGCGCTGACAAGGCAGGCACTAATAATATTAATAGAAACACTGCGATATAAATTTTTTTCATGAAGTACATTAATTAAGGTTTTCCCTATAGACGTATAAAAACGAATTCTGATGCAGTATGGCGGAAAAATTCTTACCTATTCGTATAATTTTATGTATTCGAAGGTATTTCCCTCATATGCCAGGAATTTCAGGAAATCTGTTTGGGCAATAACCAAAGAGGCGGTATTTATGTTAGGATGGAAAGTCAGACGATCGTATTCTTTTAATTTTTCATCAATAAAGAGGTGCACGTGTTTTTCCGCGTCATTAATAATGCCAAATGGTGATACCGATCCGGGTTCTACTCCCAGATACTTTTTCAGCCTTTGATCGGATGCAAATGATAGTTTGCCTTGTTTTAACCTTTGCTCAAGATCGTGGATCTTCAATTGCTGAAGATGTTCGAGTATAACCAGATAATGTCTGTCTCCCTTGTGGTTTCTAAAGAAAATATTTTTGCATAGTCCGGAATCATAGTCTGTCCAATGTATTCTGGCATCCTCTATTGTAGCAAGAGGAGGGTGTTCATGATATTCAATTTGAATCCCCAGTTTAGCTAAAAGCTGATATAATTCTGCCTGTCCTCTCATAATAAATTATCGTCTTCCTCAGGTTTATACCCATAGTCTTCAGCAAGCGACTTATTAGCATATGCAGCAACGGCCAACCGATCGCAAATTTCATTTTCAGCATTATTTGAATGGCCTCTGATCCACACAAACCTTACGTTATGCTTCCTGTATATTTTTAAAAATCTGATCCAGAGATCACGGTTCTTTTTCTTTTTAAAACCGGTTGCTTCCCATTTGAATACCCAGCCTTTTTCTACTGAATCGGCCACATATTTTGAGTCAGTATAGACGACAACCCGGCTTCCCGGTATCTTAAGCGCTTCGAGTCCCACAATTACTGCGAGCAGCTCCATTCTGTTATTGGTTGTCAGCCTGAAGCCTTCAGATTTTTCGAGTCTGTGCTTCCCCGACATTAGTACTACGCCGAAGCCTCCGCGACCGGGATTTCCGCTTGAAGCTCCATCAGTATATATTGTTATCTCACCTGGCATGTTGAAGTACAATTCCTGAGTTTGTCAGGAATAGTTTTATGGCAATTGATAACAGTATTACACCGAATACTTTCTTGAGGATCTGTAATCCGCCTGTACCGAGGATACGTTCAAATAATGAGGTTAATCTTAAAACAAGGTAAATCACTCCCATATTCAGAACGAGAGCAATAAGGATATTAATTGTCTGATACTCCGCTTTAAGAGATAGTATGGTCGTAATGGAGCCTGCTCCTGCTATCAGTGGAAACGCAATCGGGAATATTGATCCTCCTGCCTGTGCTTCGTGTTTAAAGAGTTCAATTCCCAGTATCATTTCCATTGCAATAAGAAAAATGATAAATGATCCGGCGATTGCAAATGATGAAACATCTATACCAAAGATACCAAGAAGGGGACTTCCGATTAACAAAAATGCAAGAAGTATCAGGAATGATACAAGCGTAACTTTGCTTGATTTTATTTCACCCGATTTTGCTTTAAGATCAATGATTATCGGGATCGAGCCCGGGATATCGATAATTGCGAAAAGAACCATAAAAGCTGCCAGGATCTCGATCAGGTTGAAGTGCATAAATTTGAATTTTGTGCAAAGATAATCAAATTCGTGTTGTTTTCGACCTCCCTTTAATGTGGATATGTTACTAAATCTGAAACATTATGAGAGTTATTAAATTTCTGTTCAAAAAGGGGGTTAAACAAATTAAAAAAGCCGCCTCAGGTTATGTGAGACGGCTTTTTAATATTATCATTTTTGTTTTATTGGATAATTGTCATTTCGTCGACAAGGTTTTTAGCACCTGCATAGATATCCATTATCCAAAGTACATAGCGGATATCCACAGCGATAGTTCTCTGAAGTTCTGGTTCATAAGCGATATCACCACTCATCGATTCCCAGTTCCCGTCGAAAGCTAAACCAATAAGCTCACCATTGCCATTCATTACAGGGCTTCCCGAATTGCCACCTGTGATGTCGTTGGTAGTCAGAAAGCACACTGGCATATAGCCTTTTACGGAGCCATATCTTCCATACTCTTTCTTACTATTAAGATCGATCAGCCTTTTAGGAAGATCAAACTCATAATCACCGGGCTTGTATTTTTCGACAACACCCTGAAGAGTAGTGAAATACTTATAGGTAACGGCATCCCTGGGATCATACCCTTTAACAGATCCATAGGAAAGACGCATTGTTGAGTTAGCATCCGGATACTGTGTTTTTTCAGGAACCATTTCCATCAGTGCAGCTGTCCATATTCTTTTTCCTGTTAACAAAGCAGCATCAAACTGACTTAAGTCTTTAGATACTTCAGCTCCTGTCTTGTAGATAGATGTGGTGGCGAGATAAACAGGATCGTTTTCAATAACCTTGAGAACCGGTTTATTCAGGAATGCTGCGAGTCGTGTCTCCGATGCGAAAATTGATTTTGCAAAGATATCCTCCACAAAGTTGTCGATGTTGCCTTTGTATTTCTTGTCAACAATATTCGTATAAAAGTCAGGTTGAAATTTATAAGGAACGTCTGTTCTATAGAGATTCAGCATCGCTTTCATCGATTTATTATCGGTTGAAGCATTGTAGTCCTTGTAGAAATCAGCGCTCTGATTTTTGATTTGGTTAATCGCTTCCTTTATCTTCTGACTATCATTTGCTTTCATTGCTGTAACAAGAGCTGTAGCACCGCGATTCATGCTGAAAAGTTCACATCCCTGCATGCATTCACTCAGATATTGAAGTGCATTATAATACTCTGCTCTTCCTTCAATGGCGCTCTTAATAATATTGAGAGCTTCGCCATACTTTTCTTTACGATCGGCAGAAGCAGCTACCCATGTGTTGAATTGATTTTCTAAATCTTCTTTCTTTGCTATTACATTTAATTTCTCAAGACTTTTTTTCTGTCCTATTGAATATTTCCAGTAATTGGAAGAACCTGAATATTTTGCTGAATACTGAATGTTTACTTTCTGATCTGCCAGCATATCTTTCATCCAGATCTCCTGTTTAATGCCGCGGATCTTAATTCTGTCGGGATGAACAATTTTAAGCAGTTCATTTACTTCGAAAGATGTCATGTACCTGTTTGTTCTGCCCGGATATCCAAGGATCATTGCAAAATCACCTTCATTGCGTTCTTTTATTGAAATCGGAAGGTAATGTTTTGGTTTGAGAGGGATATTCCCTTTTGAATAATCTGCCGGTTTGCCGTCGGGACCAGAATAAACACGAAAAACGCTGAAATCGCCTGTTTGACGCGGCCATTCCCAGTTGTCGGTGTCGAATCCGAATTTGCCTATTGATGAAGGAGGAGCTCCTACAAGACGAACGTCGGTGTATCTTTCATAAACAAGAAGGTAGAAGTAGTTACCACCATAAAAGCTTCCTACCTGTGCTCTGTATGAATTTCCTTCTGTTGCTTTTTTCTCAATAGCTTGCCGTGCATCATTTACTGCAACAGTGCGATCTGCTTCACTAATACCCTGTTTTACATTAGCAAGGACCTGGCTTGTTACATCCTCTATTCTGATAAGAAATGTTACTGCTAAATTCGGGTTTGGCAATTCTTCTTCTTTAGACATTGCCCAGAAGCCGTCTTGAAGATAATCATGTTCGATACTGCTATGCGCCTGTATTGAACCATAGCCACAATGGTGATTTGTGAGGATCAGTCCCTGTGAAGAGACAATTTCGCCGGTACATCCACCGCCAAAAATTACAATTGCATCTTTGACAGAGACTTTGTTAAGACTATAAATATCTTCTGCTGAAAGCTTCAATCCAAGCTCGGTCATTTTTCCCATATTCAGTTTTTCGATGAGAGGCAGAAGCCACATACCCTCATCTGCTCTGGCTTTGAATCCAATACTCAGGACCAGGGCTAAAAGTAATGCAAACAATTTTTTCATAAGGAATAACTTAAATTTAGGTTGATTTTAAAACTTGTAAACAAAGATAACTTTAAATGTCATTGTGTGATTCACAGAATTCAAAATTCAGTTGTGTGTCGAAAAGATTAAATGATTTTCGGTGATAAGGAGTTATCCCATGCTTCATAATTGCTGTACGATGGTACAGTGTAGGATATCCCTTATTCGAAATCCAGCCATATTCAGGAAACTCACAATGGAGCTTTTCCATATAATCATCTCTGTAAGTTTTAGCCAGCACAGAGGCTGCAGCTATTGAGAAATATAAACCGTCACCTTTAATAATTGTTTTATGGCCAATTCCCTTGTATGCATAGAATCTATTGCCATCAATAAGCAGGAACTGAGGAACCTTATCCAGGCCTTCGATTGCAATATGCATTGCTTTTATTGAAGCACGCAGGATATTAATTTTATCAATCTCAAGGTTGTCAACAAAAGCCACCTTACAGGCAATAGCTGATTTTAATATTACTTCCCTTAGCTCTCTACGTTGTTTTGCAGAGAGTATTTTAGAATCATTAAGAACAGGATGCTTGAAATTTTTAGGAAGTATGACTGCTGCTGCTACCACCGGCCCGGCAAGGCATCCTCTCCCGGCTTCATCGCAACCGGCTTCAATGAGATTACGGTAATGGAATGATTTCAGCATTAGTTGATAAATTATTCTATAAAGCTATAAAAAAACGTACGATGATCTAAAATAGTCTTAATCTTTCAAAATAAGATAAAATGTAAGAACAAAGAGTTGGTTAAAAACAAGTTATTAACATATTTATCAACAAAAGGCAGGGATTTTTTCAAAAATACATTTATATTTGGGCTGCCAGAACCTATACAGATGATCGGGAAACCCCATGTTTTCATAATAGTCTTATTTTTCTCAGTGACAGGCTGTTTTGGACAGCAACTTACGAATCAGGTGTTATTGCCGTCTGCAGGATTAGCAACAGCAGGTATTCTGAATTATTCGCAGTCAATTGGTGAAACAGCAGTAGAACTATTAAATTCTTCAGGGTTTATTCTTACACAAGGCTTCCAGCAGCCTGGTTTTAAAATCCCTGAAGGAGTTTTGCCTGAGGGCACAGGAGTTGAAGTCTATCCAAATCCCGCCATAGATCTCGTCAACGTTAAATTATTTGGCGATAAAGCCCGTAAACTGAAAATTGAAGTGATAGCGTTTAATGGAAGCATCACAAGCACTATGAACCTCGAATTTTTTTCAAGTTATTATATTATCAGGCAAATTAAGTTCTCTGATCTTAAGATAGGCTTTTACTTTGTGAGGGTTAGCAGCGATGATGGTGTAATGAACAGGATATTTAAAATTGAGAAAATGTAATCAGGAATGCTATGGCTTATAAAAATTTCAAGTGTTTTTTTGTTGCATTGTTGTTGTTATCATCGGGTATCAATTTAACAGGTCAGAATGTCCCGCTGGGTATATTTTACCAGGCTGTTGCCAGGGATAATTATGGCAAGGAGCTGGCGAGCAAGAAGATTGATGTGAAATTCTCGATTATTTCAGGTAATCCATTCGGTACAGTTGTATATCAGGAACTTCATGATAATGTTATCACCTCCAAACTAGGTATATTTTCGTTGATCATTGGAAAGGGAACTATAACAGGCGGAGTATATGATGATTTGGCAAAAGTTCAGTGGGGCCAGGCATTGCATTATCTTAAAATTGAAGTAAAATTTGATAATGATTTCATTGACATGGGGACACTTCCCTTTTTGTCAGTTCCTTACGCTTTATATGCTCAGAAGTCACTTGAACCCGGACCGGCAGGGCCAAAGGGTGATGCGGGACCGAAAGGCGATTCAGGCGACCAGGCATCTGATAATCAGACTCTTTCATTTGACCAGAACAACATAACAATAAGCAACGGAAATTCTGTTCCGCTCACCAGCTTACTCCAGAATCTTACAATAATTTCAAAACCTGAAGGTAACTATCTCGGTATATCAAGAGGAAATTCGGTGCTTCTTTCAAGTGCAGAAGCTGACGGTGATCCAACAAATGAGATTCAGGACCTGGTAATAAATTCCGATGTTCTGAAAATTACAAAAAATACCGGTGCCACATCCTGGTCGCTTACAAAATATCTCCAGGGATTAACCTGGAACCCGGCAACACGAAAGTTAGGTATCACTGATAATGCTAGCTCGATTGATCTGACAGAGTTGAAGAACGATGCTGATGCCGATCCGAATAATGAGATGCAAAACCTTACCTATACTCCATCAACTAATACATTATCCATTACAGGACGTAATAGTGTTGTTTTAGGAGAGATGGTGGCATTCAGGGCAAAAAAGACAAATTCTGATATTGGATTAACTTTTTCGACAGATTATGATTTTATAACACCGGCTATTGAGTATAATGATGGATCGGGTTTTAATGGAACAACAGGTACATTTACGGCTCCTTCGTCTGGAATTTATACTTTTTCAGTAGGATATAGTGCCACAGGTACAGGTAGTTCGAGAGCTTTGAGAATTGCTTATAATGGTACAGTTTACGAGACTTTAAACTCGGAAATAACAAGTGGGTCTGCTTATACAGGCTCCATTACTATGAAATTAAATAGCGGAGATAAAGTTAAAGTACTTTATAACAAAGGAGTTGCTTCAGAATCTGGAACAGGCTCTTTTTCGGGATATAAGGTGAATTAGTTTTGACCTGAACTTAAATTGATGGAACACCCTCTGTTCAAAGGCATCAACTTAAGGAAATCTATTTAGCCTTTATTTCGCCCGCTACAGGGCTCAGATTCATGGTAGCATTCTAGAGCAGGGCGATGCCCTGCTCTAATTTATTTTGCCCCTGACGGGGCGTACTTTTAAGTTGACGTCTTGGAAGTTAAAGAAATTAGGGTTTGTAATATTTTTCTCATTTACAGCGCTTTGTAGGGCCACGCCATGGCGTGGCCCTACAGTTTTGATTGGGTAAATTGTAGGGACATGCCATGGCATGTCCTTACACAGGTATATACGGAGCTAATGATTACACCAGATCTGGATTAATATTTATAATGAAGATTTTGGATCAGTTTTACCCTGAGAGATCCCTCATTCATCCACCACTTGGAACAGGCATTTCATAAAACTATTGGGGTGGATTCATTCGGGATGACAGGTGTTTTTGGGTGGTTATGGGGAAGGAAGCTGCGGCGATTCAGATGAAATTGTTTTAAGACCTGAATTTGGGGTGAATCGCCGCTTCTTCCTTCCCTTCTTTCTCCCTTAAATTCGATGTCATCCCGAATTCCTTACACAAAAAGTAAGCGTCAGGTAATAATACGTAACCATTTTTTGTGGAAGAAAATGAGGGATCTACCAGGTTCTGTCAAATTTCTGTAAGTAAAAACTCTGTGGCTCTCTGTGATACTCTGTGCAATTCTGTGTAAGTTCTTAAAAATTCATCTCTTCATTCTGATTTGAATACTTCTGAAAATTAAAAAGGTTATTATCGACACAACCACAACCCCACTCAAGTTGCTCAATATATCCCTGAAACTAAAAGATCTCCCCGGGATAATCTTCTGATGAAATTCATCAATTATTGAAAATAGCATTAATGCGGCCATAATAAATAAAGCCCGTCCATAGCTGATCTCAAATGTTTTTCCCGAGAATGACAGGTATGTCACAAAAGTTAAAATCCCGTACTGAACAAAATGCATCAGATAATCAAGCCTTATCACGGTGCCCCCGGTATGCAGCTTAAGAGTTGGAATATTCGGTATCGACGACAGAGTTATTATCATTAAAGCCCAGGCTATTAATAAATACTTTGCAGCGGGACGTAAAAATATTATCAGTTTAAACATAATCTGTTTTGAGAATTTCAAAATTAAACCTTTATGACTGATAGTTATACGATAAAAGACTAAATTTGTCACAAAATTTGAAAATGGTAACTAACGAACAGATAAAGGATTTATCGGGACGCCGCGACGCGTTAAGGAGGTATCTTTGACATCCAGGGTAAGCTCGATCTGATAGCAGAAAAAGAAAGTCTTTCAACCCAGCCCGGCTTATGGAACGATCCAAAAAAAGCCGAGGATCTTCTGAAAAGCATAGCGCAGTTAAAAAGCTGGACTACAGCCTTTGACAATATTAATACAGCGATAGATGATATCAGTGTAGTAAGCGATTATTACCGTGAAGGTGAAGCTACTGAGGAAGATATTGATAATCAGTATAAAAGCTGTCTGTCGATGATCGAAGATCTCGAGGTAAGGAATATGTTGCAGAAAGAAGAGGACCAGCTTGGTGCAATCCTGAAAATCAATTCTGGTGCCGGAGGTACTGAAAGCAACGACTGGGCTGCCATGCTGATGCGTATGTATCTCCGCTGGGCAGAGAGGAACAATTACAGGGTAAAAGAACTCGATTACCAGGCTGGCGATGAAGTGGGGATAAAATCAGTAACCCTTGAAATCGATGGTGAACGGGCATATGGATATCTTAAGAGTGAAAACGGGGTTCACCGCCTTGTAAGGATCTCGCCTTTTAACGCCCAGGGAAAGCGCCAGACAACCTTCGCCTCGGTTTTTATCTCCCCCCTCGTAGATAATACTATTGAGATTGAAATTAATCCTGCTGATATTACATGGGACACATTCCGGTCAAGCGGAGCAGGAGGACAGAATGTAAATAAAGTTGAAACAGCAGTGCGACTCCGGCATAAACCATCAGGCATTATAATCGAGAACCAGGAGACACGATCGCAGCTCAATAACAAGGAAAATGCTTTGCGAATCCTTAAATCGCAGCTATATGAACTCGAGCTGAGGAAACAAAGAGAGGAGCAGGCTAAGATAGAAGGCGAGAAGAAAAAGATTGAGTGGGGTTCCCAGATAAGATCTTATGTCCTTCATCCTTATAAGATGATAAAGGATCTGAGAACTAACCACGAGACTGGAAATGTCCAGGCAGTACTTGACGGTGACCTTAATGCTTTTATAAAATCATACCTGATGGAATTTGCCGGGAAATAGCACTATCTGTTATTACCTGACATGATAAATTTCATAAAAACTATGATCAACGTTTCACTTAATTTGTGTTTAATTTTCAAAGCTGAATAGAATGGTTCAAAAGGAAAAATTATTTGAACAGTTTCCTCCCGTAACCACAAGGGAATGGATGGATAAGATTACCACCGACCTGAAGGGTGCAGACTTTAATAAAAAGCTTGTCTGGAAAACAAATGAAGGGTTTGATGTCAATCCGTTTTATCGAATGGAAGACATCAGGGATATGATGTATGCCAACGCCTTGCCGGGAAGCTTTCCATTTATAAGAGGAACAAAGATTAATAATAACAACTGGCTGGTAAGGCAAAATATAGAAGTAACAAATTATTCAAAAGCCAATAGGAAAGCCTTGAATATCCTTATGAAAGGGATTGATTCTCTTGGCTTTGCAATACCTGATCCTGAATCAATTACTGAAATAAACATGGCCTTCCTGCTTGAAAGAATATTCCTCGAAGGCATAGAGATAAATTTTTTCACAAATGGTAAAGCAAAGGAGATAGCCGGGCTTTTGATCAATTATGCAAAAAAATCGTCTTTCGATCTCAGCAAAATAAACGGCGCCATTGAAGCCGATCCTTTGGGCCGGCTGACGATAAATGGCACTTTGTGTGTTCCGCCTGAAGATGGATTTGATTATCTGGCTTCACTTGTAACCCTTGCTGAACCTCTTACAAACTTCAGAGTTGTAAACCTGAACGCTTCGATTTTTACAAATGCAGGCGCTGATATTGTGCAGGAACTGGCATTTGCTGTTGCCATGGGTAGTGAATATCTGACGCAGCTGACACAGAGAGGCATCACGAGCGAACTGGCGGCTTCAAAGATCGGATTTACATTTGGTACCGGGTCAAACTACTTTCCCGAGATTGCAAAACTTAGAGCTGCGCGACTCTTATGGTCTGTGATCTTAAACGGTTTCAAGCCTGCCTACCCTGAAAATATCAGAATGAATATTCACAGTGTGACAAGTGATTGGAACAAGACAATCTATGATCCTTTTGTAAATCTTCTGAGAACACAGACTGAAGCCATGTCTGCTATTCTCGGAGGCACCGATTCATTAACTGTTCTGCCATTTGATAGTGTATTCAGAGAACCTGATGAATTTTCAGAACGTATTGCACGTAATCAGCAGCTCATACTAAAAGAAGAAGCATATTTTGACAAGGTTGCGGATCCTGCTGCAGGGTCATACTATATCGAGAACCTCACAAATCTGATTGCTGAAAATGCATGGAAATTGTTCCTTGAAATTGAAGAAAAAGGAGGGTATCTTTCTTGCCTGAAATCGGGATACATACAGCAAAAATTGTCAAAGTCAGCAAAAAAACGTACCAACGACCTGGCTACAAGGAAAACATCTTTGCTTGGCACCAATCAGTATCCGAATACTCTGGAAAAAATCACTGATTCAATCGACATAGGAAGGATCTTTAAATCCAAGCCTGTCGGGGATGATCTGCTTGTTGATCCAATCACAATTCTCAGAGGAGCTCAGCAATACGAGAAGATCAGGATGGCTGTTGACAAGGCGCCAAAACGGCCAGTTGTATTTCTGTTGCAGATTGGTAACCTTGCGATGAGAAAAGCACGGGCCCAGTTTTCAGCCAACTTCTTTGGTTGTGCCGGATATGAAATTATTGATAACAAAAGTTTTGAATCAATCGATGATGCAGTAAAAAGCGTATCGGATTCAGAACCGGAAATTGTTGTGATCTGCAGTTCAGATGACGAATACCCTCAATTTGCACCTGACCTGTTTAACAGGCTTAAAGAGAAGTCGATAATCGTCGTTGCCGGTAATCCGGCATGTGGTGATGAGCTCAGTTCACTGGGGATTGAATACTTCATACATTTAAAATCGAATGTAATTTCTATCCTTTCAGATTTCAATAAAAAACTGGGCGTTGAGCCATAATACCTGTAACACATAATAGATGAGACCACAATTCAAATATACCGATCTGAAAAATCTTCACACCACAAAACAGAATGTGGATGAATGGGAGAAAGTTAATAATATACAGAAGGATTGGATAACTCCAGAGAGAATTCCAATAAAAAGCGTTTACACAAAAGATGACCTGGCAGGGATGGAACACCTTAATTATGCTGCAGGGATCCCTCCATTCTTACATGGGCCATATTCAGGTATGTATGCTATGCGGCCATGGACAATCAGACAATATGCAGGGTTTTCTACGGCAGAAGAATCAAATGCTTTCTACAGGCGTAATCTGGCGGCCGGGCAGAAAGGATTATCTGTGGCATTCGACCTGGCCACACACAGAGGTTATGATTCCGATCATGAAAGAGTTACAGGGGATGTGGGAAAAGCAGGAGTTGCTGTCGACTCTATTCTTGATATGAAACTGCTTTTTGACCAGATACCACTTAATAAAATGTCGGTTTCAATGACTATGAATGGTGCTGTTCTTCCCATCATGGCATTTTATATTGTGGCTGCGCTGGAACAGGGAGCGAAGCTTGATGAATTGAACGGTACAATCCAGAATGATATTCTCAAGGAATTCATGGTTAGAAATACATATATCTATCCCCCTGAGTTTTCTATGAGAATTATCGCCGACATTTTCAGATATACCTCTGAAAAGATGCCCAGGTTCAATTCTATAAGTATCTCCGGATATCATATGCAGGAAGCCGGCGCCACGTGTGATATTGAACTTGCGTACACTCTTGCCGATGGTCTTGAATATCTCAGAACCGGAATTAAAGCCGGACTTGATATAGACGCATTTGCACCCAGGCTTTCGTTTTTCTGGGCTGTAGGTATGAATCACTTCATGGAAATTGCCAAGATGAGAGCTGCCAGAATGCTATGGGCAAAGATTGTCAGCGAATTCCATCCTGAAAATCCAAAATCTCTTGCTTTGAGGACTCATTCACAAACATCGGGATGGAGCCTTACCGAGCAGGATCCTTATAATAATGTGGGACGTACCTGTATTGAGGCTATGGCTGCAGTGCTTGGTCATACACAGAGTCTTCACACAAATGCGCTTGATGAGGCGATTGCTCTGCCAACTGATTTTTCAGCCAGAATCGCGAGGAACACGCAGATCTATATCCAGGAAGAAACACAGGTCTGCCGCGCGATTGATCCATGGGCGGGTTCTTATTATGTAGAGACTCTTACAAACGAAATCGTACAACGTGCCTGGGAACATATCAAAGAGGTTGAGAGCCTGGGAGGTATGGCAAAGGCTGTTGAATCGGGTGTCCCAAAAATGAGAATCGAAGAGGCTGCGGCACGAGCTCAGGCTAAAATTGATTCGGGTGTTCAGACAATAGTCGGGACAAATAAATATAAGCTTGAGAAAGAAGATCCTCTTGAAACACTTGAAGTTGATAACTCAGCTGTTAGAGATTCTCAAATTCTAAGGCTTGCCAAACTTCGTGCAGAGAGAAATGAAACTGAATGCCGGAACGCACTCGATGCCATAACAAAATGTGTTCAGACGGGTGAGGGTAACCTTCTTGAATTAGCTGTGGAGGCTGCCTCAAAACGTGCCAGTCTGGGCGAAATATCTTATGCTTGTGAAAAAATTGTCGGGAGGTACAAAGCTGTGATACGAACAATTTCAGGTGTTTATTCATCGGAATATAAATCTGATGATGATTACAATGAGGCAAGGGCACTCGTTGCAAAATTTGCCGCGAAAGAAGGACGTCAGCCCAGAATAATGATAGCAAAAATGGGTCAGGATGGGCATGATCGCGGCGCAAAAGTTGTGTCGACAGGATATGCTGATATAGGTTTTGATGTCGATATCGGGCCCCTTTTTCAGACACCCGCTGAGGCAGCAAAACAGGCCGTGGAGAACGATGTTCATATCCTTGGCGTTTCAAGTCTTGCCGCTGGCCATAAGACACTCGTCCCGCAGGTAATAGCTGAGCTTAAAAGTCTTGGGAGAGAGGATATTCTCGTGATAGCAGGCGGGGTAATCCCACACCAGGATTACCAGTTCCTCTACGACTCAGGTGTTGCTGCAATATTCGGTCCTGGCACTTCAATTTCAAAGGCTGCAAAACAGATCCTTGAGATCCTTCTTGAAATCACGTAAGTAAATAACACAGTTTTGAAAAAATACATTTAATTTGCATACAGGTTATTATCTCTAAATGAAAAATATTTATTTTTTACTCATTCTTATTCTTGTAACATTTAGTGGTTGTAAAAGCACTAAACCCATCGCCGGGAGCAAGCCGGCTGTCATACCAGGCGAAACCAGTGGTTATAATGAGCAAACTCCGGTAAATTTTTCGGAGCAGTCTACATGGATCCTGGGATATTTTAACCCCGACAGACTCACCCATTATCCATATTCCACCTGGTACACATCAGGGTTTGCTGAATATGTGCCTTCATCTGAGGCGATGAATAAGCTCATGGATTTAAGCAAGGATGATGTGAAGATCAAGGTGGTTATGGGAACATGGTGCCCCGATAGCCGACGTGAAGTTCCAAGATTTATGAAAGTTATTGATACCTGGCAGTTCCCGCTACCGGAGATGACATTCATCGGAGTTGACAATGCAAAGCTATCACCGGTTGGTGAATACACAGATCTCGATATAGTAAGAGTTCCAACATTCATTGTGTACAAAAATAATATTGAGGCCGGACGCATCATTGAGAATCCTACCACGTCTTTAGAACAGGATTTGGTAAACATCCTGACAGGAATGAAAAAATAATAAATACCTTAAAATCATGGAAGAGGTTAGAAATACTTCGGGACAGAATCTGGGAATTGCTGCACTTATTACAGCTGTAATAACATTTGTACTGGCAGTTATCCCCTGCGTAGGTCTTATTGCAATTATACCAGGAATAATTGCAATTATACTTTCATCTGTGGGTCTTTCGCAGGCATCGAGGAACAATTCACCGAGGGGTGTGATGGTTGCAGGACTGATAATTGCGATTATTGCTTCGTTGATCTCATTCTCCCAGATCTTCGTCGTTGGGAAAATTGCACAGAAAGCGGATGGGTGGCCCCACAACATTCAGAATATTATTAATGATGTGCAGGACAATGTAACGAAAGAAATTGACGATGCAAATGTTTCGATAAAAGTGGAAAGCAATGGTAATAAGGTTGAAATTAATTCCAATGCAAACAAGTCTGAACAGGAAAAACAACTTGAAGAACTAGAGGGAGGAACTGTGCAACCTGATACCACTCTGAAACATGACATTGTTCCAAAGAAAAAATAATGTAAGGCTCCGTAATGAACCTTACCTTACTATAAATATAATTTTTGCCGGAGTAATACTGCTGATTTTCGCCTACTCCGGCATATTTTCACCTGAAAAGGATAATTACCCTGTAACCTGTATCCACGAACAATTAACAGGTCAGCCATGTGTTTCATGCGGTTTGTCACACAGCTTTTCTTTAATTGTAAGAGGCAGATTTGCAGAGGCATACACCTGGAATTACTTTGCATTCAGGATTTTCCTATTTTTCGCGGCTGAACTCATCCTGAGAGTTGCTTTTTCAATTTTTTATATAAAATATACAGATACCCGAAGGCAATTGATAGTTGTCGATTGTATTGGCTCCGGGTTAATATTCCTGCTGGCTTTCTGGCCGTTTATAATTTGGATATTAAAGGGGGGGTAGGATTACTACAGATCTCGAACACCTTTAGGGGGCAGGGGGTACTTCTTTACTCATTCATATCCCCCAGAATATCATACAACACACCACTTTCGAAACCCTTTGACAATCCGTACCGGAGAAGTTTCGCCTTAAGATCTAAGTGGTTTTTGGCTTTTATGCTGCGTCTGTGACTCTCCAACACGCCTCTGATGAATCTTATATATTGATCATGATCGATTAAATCAAGGGCCTCACCTATAATATCAGGAGGAAGCTTTTTATGTCTGAGATGCATTGCTATTTTAACCTTCCCCCATTTATTATATTTGAATTTATCCCTTACAAAAGCGTTAGCGTACCTGGTTTCATCTATGAATTTTTCGCTGATCAGAATTACGATGATCTTTTCTATATCTTTAGTTTCCACTCCCCATAATGACAACTTCTTGCGGATATCCTCACTGCAAAGCTCCTTTTGTGAACACTGAGCCATCGACTTGTTAAGGGAAACTTTGAATAGTTCGTTCTCAGACATTTTTAATGGCTTTTAATATTCTTTCTTTATCATTTAAATCACGAACAACTTCAATTCCAGTATAATCGAATGATGCAACCACCTGACGTAGTGGTTGTCCCATTGCCTCGTTGATCTCAAAGTACAATTTCCCTCCCGGTAAGAGTATCTGATCAGCAATTTTAAGAATGGAAACATAATAAATAAGAGGTTCTGAATCAGAAACAAACAGAGCCAGCGGAGGTTCAAAAGCCAGTACATTTTCAGCCATCTGCTTTTTTTCAGAGTCTCTGACATAAGGAGGATTACTCACAATGATTCCTGTATTTTCGACGTTTGTAAAATCGAAATTTAATATGTCATTTTTTGAAAATGTAACTTTCACCTTATTAAGCTCAGCATTGCTTTTGGCGATTTCTATTGCCTCCTCTGAAATTTCTATTCCTGATACCATTGATAAAGGAAGGTTTGAAGCAAGAGCTATTGAAATACATCCGGAACCCGATCCAAAATCAATAATGTTCTCTGAAAATCCTCTGTTTTCTTTCAGTATAAGGTCCACAAGCTCTTCAGTTTCCGGACGCGGAATAAGAGTCGATGTGTTAAGCTTTATGAGGCAATTATAAAAAGTTGTCTCACCAGTAACATATTGAATTGGTTTACCAGTTTTAAGTTCGTTTACAAACATGGTAATCGTTTCCTTCTCATTATCTGTAATTTCCTGACGGTTATCATAAAGCTGGTGCAACTTTTTTATGCCAGTGACAGTCCTGATAAGGATATCAGAAATAACTTTAATCTCATGATCATTATAGACTTCAGCCAGTTCCTTTTTTATATGAAATCTGATATCTTTTATTGTTTGTATCTTAACAGCCATAAGTCAAAATTAGTACTTTCACTGTAAATGACAGAAACTGACGATAATAAATTCATGCGAAGATGCCTTGAACTTGCATCAGGAGCCGAGGGATTGACTTATCCGAATCCTTTGGTTGGTTCTGTTATTGTTCACAATGGAAACATTATCGGAGAAGGATTCCATCTGAAATCAGGGGAGGCTCATGCTGAAGTGATTGCCATAAGATCAGTAACTGAAAAACAAAAACTCAAAGATTCGACTTTGTATGTCAATCTTGAGCCCTGTTCACATTTTGGAAAAACACCACCCTGTGCAGATTTCATTATTGAAAACAAGATCCCGCGTGTTGTAATCGGAACTATTGATTCCAACAGCAGAGTGTCAGGAGGAGGCATAAAAAAACTTAAGGAGGCAGGTTGTGAGGTTAGTACCGGGTTCCTCGAATCAGAATGCAGAAGACTTAACAGGCGATTTTTTTCTTATCATGAAAAGAGCAGACCATATATAACCCTTAAATGGGCCCAAAGTGCGGATGGTTTTCTCGATATGAAAAGAGAGCCTGACAATGAACCCCGTCCTAACTGGATAACAGGAAAGCCGGAAAGAATCCTTGTCCATAAGTGGAGGGCTGCAGAGCAGTCAATACTTGTAGGGGCAGGGACTGTGCGGTCTGATGCGCCAAAGCTTGATGTGCGTGAATGGACCGGCGCCAATCCCCTGAAATTAATTCTCAGCAGTTCGGGTAAAATCAATACAGATGGTAAAGTAATTATATTCACACATAATCGCGATACTGTTATTCGCGATGCTGAAATTGTAATCCTTGAAAGAGATGTTCCTTCATCAGTTCAGATAGCTGAATATCTGTATTCAAAAGGAATTCAATCATTATTTATTGAAGGCGGAGCGGCTGTATTGAATCATTTCATCAAAACAGGGTTATGGGATGAAGCCAGGGTTTTTACCGGACCGGACATTTATTTTAACGATGGAGTGAAGGCTCCACATATAGACGGGCATTTGTTTTCAAAGGCATCTTTCAGTAAGAGCACCCTTGAAATCTATTTAGCGAGTGTAAGATAGGATCACCTGAATTGATATTTCTGCGAAATATTCCTAAATTTGGTTGTTGTAGAGAAATTTTAAATTTAGTACAAATCGATATGAAGAAGCGAGTAATTTTCATGGCAATCATGATCCTGGTTGGAGTTTGCGCTTTTGGACAAAGTGCTAAGAAGTATTACAAAGCAGGGACTGAATTTGTAGAAAATCTGAAATTTGATGATGCTGTCATTCAGTTTACAAGCGCTATTAACCTCGAACCTTCAAATCCCGGGTATTATTACGCAAGGGGGGAAGCATATGTAAAATTGCTAAAATTAACTGAAGCAAAAGCAGATTTTGAAAAGACACTCATCTTTTCTCCAAAGGATATTGATGCAATGGTAAGTCTTGGAGCAGTTTGCAATAAAACAGGCTGCTACGATGAGTCTCTCCGGATACTTAATCATGTAACAAATATTGACAAAAGGAATTCCAGGGCATATCCTGAAAAAGTTATCGCACTCACAAATCTCGGACGGTACGATCAGGCATTGCTGGTTTCCGACACCGCCCTCATTATTAAAGACACACCGATGGATTATTTCTGGCGAGGTATTATCTACAGGAAGCTGAATAATGATATTCTTGGGAAAAGAGAGTTGGAAAAATCCATCTCAAAGGATAAAAAACTGGCTGAACCCAGGATCGAGCTGGCTGACCTGTTGATATCGGTCAACCCGAAGGAAGCAATGATACAGTGTAATGAGGTAATAAAAAATAACGACAGGAATACAGCAGCTTACCTTGAAAGAAGTAAAGTTTTTAAGAAGATCCTTGACTATCCCAATGCAATAAATGATGTCTCCAAAACTATTCTCCTGGAACCCGATAATTCAAAATTTTATTTTGAACGTGGAGTATGTTATCAGGAATTTAATCAGCATGTTAATGCAATAAATGATTTTTCAAAAACGATAAATCTTAATACTGCCCTTAAAAATGAAGATCCTGCAGTCTATTATGCACGTGCAAAGTCGTATGAGGAAATTATGGATTATGATAAAGCGCGAGATGATTATAATAAGATTACTTTTCTTTCGAAATATGATGCGAAAGCACGTGAGATGCTTGACCTTTCACAAAAAAGACTTTATGAAATAAACAAAGAGGCTGATGCTCCTGAACTGGCTGTTGTGAGTCCCCTGCCTGTTAAAGATACAGTCGAAATAAAGGGTGATAAAACCACACTTCTTATTTCAGGTTCTCTTAAGGATAAGAGCAAAATAAAATCCTTCACAATAAACAATGAAAATGTGATGCTCGTTGAAAAAAACGGTGTTTCTGATTTTCTGGCTAATATTAATGTAAGCGGGATTGACAGATTAAGCTTCGTGGCGAAGGATGATTATGATAACGAAAAGATAGTTAATTATGCTCTTAAACGTACAGAGATTAATTCACCTAAAGTAATGATCGTTGCACCCTACACCTCAGATGAAGGACAGGTGTTTCTTGATTCGCCTACTCCAAATATTGCAATACAGGGCAAAATATCTGATGAGAGTCCGATCAAATCTATTACTGTTGGGAATTTTACTGCAAGTTATAATCCGAATGAATTAAATCCCTCTTTTACAGCAACTCTTGATATATCCAACCTGAATAAATTCAAAGTAGTTGCTGAGGATATCTATGGTAATAAACAGGAATCCGAATTCATAATTAACCGTGAAGGTGCAGGTATTGCAGCAGGCAACCCGATGGGACGCACCTGGGTTGTGTTTATTGAGAATTCAAGTTATGAGACATTTGCAAGTCTCGACGGTCCTATCAAGGATATAAGCACAATGCAGAGAGCTCTGGCAAATTATCAGATTCATAATTTCATTCATAAGAAAGATATGACTAAAGCGGAGATGGAGAGATTCTTTAATATAGAGCTCCGCGATCTGGTTAAGAAAAATCAGGTCAAATCCTTAATGGTCTACTATGCAGGTCATGGGAAATATATTAATGATATTGGCTACTGGATTCCGGTTGATGCAAAACGCGACGATGAGTTCACTTATTTTAATATTAATGCCTTAAAAGCAGGGCTACAGGGTTATTCCGACGTGGTGGTTCATACTCTTGTTGTATCTGACGCCTGTGAGTCAGGTCCCGGATTCTATTCTGCATCACGCTCTGCAAATGAATCACCCACCTGCGACAACACTGTGGCAACAGGGTCTAAATCGGCACAGGTATTTTCTTCTGCGGGCTATGAGCTGGCTGCAGACAATTCAAAGTTTGCAGCAACTTTCGCGAATACACTCATGAATAATAAAAATGCCTGTATACCTGTTGAAGCCATTGTAAAATCAGTTACTGCTGCTGTTACAACAGGTAAGGGACAAAAGCCAAAATTCGGAAGGATCCAAGGCCTCGAAGATATGAATATGATGGGGACATTCTTCTTCATAACAAAATAGGAGTATGCCAGCCTTTAATACTATAAAGTGCCAGGCAAAATTTTTTGTCTGGCTTTTACTTTATATGTCAGTAATGCTTCCTGCCGGGGCACAAAGCTATTTTTTTGATAATTACAGTATAAAGCAAGGGCTAAGCGAGCAGAAAGTTTATACTCTGCTTCAGGATTCAAAAGACTATCTCTGGCTCGGTACTGCGAACGGCCTCTCGCGTTTTGACGGTAGAAAATTTGAAAATTTTACATCACTCGACAGCCTGTCATCAGGTGGTGTAAAATCGATTATGGAAGACTCACTGGGTTTTTTGTGGTTCGGCCATATCAATGGCGGAGGGATATCACGTTTTAACGGTCAGACATTCGAACAAATAAGGTTTGATTCACTGAAAATAACAGGTGATATAACCGGTATTATACAGATTAGAGATAAAATCTGGTTTACATCTACCACCGATGGCGCATTCCGGGTAGATTTTCCAATAGAAGATATTAAACATCTCAGTGCAAGGCAGTTCAGAGGCAAAGAAGGCTTGAGCGACCAGGTTTACGGATCAAATTCTAACCGGGATAAAACATTAATCTGCATAGCCGACGCGGGCATGAGAAAATTTAATGAGACAGAAGGCAAGTTCGAGAATTACCGTATGCCTCATATGACTACATATTTTAACACCACCTGTCTCCTTGAAGACAGAAATGGAAATATGTGGTTCGGAACATATAACGGAGGGATCTATAAATACAACATGTCGGAAAGCAGGATGGAGATGATTGACCTTCCCAAGGCAGGCATATCCAGTAACTGGGTATCCTGTTTGACCGAAGACAGGAAAGGCCGCATCTGGGCAGGAACTTTCGGAGGAGGAGTAGCCGTTTTTGAGGGTAACAAAATAAGTAAGTTCAATAATGAGAATGGCCTGAAAGCTTCAAAAATTTATGATATAATAGAAGATGTTGAGGGCAATATACTCATTGCAGACCAGGATAACGGACTCACAATTTTCAAGGGCGATGAATTTGAGACAATAAGCGAAAAAGAAATACTTCCCGATCCGAACGTAAACACGATTTATAAAGACCATAACGGAGCCATGTGGTTCGGAACAAATAAGGGGATCTCGCGATTTTATCCTCACTCGGATAAAAAAGCAGAGTTCTTTAACCATGGGAATAATTTATATTACGAAGATGTAAGGTTTTTCAGGCAGGACAAAAAAGGGAATCTCTGGATAGGGACAAATGAAGGGGGTGTGATAATGTACAACATGGAAACTTCAAAATTTGAAGCCCAGCCATATATTAATTCTATTCTTTATTCCGGTGGCCAGGTAAAAGCTCTTGAAATAGATAAACAGAATAACCTCTGGATTGGTACTCTGGACGGATTGGCTGTTGGAACAATTAATTCGCAAAATTTTCAGAGATACACAATCATGGATAGCCTCACGGTTTCAACTATCACTGCGCTGTATTGCGATCCGTCAGGCGATGTGTGGATAGGCGCTGAACCGAAAGGACAAAAACCAGGGTTGATAAAATATGATGCGGAAAAGAAGGATTTTAAATCGGTAACAGTGCTGCCCGGCATTATTCCAAAGACTATGGTAATGGATAGTAAAGGGGTCTTGTGGATAGGAACAGGCCAGGGCTTGATTGCTTTCAGAAATGACTCGGTATTATCAGCGCTATCGAGGGAAAACGGATTGCTTTCCAATAATGTAAATCTTTTAGCAGCAGGAGACGATGGCAGTATTTATATTGGGACCAACATAGGGTTGAACAGGTATTTTCCGCAGAGCAACAGAGTCTTTTCATATACAGAGCGAAACGGGTTTCCCGGTATTGAAAGTAAGCCTAATTCAGTTTATAAGTCAGCGTCCGGTGATATATGGTTTGGAACTGCAAATGGTGCTACTCACTTTCGGCCTGCTGAAATTGAAAAATCTGACAGGGAACCGCTTACCCACCTGTCTAAAATGTTTGTGAATAATGAACCTCGCGAAATGCGTCCCGGCATGAGTCTTTCAGCTTCGGAGAGATCGGTTCTGTTTGAATATTACAGCATTTGCCTCACAAACCCCGATGTTGTACGTTACAAAGTAAAACTTGAAGGTGCTGATGTTGACTGGCAGTCAATAACAGATCAGAAAAGAGCAAACTATCCTGCGTTGCCTCCGGGGAAATACACATTTAATGTAATAGCCAGTAACAGTCAGGGAGTATGGAACAGCAAACCTGTAACATTTCAGTTTACCATAAAGCCGCCCTTCTATCAAACCTGGTGGTTTATTATGATTGCAATAGTCATAATTGTAATGATTGTTGTCACATACATAAAGCTCAGGGAACAAAATCTGATAAAGGAGAAAGTTATTCTTGAAGAAAAAGTAGAGGAACGTACCGCAGAGGTGGTGCAGAAAAGTATGGAGATCGAAGAGAAAAACAGGGATATTACAGCCAGTATCCGTTATGCCGAACGGATCCAGCGCGCCATGCTTCCAAAAGAGGATACATTTCAGGAGACATTTGTACTGTTTATGCCAAAAGATATTGTAAGCGGAGATTTCTACTGGATGTATGACAATGGTGATTGGCAGTTTATAGCAGTTGTCGACTGCACCGGTCATGGTGTTCCCGGGGCATTCATGTCAATTATCGGCCACAATTCATTGAACAAGGTGGTAAGGGAATATGGATTAACACGGCCATCGGCAATCATCGACCAGCTTAACATTGAAGTGATGAAGGCTTTATTACAGCGTCATGAGAAAGCCATTACCGACGGAATGGACCTTGCCCTGATCGCTTTCAATAAGAAGAATTTCACTCTTGAATTTGCCGGAGCTTTTAACCCTCTTTATCTTGTCAGAAAAGGAGAAGTTATTGTTTACAGGGGCGACAGGAATCCAATTGGAATGACGACAACAGATGAAAAGAAAAACTTCACGAATCATATCGTGGATATACAACCTGGAGATCTTCTATATATGTGCACAGATGGTTATGCAGATCAGTTCGGGTCCTCAGAAGTGAAGAAATATAAATCGGCTAATGTTAAAAAGCTGCTGGCTTCCATTTGGAATCTTCCAATGTCTGAACAGAAGAGCAGACTTGAAAAAGAAATACTTGCCTGGAAAGGAGAGCTTGATCAGGTGGACGACATATTATTTATAGGTACAAAAATCCCGGGAAGCTAGATTCTTGCCAGCTTTCTCGGATCGGGGTGCCAATCCACTCTTTTTGTTAACAGAACCATAACCTCTTCCACTGTGGAAGTAATCTCCCACATGCCTTTGTGTTCAAATCTGAGGAAATTACCTGATATCATATGCTCAAGAAAGGCGATTAAGGAATCGTAGAAATTGAGAGTGTTCAGGATAATAATTGGTCCTTTATAAATGCCAAGCTGTTTGAGTGTCATTGCTTCAGTGAGTTCCTCGAGTGTTCCAACGCCTCCCGGCAATGCTACAATAGCATCAGCCATAAAGAACATCTTTTTTTTCCTTTCCCCCATATCCTCAGTAAAAATCATTTCGGTAACTGAAGCATGGTCCCAGCCTTCATCTTTCATAAATGAAGGTATTACACCTGTGATTTTTCCGCCATTAGACATAACTGCATCAGCCAGCTTGCCCATCAGACCAATGCCGCCGCCTCCATAGACTACATCCATATGAGCCTGTGCAAGCAATTCTCCAAGACGGGCAGCTGCAATAGCATATTCATTATCAATACGGCTGCTGGATGAGGCAAAAACGCAAATTGTCATAGAGAATAAATTAAAAAAGCCGTTGCAGTTTTCTGAACGGCCTGAAATTTGGGAACTATATCTTATATAAGGGCATTCAGTTTGGCTACGAAGTTATTTTTAGGAACTGCACCTACCTGTTTATCAGCTATTTTTCCATCCTTAAAGAAAAGAACCGTAGGGATATTCCTGATGCTGTACTTAGCTGCCACTTCCGGACTGCTGTCGACATCACATTTCACTATAAGGGCTTTCCCTTCAAATTCATGAGCAATCTCATCCATGATTGGAGCAACCATTCTGCAAGGACCGCACCATTCTGCCCAGAAATCCACCATAACTGGTTTGTCAGATTTTATAACTAACTCTTCGAAGTTCACATCATTTACCTCTGTTGCCATAATAGTTTATATATTTAAAATCGTGCAAATATAGCGAATTATATAGAATTCCATTACCAC
>JBBRSO010000023.1:0-36423 GCA_038245405.1 Bacteroidales bacterium
CCTCTAAACATAGCAAGTGCAACAATAATTAGAAGGAATGCGAATACTCCATCGGTTAATCCAAGAGTCTGACTGATTTTTGGAGAACCAAGAAATTTTGCCATATACATTCCTTCCCACAGATTATAACCAAAACCAAAAATCAGAACCCCAATGAATAAACCTCCTATAAAGACAAGCGCGTCAATTTTTCCTATAGATGCGCCGCAAAAGCTTGTCCCGGGACAATATCCTCCCATAATAAACCCAGCACCCATTATTATTCCTCCTATAATTGCTGAAGTCAGATATGTCGGGTTGACATACACAAGATTCAGGTCGACCCATCCGAACAGACTGAAGAAAAGTAATCCAAGCATTGCTGTTATTGCAGCAGTAAAAAATACTTTAAGAACTACAGTGTCATAGCCATAGAAGACTCCGGCAAGTTTCCGGCTTGAAGAAAACCCGCTCTGTTCAAGTACAAATCCAAAAGCTATTCCTATAATGAATGCCAGAAAGAGATTTGTATTTTCTGATATTAATTCGTTAACTGATAGTGGTCCCATATTCGTTTCGTGTTATCCCCACCCTGAAGGGCAGGGTTAAAGTTAGTAGTTTATTTATTTGTTTATCCCGCCCTGAAGGGCGGTGTTAGTAATATATGTTTTTAGTTCGTTTTGTGATCTGTTCTTCCTATCAGATCCAGTTTTTCCTGAAGAAGTATGCCATGGCGTAGGCAGTTCCGAAAATAGCCATCATGGTTATAAAACCTCCAAGAGATAGTACGGCCATTCCGCTTAGAGCCGACCCGCTTGTGCATCCCCTGCCCAGTTGTGAACCAAATCCAAAAAGTGTTCCGCCTGCAAGTGCAAGAAGCAGTCTTTTTTTAGATGTGATTTTCGGCGAATGCTCAACTTTGAGCTTCAAACGTCCGGCAAATGCACCTGAGAGAAATCCTCCCACAAGAACACCTGTCATTTCGAAGACGAGCCATGTCTTCATTGGGTTACCCGGATGTTCTTCCCGGAATCCTTTTATGAATGCCGATTTTTCTGATGCTACCGGTGCAATTGTAGTTACAGAACCTACAATAGCACTCTTTATTGCACCGCTTGCACCCAAACCTCTGCCTGAAACAAAATTCGCAGCCAAAAGCACCAAGCCAAGTAATACCCCTCCTACATAAGGATTGAGGTATTTTGTTTTCATATTTCCCATTATTATCGTTTAGCGTTTGTCTTATCCCCTTATTATCCCCACCCTAAAGGGCGGGGTTTATGTTTTATGTTAATATAACCATCGACTCACCTGCCCGGCATACACAATAATAAACCGAAGCATTAAACTTCCGAAAATTACCAGTAGTGCCGGCACTACTGTTGGAATATGAAACTTCCCAAGTTCCATAAATTCCAGAATTGCAGGAAGCAGCATTCCAAGAATTACTACAAATATCCAGAATGAGACAGTGTATGGTCCACCAAGAAAGAGGTTTGCAGCCTCGATCTGAACCTGGGTGCTTGCAAGAAATCCCATGAACATGTGTATAATAAAAAACAGCTCTATGCCTATAAGCACCAGGTCAATACGTGCAAATTGCTTCCTTTCCTTTTTATCCTTTGATAAAATTAAAGTAGCCGCTGCTCCGGCTGAGAGTCCCGATGAAAGAAATAACGGACCAAGTATCGATGTATTCCAGAGGGGACGTGCATTAAATGCTGACAATAAGATTCCGGTATATATCCCAAGGATTATTCCATAAATAAGCATGATCCAGGCGAGAGCTTTCTTATATTTGTTAAAGAAAGCTTCCACCTCGAATATCCATTTATATTTCCAGTCCCATTTTGGGAATATATCCCTTATATGGAGCGCACTCCATATAAATGACACAGGGGTAATTACCATCAGTGTCCAGGCTCCCCACGACATTGGTGATTGTAATCTGATATGAGTATAAAGCTGCCAGAAAAAGAGCTTATGTCTAAGATCTATAAAAAGTGTTAACAAGCCAATTACAAGAAGAAAAGGAGCAAGAAATGGTGTTATTCTTACCGCTGTCTTGTAATCCTTCTCTCTTCCCCTTATAAAATAAAGCGCCGCAATACACAATATGCCGGCAGCCATCCCACCCAGAAACAGATACAATGGAATCTGCCAGTGCCAGATATTAAGCTGAGGATCAATAAGATCATTCATCCTCCCACTTACAATAATTTCTTCTTCCATTTAAATATTATTGTCTTTTTAAATCAAAAAATAAAGTTGTGGTCTGGTACCCGCCTCCGGAATAAGCGTTTTTGATTTACGCTTTTTCAAAACAACTGATACATCGCTATTAGGATCATCTAGATCACCAAAATAGATACATTTCGTAGGGCACACCGCAGCACATGCAGGGGCAAGACCATTCTTAATCCGGTGAAGACAAAATGTGCATTTGTCCACATAGCCTGAAGGATGCGGGTAACGGGCATCATATGGGCATGATGCCATGCATGCACCACAACCTATACATTTGTTATGCTCCACAAGAACGATTCCTCCATCGGCATAATGGCTGGCACCGGTAGGACAACAACGGACACATGGTGCATTAACACAATGATTACATCTCTCAGATCTGATCTCCATCTCAAGTTGGGGATAAGTCCCGCTAAGAGATTCAACAACCCAATCACGGCAAAAACCATGTGGCACATTGTTTTCAGTCTGACATGCTACAACACAATCGCTGCACCCTACGCACTTTTTAGTATCTACTGCCATGGCATATCTCATGATGCAACCTCCTTTTCCGACATTTCAGTCACAAATGTTACAAAATTTGATCTCATTCCTGTACCGCCCATTATCGGATCAACCAAAACTTTTGTTATTAATTGCGTATCACTTGCACCTTTACCGAAACATTTATTGAGTTGCTTCTGGGCATGTCCGAAACCATGAACCATATATACCGAATCCCATCTGATACGCTCAGTCACTCTTACCTTGATCTTAAAATCGGAGATTATTCCATCCTGGTTTTTTAACCAGATATACTGATCTGTGGTTATGCCCCAGGCTTTTGAAACTTTCGGATTGACCCATACCGAGTTTTCGGACATAAGATCGGTCAGATTAGGATTATTGGAAGTCCTGCCAAATGTATGCATTGGCGCACGACCATATATTAACCGGTAGAATCCATTGGGTGGTTCCTCATGTGCAACATAAGAAGGTAGTGCATCAAAACCTGCGTCCTCAAAATATTTTGAATATAATTCTATTTTGCCCGAATCGGTTGAAAATTCAACATCTTCATTGTCTGCAAAATACAAATCGTCAGCATCTCTTTCATTAGTCTTTACCCCAATATGCGCCATCTCTTCCAGGGTGGTCCCGATTTGTTTCAACTGCCAGTCAAGCAATTCTTCCTGTCTTTCGAATGGGAAGTATGATTCCAGACCAAGTTTCTGAGCCAGGCCTCTGGCAATATTATATCCCGATCTTGTATTGTTCAAAGGCTCAGATGCCGGCATTCTGAGTGCGATAGCGGGTTTACGGTGCGGGGCAATTCTGAGCATATCATATCTCTCGAGATATGTGCATTCAGGCAAAATGACATCGGCCCATCCCGTGATTTCCATTGGCATAGTATCAACAGTAACCAGCAATTCGAGATTTTGTATTGCTTTTAGAGTATTGGCCTGATCAGGAATTGAGGAGATCAGATTTGTTCCGTTAACAATCCACCCTTTTATCTGAAGACCTGGTTTGTTTTCAGGAATCGAAGCATCGATGAGAGCATTGGAGACAGGCGAGCTTGCAATCGGATATTTTCCCGGAAATGCATCGGTCCAAGTCTTTTTGGGTTCAGGAAAGGCTGGAATTACTGCAGAAGGCACTTCAAATTTTGCGGGTCTGTAGAAACCGCCTCTTCGTCCCCATGAGCCGAGCAGTGCATTTAAAATAGCTATTGCACGGAGCCTTTGTGTGTCATCACCATACCATGTTACATGACGACCAGGATGGATTATTACCGAAGGAGAAGCATCTGCCATTTCTTTTGCTGTTCTTCTTATATAATCGGAAGTTATGGTAGTTATTCCATATGCCCATTCCGGCGTAAAATCCTTTACATGTTCCTTTAATTTATCGAAGCCGGCACAGTATTTTTCGACATATTTTTTGTCGTACAGATCATTGTAAATTATTTCATGAATCCAGGCCAGTAAAAGCGCAATGTCGGTAGAAGGTTTAATCGGAAGCCAGTATTTTGATTTCCCGGCAGCAGTTGAATATCTTGGGTCAACAGTAATAATTGTAACGCCTTTATCAATTGCATCAGACATCTCCTGTATCTGACTATTATGCATGTTCTCACCGATATGTGAACCAATGAGAACCAGACATCGTGTATCGCGTATATCCGTTATTTCAGGTGAGTAGACTTCCTCTCCGAAGGTTGCCAGAAAGGCTTCATCTCTTGGTCCGCGACATTGAGCATAAGAAGGTTCTGCAATGTTGGCAGAACCGTATGCCTTAAGCAAAGTGGTAAAATATGCACTGCCCGAACCATGTGTAAACAGAGCCATGCTTTCAGAACCGTATTTTGAAGAAATGTCTTTCATTTTCTCAGCAATGTATTCAAGAGCTTCATCCCATGATGCTTCACGAAATACCTGTTTGCCACGTTCATCGACTCTGATGAGCGGGGTTTTCAATCTGTCTTCATCATAGTACATACCCACTCCACCTGTTCCACGAGGACAAAAACGACCATTGCTGTGCTGGTCTTCATCATTTCCGATTATTTTCCAGATTTTGCCTTCGGAAGTTTTATATACCCATCCCGCACACTTCCAGAAACATACTTCACAGTAGGTTGGAGTCCTTTTCAGATCTATCTTTAGTTTTTTTGCTTCATCGGGGGAGGAAAATAATTTGGCGCCAGATGTTCCTTTCACAATCGCCAAAGCACCTGCTCCCAATACTGAAAGCTTAATAAATTCTCTTCTGCTGGTCATTCAAGTAGGTTAATAGTATACAAATCTATATAAAAAAAGAAAACCTTCTATTCATGTATTTAGATAATTGTATGTTTCAATAATTATACAAATAAGATGTATGCTGTTAACAAATTAACAGTCTGGCAAATGGCAGTAATTTAGAATAAGTATAAATTATGATTGAAATACAATTATTACCTTTGGCCAACCAAAATAAGGTATGTCTGAACTTGAAAATTATTTTAATTCCTACCGGAAGAATATAATCGGTGATAATACGGAAATAGAAACACCGTATGGTAATAAAAAATTGGTTTATGCTGACTGGATAGCGAGTGGGAGGCTCTATTCGCCTATTGAAAAACGTATAACCGATGATATCGGACCACTGGTTGGCAATACCCATTCTGAATCAACCAGTACAGGAAAGGCAATGACCGATGCCTATCATCACGCACAGAAAATTGTGAAACGGCATGTGAATGCAAATGAAAATGACATTCTGATATTCACAGGGACAGGAATGACATCGGCAATCTCAAAGCTTCAGCGGATCCTTGGACTAAAAGTTCCTGAACAGGCTATTAAATTTTGCGCTAATGCGCACGGAAATTATAAATCGTGCAAGGAAATCCCCAATAACAAACGTCCTGTTGTTTTCCTGACCCATACAGAACATCATTCCAATCACACTTCGTGGTTCGAGACTCTGGCTGAGGTCGTAGTTCTGGAACCCGCGTCAGATCTTACTGTGAGCGCAGATAATCTTCGCAGAGAAATTGTAAAATATAAAGACCGTCCGCTTTTGATTGGTTCCTTTTCTGCATGCTCAAACGTTACAGGTTATATTCCTCCATACTATGAACTGGCCAGCATAATGCATGAGAATAATGGATATTGTTTTGTGGATTTTGCTGCCTCAGCACCTTACGTTGATATTGATATGCATCCTGCTGAAAAAATCAAACAACTCGATGCAATCTTCTTTTCACCTCACAAATTTCTTGGCGGACCCGGAAGCGCCGGAGTCCTGATTCTAAGTAAAGAACTTTATAAAAACGATATTCCTGACAATCCCGGAGGAGGAACTGTCAAATGGACAAACCGCTGGGGGGGCTATAGCTATATTTCTGATATTGAAATTAAAGAAGACGGTGGAACCCCTGGATTCCTGCAAGGGATAAAAGCAGCTCTGGCAATCAGGTTAAAGGAAAATATGGGCACCGACAAAATGCATCAGAGAGAAGCTGAACTTATTAAATTAACATTCAGAGAATTATCCATAATAACCAATCTCCATATCCTGGCGCCTGGCATCACTGAAAGACTAGGTGTCTTCTCATTTTATATTGATAATGTCCATCACAATCTTTTTACAAGTCTTCTAAACGATCATTTCGGAATACAGGTAAGAGGTGGTTGTTCCTGCGCTGGAACTTATGGCCATTTTCTCCTGGACGTAGATTTTAAAATGTCAAAAGAAATTACAGATAGGATTGAAGCAGGTGATCTCTCAATGAAACCAGGCTGGATAAGATTATCCCTTCACCCTACAATGACCAATGATGAATTGTTATTCATCACAAACGCAATAAAAGAAACAGCGGAAAAGGTTGAAGAATGGAGAAAAGACTATTGCTATAATAACCATACAAATGAATTCTCTCATTGCAAAAGATCAGAAAAATCAAATGAAAAATATACGGAATGGTTCGATCTGTAATGAGTAAAACCGCTTAAATTCTTAAAAATCCACCAATCTTTATAAACAATTTAAATTTAATAGAATGAAATGCATAAAAGTGTTTATAAAATAATACTTTTGTATCTTATACTCTTTTAATTTGCTGCTTTCAGCAACTTTTTGAAATAAAAACATTAAACATGGAGGTTACAGAATGAGTAATGCAGATACTGTATCAACGGATGTATTGATTATTGGCGGTGGTCCTTCAGGATTGGCGACTGCAATTCATCTTGCGGATATCAACAAACAAAAAGGACAGAACAAAAGAATATTACTTGTAGAAAAAGGGAGATCAATCGGGAGTCATATATTGTCAGGTGCGGTAATAAAACCATCAGTGTTTAAAGAATTACTGCCTGAGACTGATGTATCCGAAATTCCTTTCAGCGCTAAGGTAACAAGTGATAAGACGTTATTTCTTACAGAAAATGGATCCCTCACCCTCCCGATTCATGTACCTTATATGAACAACGAGGGAAATTATACGGCTTCGCTGGGCGAGATATGCAGATTTCTTGCAGCCAAAGCTGAAGAAAAAGGAGTTGAAATCTATACCGGGTTTGCTGTAGATGAGATAGTATACAAAGATGGAAAAGTTATTGGCGCGAAGACAAAAGATACTGGTATTGATCACCTTGGGAATAAGCTTGACAACTTTCAGCCAGGCACAATTGTAGAAGCAAAGCTCACAATTTTTGCAGAAGGAACCAGAGGTAGTCTGGCAAAAATGCTCATTAAAAAGTATGATCTGGCAAAAGATAAAAATGAACAGGTTTACTCTCTCGGGTGTAAGGAATTATGGTCAATCCCGGAAGGGAATATTGCTCCCGGACAAGTATATCATACAATGGGATATCCACTTCAGAATGATGAATTTGGCGGAGGATTTATTTATGGTTTGAAGGATAACAGAGTGGCAGTTGGCCTTGTGGTGGGTCTTGATTACAAAGATCCTACATTTGATACTCATGATGCATTCCAGATCTGGAAAACACATCCATTCGTTTCGAAAATTCTGAAGGGTGGCAAATTTCTTGAATATGGGGCCAAAACCCTTCCGGAAGGTGGATACTATTCAATTCCGAAATTATATGTTGATAACGCTCTTATTGTTGGTGACAGCGCCGGGTTGGTTGCGATGCCGGCTCTGAAAGGTATTCATCTCGCTATAAAATCGGGCATGCTTGCTGCCGAAACAGCTGCAGAGGCTCTAATGAAAGAAGATACTTCCAAACATTTTCTTCAAAAATATGAAGAGCTTATTAATGACAGCTTTATAAAAAGAGAGTTATATCCTGTTAGAAATTTCAGACAGGCCTTTGCCAAAGGATTGATCCTTGGAGGAATACATTTTAGTACCCAGTTAATTACAGGGGGTGCAGGATTTTTTGGAAAGTTGAAGTCACATCCCGATTATCTTACTACCTCCAAACTAAGTGAACTCAAAAAGAAACCATTTAAAGAACGTTTTAAAGGTAAATTGGAATTCGATAAAGTGCTGACTTTTGATAAATCAACTGATGTATATCATTCAGGTGTTCATCATGATGAGCAACAGGTTGTTCATCTGCATATCAATAACCCTGAAAACTTCAGGACAGTGAATATTGAGGAGTTTGCTGCATCCGAAGTATTCTTTTGTTCATCGGAAGTATATGAGTTGCACACAAGTAAAACCGGAGAAAAGGAGATCAGGATCCATGCTGAGAACTGCATGCACTGCAAAACATGTGATATAAAATCACCAGGAGATGGAATCACATGGGTTGTACCTAATGGCGGCAATGGTCCTGATTTTCAAAATATGTAACAGATTAAAAGACGACAAATTATTATGGCTCTAACAATTATAAGTTTAATAAAACAAGTCCCGCTCCCTAGTGAGATGAGAATGGGGGAAGACGGGTTAATGGATCGCACAAAAGCAAAATCCATAATAAATATAGATTGTCAGTTTGGCCTTGAAGCCGGTTTACAACTAAAGAAACAATACCCCGATGCAAAGCTGGTAGTTTGCTCCATGGGACCCGGTTCATTTGAGAATGCCCTACGGAAAGCTGTATCAATGGGCTATGAGGAAGCATATCTCCTATCCGACCGAAAACTTGGCGGAAGCGACACATATGCTACAGGTCTGGCTCTATCCACCATGCTAAAACATCTGGGATACACAAAAAATTCGAAAGATCCTTTCATAATACTTGCCGGACGACAGACAAGCGACGGCGACACAGCGCACGTTCCCTCACAGGTAGCTGAAAACATCGGAATACCACAGGCAACATTCGTCGAAAGCGTCAAACCCGACGGACATGGTAATGTTATTGCAAAGAGGATTATCGAAGGAGGCTACCAGATGTTAAAACTGCCTATGCCATGCGTGATTTCTCTCACAGCTACCGGCATTCCACCCAGGAAAGCATCGTTAAGCGGAGCTATAAAAGCAAGATCATTGAAAATTACAACATTTGGTATTGATGACATAGGCCTGGGCACCGAGAAGATCGGGATAAACGGCTCTCCCACCATTGTTGTTAAAGTGGTAAATATAGGTAGCGAACGTCCACCGATAAAAATGTCTGTCGGTCATGACGAGGTTTCACTGGTTGATAGCCTCATTGCAAATTTCAAAAGTGGCGGAAACGTCCTGGAGAAAAAAGAAAAAGAATCAAAAAAAGGAAATGAACGACCTGACTTCCCCGAAAAAGATTTCAGAGATGGTGCCAGAGGGATACTTACCTGGGCCGAGATAACAAACGATAACATCTCCAGACCATCACTCGAACTACTAACCCCGGCCAGAAAGCTCGCAACTCAGCTTGGACCCGATACTAAAGTGATGACACTCGTGATCGGGAGGAATGTAAAATCTTTTGCTCAGACCCTTATTGAACATGGTTCCGATGAAGTCATCCTGGTAGAAGATCAACGGCTCGATGAGTATGTAGTATTACCCTTCGCATCAATATTTGCACAGGTGATAAAAGAACGAAAGCCTGAGATTGCACTTTTTGCTGCAACAACTTCCGGTCGTGAACTGGCACCTAGGATAGGTATGAAAACTGACAGCGGCGTAACAGCAGATTGCACAGGTCTTGAAATAGGAGAATATATTGATAAAAAAGAACAAGTTATCTACGCACCAATACTTGAATCGAAGCGCCCGACTTATGGCGAAAGCAAGCTGGCCACAATTCTGGGGTTTGTCTGTCCGCAAATCTCTACAGCCAGGGCAGGCACTTTTGAAATTCCAAAACGTATTGAAGGGAGAAAAGGTAAAATCTCAACTTTCAAACCTGTTCTTGATGTGAAAGAGTTTGTAGTAGAGATCATAAAAACTGAAAGAGGTGAAGGAGGAATGCAAGATCTGTTCGATGCAGATATTGTGATTTCAGGAGGAAGAGGAACGACAGTAGATAATCTAAAGCTGGTTAAGGAACTTACGCAAGAATTAAGAAACCAGGGCATTAAGGCGGAATGGGCGAGTAGCCGTCCTGTTGTTGATGATGGAATTGTTGAGTATGCAAGACAGATTGGTCAAACAGGAAAGACTATCCGTCCGAAAGTCTACATAGCTGTCGGCGTTTCCGGAGCAATTCAGCATATCGCCGGTATGAAGGAATCTGAAATAATCATTGCTATTGATCATAATCCCAAAGCACATATATTCCATAATGCTGATTTTGGAATTGTCGGAGAGTATACTGACATCCTTCCTGAACTTATTGAAAGAGTAAAAGGTGGATTTAAATTCGGAGTCGAAGCCAGAAAAAATTAATGTGTTCAAAGTTTTAAGGCCGGTAGTTTACTTCATGTAATGTATATTGTTCAGGCAAAACCGCTTAGTCAAATCTGGCTTAAGGCTTCAGTAATTGGGAGTATCTGGGCTTCGATAGAAATCATTCTGGGGAGTTTTCTTCACAATCTTAAGATACCTCTGTCGGGGATGGTCCTGTCATTCATTAGTGTCTGGCTGCTAATAGCATTTCTCCAGCTTTGGAAAGAAAATGGAATTATCTGGAAAGCAGGTCTGATTTGCGCACTTATGAAATCCATATCACCAAGTGCATTCATTCTGGGACCAATGATTGGTATATTCACTGAGGCACTTCTGCTCGAGCTGTTTATTTTTCTTCTTGGAAAGAACCTCCTGGGCTTCATGATAGGTGGTTCATTTGCTGTTTTAAGCTCCATAATTCACAAGCTCGTGAGTCTGTTAATCCTTTATGGGTTCGACTTCATAAAAATCCTGTCTGATCTTTATCTATTTTCAGCTAAACAGATTGATCTTGAAAAGCTGAAACCCTCATCCCTCATAATATTAATTGTGATTATTTACATAGTTGCAGGAATGACAGCAGCTGTTGCAGGATATATCACAGGAAGAAGGTATCTGAATAATGCATCAGTCAAATCAAAAAGTATATCTCTCAATTCCAGGAACCTGTTCTCTGAAGTAAAAATGAACCAACCCTATTCAGTATTTTTCCTGTCTGTTAATCTGATTTCAATTATAGCGATCCTTTTATTATTGAATTATGATTATTTGCTGCCTGCCATTTTTTCTTCGGTTATATATATTGGATTTTGTATCTGGAAGTATAAAAAATCATTAAGCCGATTAAAGAAGTTTTCCTTTTGGATAAGTTTCATTATTATAACAATTGCTGCCGCTTTTCTATGGAATGGTTTCTCAAATGGAGCGTTCTTCAGTACTACCGGATTAATAATTGGCTTAAAGATGAATGCACGGGCAATTATTCTGGTAATAGGGTTTGCATCAATAAGTGTGGAACTTAAAAATCCTGTAATCAAATCCGTACTGTATAATAAAGGTTTTGCAAACCTTTATCAGGCGCTCAGCCTTGCATTTTCCGCTTTACCATTTTTTCTTTCTAACCTCTCTCTAAAAGGCAGGAACAATACCGAAACTGCATTAAAATCTCTTCTTAGTCAGGCTGAGAATCTGTTAAGAATATTTGAGAATGAACATCAGAAACGAGCCCGGGTGGTAATTATCACTGGTGAAATACAACAGGGCAAAACCACATTTACTGAAAGAATTGTATCGGATCTTTCTGATGAAAAAATCAAGATTGAAGGATTTTTATCTAAAGGTATAAATTATGAAGGAAAAAGAACCGGATTTAACCTTGTTGATATCCGTTCATCTGAAGAGATGGAATTATGCTCCGATAAAAAGTATGAAACAAAAGTTAAGCTTGGGAACTTTTATTTCAACAATGATGCGATAATATTTGGCAACAAAATCCTCTCCTCAGAAAATATTCAAAAAACAGATCTTATTGTTATTGATGAAATAGGTCCGCTTGAGTTAAAAGGTTTGGGTTGGAGTAATTCAATAGAAGTGCTCATCGGCAAATTTTCTATTCCTCAACTATGGGTAGTAAGAAAAAAACTTGTTGAGAAAATGAGCAGAAGATGGAATATCGGAGATGCCTATATCTTCGACATCTCCGACAGTAGTATTACGGATGTTGAAATTAAGATAAGAGAGTTAATAAGTGACATCTCCAAGGAACACAAAAGGTAACTCCCAAAAACTACTGTGTCTTTTTATTTGTATTCATGCCTGTTAGATAATACATTGGGCAAAACCCAATCAGACTGGTAATAAAAAGAACTGCCGATAAAGCCAGCAGAATAATTGCCAATGTACCTGAGATGACATTCGTGAAGTAAAGCAACACAACTATGGCAGCTATCAGTATTCTGACTACCTTGTCAATTGTTCCCATGTTTTTTTTCATTCTTAATGATTTTTAGTTGTAAAATAATATTTCAATTCAATTCTTTTGCAATTGCCATAGCCGCTATTGTTCCATCAGCTACCGCAGTAGTTATCTGCCTGTATTTCTTGCTTGTAACATCCCCTACTGCATAAACATCACTGAGACTGGTCAGCATATTTTCATCCGACTTTATATAACCCCACTGATCGAGCTGCAGACTGTCTTTGAATAATTCGATGTTAGGTTTCATGCCAATAAAGATAAAAACCCCATCACTAATCAGTTCTGTGAGTTGGTGTGTTATAAGATTTTCTATTTCCGTTATCATTTTGTCGCCATCTTTTAAAAATGAACGAGGCTCACTATTAAAAATCATATTCATTTTTGGGTTGGCAAATATTTTATCCTGTGCTTTTTTGTTTGCTGTGAATTTATCAAACTGATGAACTATAGTTACTTTACTGGCAAAACGACTGATGAAATCCGATTCTTCAACAGCAGAATTACCTCCTCCAATCACTACAACTTCTTTATTATCAAAATATTTTGCATCGCAGGTAGCACAATACGAAATACCTTTCCCTTTTAGTGCTTTCTCGCCTGCAGCTCCTGTAGTATTAGGAGTTGTCCCGGTCGCAATTACTATCTTTTTTGCTTTAATAGTCTCATACTCATCAATAATTATCTCCCTCTTCTCCAGATCAACCTTCGTTACATCAACAGCAACCTTATATACAGTTCCGCATAACTTTGTCTGTTCACTCATATTATGTGAAAGCATGTATCCGGCCTGCGGTTCAATGAATCCCGGATAATTTGAAACTTCATGTGTCGTTGAAACCTGGCCTCCTGGCAATGCAATATCGATAAGAACAGTATTTATCTTTGACTGACATAGATATAAACCAGCTGTAAGACCACCAGGACCAGCCCCTAATATAATCACATCATATTCTGAAACTGAAGTTCTTATCATTGATCTGATGTCTTTAAGCCTTTTTGGATGAACCATAAGGTCAAGATTACGAATGATATCACTCCTTTTTATACCACCGGATAATCTTTCTCCGATCTCGTTGCCATTTTCGAAAAACAAAAGTGTAGGCGATGATTTTACTCCAAGTCTCTCAGCGAGGTCCCTGTTCTTCTGACGATATATTTTCATGAAATTTATGTCATTGCCATAAAGTTTTGAGAGATCATCAAATTTTGAAGCCAGGGCTTCGCATGGAGGACATTCTGTCGAATAAAAATCGAGTACGACTTTGCCGCCGTTTAACACTTCACTATTAAAGTCTTCTGCATTTATTTCTTTCATAATTCAATTCTGAAAATCTGTAATTTTATCATTAAAATTATTCTGTGTTTCTCCATTTTCAAAGTAACCTGAGAATCCCATTTCCAGCAATTCTGTAATAGGACGGCAATCAGAGGAGCATACCGAACCGGTCCGGTTCTTTGCAACAGAGCCGCATCCGCCTCCGCAGGCAAGTTGAAGATTGCATGTTTTACATTCGGGAATAGAAACAATATCCCGTGATTCCCACTCAGCAATTCTTTCCCTGTTTACTATTATTTCAGGATAAAAGCTGCCAAGCGATTCATCAGCTTTTCCAACGGTGGCAGTGCATGAATAGATCTGACCGGTATAATCAAAAGCCCATTCTGTCTTGCAGGCAGGACATGAATCGAATAATGGGTCAGGAAGATTTCCGTTTTCAGACAGAAATTTAGCTATTGAATAAGCCGGTTTGTAAAACTCGAGTATGTGGGGGTGCTCTCTTGTTAAATCGTAGATTGTTTCAAACAATGATACTCTGTTAAAAAGTTTATCAGGGGCAGATTGACAATGATGAAGCTCATAATTCCTGCCTAACTGTGTCTTGAAATAGGGACTTTTTGTCCAGCCTCTATCTATAGCGAACCTTGCAAAATCAGGAAGATTTTCAATATTTTCCTTATCAATAACCATCCGAAGGTTAACAGTTATCTTATTCCGGATACATGCATCGATGCCGTTGACAATCTTATTAAATGTGCCATTTCCGCTTTTCAGAAAACGGCGTGCATCATGAACTGATTCGGTACCATCAAGAGTTACCTGTATCTCACGGATGCGTTTGTTCCTGAATGATTCAATATAACTTTCCAGCGTATAACCATTAGTGACGAAGCTAATTTCAAGATTTTCTTCTGATGCTCTTTTCAACAGGTACTCAATTGATGCTTTCTGTCGTGGATTACTCAGCAGTGGTTCTCCTCCAAAAACTGTAATATACTTGTTGCGACCGGCAAATACGTTGGTTATATACCTGAAAAAAGAATCAATCACCTCATTATTTAGTTCTTTATCAGGATTATTGTATTGATCCTGGTAGCAGTAAGTACATGCAAAATTGCAACTGTAATTAGTCACAAAAAACAACTGAATCTCGTCTGAATCTCGTGAATCAATGAAATCAAGATACTTGCTTCTATAAAGTTTGTCCTCGGTAGCCTCTTCAGACAAATAGCCTTTTTCAATTAGTTCTTCAGAAAATGAATCCACATCGTAAACTTCACCGGTCTTGATCATCTCCAGCTTTTCAGCATCATGGGTATTCAGGATATCAGCATTGCCCGAAAGCTGATTTACAATGTAATAGTTCTCCGAATCTTTTATTTTCGAGAAGATGTTAAATCTTGAATATTTAAACATAATGCAGGTTTAAAAAAGTTGGGAAACCGCATGATTGATCGTTCGGGTCAACCATGCGGCACTTGTTAATTAATCGTGGCAGCCAACGATAATTTTTGAAGTTTTAGCACAGCATTGAGCCGGCTTAGCATTCAGTTTTGTTTCTTTCTTTTTAATCAAACTTTTCATAAATAATTAATTACCTGGTTAATAATACTTCATTTATTGTTTTTACAATCGCATCTTTAGAAACCCATCCCATCGATGCGTGTGGCATTCCCTGGAAAGGTATATATAAAAGGGTTGGCAGATTAGTTATGCCAAGATTTTGAGCCAGAAGCTTTTCCTTATCTGTATTTACTTTATAAACCAATATTTTACCCTGATATTCTTTCGCAATCTCCTCTACTAGTGGCGATAGTTGCCTGCAGGGAGGACACCAGTCTGCATAGAAATCAATTATAACAGGAATTGTACCTGCAAATTTCCATTCTTTGCTAAGATCATAGTTATATATGTTCTTCTTAAAATTGTCGTTTGTCAGTGACATTACAGCACCATCTGCTGTATCACCGTTTGATATTGCACCGTTGTTACCTGATGAGCAACCTGCGATTACAAGTGGGAAAATGAGCAGAAGATATAAGACATTTTTTTTCATTTTCATTTTATTTTATCCAACTTCCTTAGTTAAAATATTTTTTAATTACTACAATTGCAATCACTTGCTACTTTTTCACCTGCTATTGTCCAGCTTGAAACCATTATCTTACCCTTCTCATACGGAGCCGATTCCTCGAGTATTTTCACAGAAGTAAATCCCGCAGCCGAAAGCTGCTTCAGGTACTCATCCCTGGTTACTGAACCTGCCCAGCATTCTGAAATAGCGACTGGATCATTTCGAAATTCCTCAGGAACCTGATTTGAAGCATATATATCACTAACAACAAACCTGCCGCCTTTTTTAAGAATTCTAAAAACCTCATTCCATACAGCCTGCTTATCTGAAGAGTGATTTATTGTGCAATTTGAGATCACAAGGTTTGCAGTTTTATCACCCAGATTGATTTGCTCAAGTGTGCTTTGTATATATTCAACATTTTTAATCCCCACCTTAGAGGCTGTTCTTTTTGCCTTTTGTATCATTCCTTCCGAGATGTCGATACCATAAACAAAGCCTTCTGCTCCAACATCTTCAGCCAGCCGTAGAACATCTGTGCCCCTACCGCTCCCAAGATCTACGCATACCTCGCCACTGCCGGCTTTGGAATAATTGATAGCGCCACCACATGAAAGACAACATGCTGTTTCTGCCAGCTCACTATATCGTTTATTAATTTCTGTATACACCATCTTCAATAATATTTTAAGCTTATCTATTTACAATTTTTATCAATGAATTTAAAAAATATCTGAGATCAGGTATCCCATCAGGCCGCCTGCCATAATTGAACTGTATGAATGACCAGTTATAGGACATGATCCTGTTTTGCACCCGACAAAATAATAGAATAAGAAGCCTGCCATACCACCGATTAATATTCCGGGAATAATCTTTCTGAATTTGACTCCGCTCAGAATATTCTTGATTTTTTCGTTTATCAGGTTTTTCATATTTACATATGCATATATTTCAATGCAAATATAATTAATTATTTTAATTAAATCGCAATAATATCACTTAAATCTTTTTGATATCACTATTTTATTTATCTTTGTTGAATAAAACGCATTGAAAATGAGTGCAATCTTCAATAAAGAATTAAATACAGAAGAACTCGATTTGCTTTTCCGGAGTGACGAAAAATGCCTCAAATTCCTGGCTGACATCAAATGGAGTAATGGATTTGTATGCAGAAAATGCGGTAATACCAATCACTGTCCGGGGAAAACTCCACACTCTATGCGTTGCACCAAATGCAAAAAAGAAGAGTCTGCCACAACCGGAACAATTTTTCATAATTGCAAATTTCCCATAAGCAAAGCATTTTATATAGCCTACAATGTGTGCAAAAGCAAGGAAGATCTTTCAACCTATGAATTCGCGAGAAGGCTATCCCTTCGTCAGATGACTTGCTGGAATTTTAAAACCAAAATCCAACATGCTCTTCAACAAATGGAATCACTAAGCGAAGGGGAGAAACAATCGATAAAAAAGATCCTTACCAGTTAAAATAAATCAAAAATCATTTTAACCACAATCACTAAAGGTTTCTTAACGAACACAAAGGAATCTGAAAGACTGATTAACAACAGAATACCCATATCATATTATAAGCAACCTGAAGCCTAGTACGTTCACCAATTATTGAGCTTCGCGTTAGCCGCGAGATGTACAAAAATGTCAGGATTTTCTTTTTTGAGGTCTCTGAGCATTTTCCTCAGTACAGACGTCTCTCTCCATTTACGCGTCAGTTGACCAACCTCTTTTAACGAAGCGAGATCCCTGTCGTTATAACCATTTTCAAGTTGTGGGGCTGCAAGTTTCAATATAGCCCTCCCCTTCTTCATTAGAACTCTGATATCATGTATGGCTTTTTCATCAGGCACATCAGATTGCTTCAACATAATCTGTGACTCCCTAATATAACCCGAAAGAGCAGGTTTTATCGCCCTAAGCTTGATATAATCAAGTTCCATTCTTAATAATCTAAGGTTGAAAAAGTTACAAATAATTATGCAATAGTCTCCTGAATGTGTTTTAAGTGATTGACTTGATTTTTTTATCGAAAGAAGTCCTCTTTACTATTGTTAAAATTGTTTACCTTCATATAAATGCTGATCTATAGATTTTTAAATGATAGATCAACCTTAAACAATTTAATAATAAGTTAAATTTGCAAAAATAAAAAGCTGTTTGAAATATGGGTAAAATAACAAAAGGCCAAAGAATTGGGATTCTGACTGCAGGTGGCGACTGTCCGGGAATAAATGCTGCTATACGCGGGATCGGAAAAACTGCGATTGTTAAGTACGGTATGACATTGGTAGGGATAAGCGATGGCTTCACAGGAATGATAAATAAAGAGTACAGGGAACTTACCGAACAAGATCTTTCGGGTATACTTACAGTTGGCGGAACAATTCTTGGAACTTCCAGGGAGAAACCATTTAAAGGCAGCGGGAAAGGAAAGAATGAAATTAAAAAACCTGTTCTGATAAAAGAGCACTACGATCAGCTTGGGCTCGATTGCCTGGTTTGTATAGGCGGTAACGGGACTATTAAAACGGCTCATCTGCTTTCACAGGAAGGTCTTAATGTTATTGGAATTCCTAAAACAATTGATAACGATGTATGGGGCACCGACCTTACATTTGGTTTCGATTCAGCTGTAAACATAGCTACAGAAGCGATCGATCGCCTTCATTCCACAGCCAACTCCCACAAGCGGATTATGATTATCGAAGTGATGGGTCACAATGCGGGATGGATTGCGCTATACTCAGGCATAGCGGGAGGAGGTGATGTTATTCTTATCCCGGAAATTCAATACAGCGATGAGAAAGTAGCAGAATACCTGCTTCAAAGGGTAAATGGAAACAAACCATATTCGATCGTTGTTGTTGCAGAAGGGATCAAAAATCCGGTAAAGGATAGTTGTTCAGCAGCTCAATCGCTAAGCAGGAGAATAAATGAACTCACTGGACTTGAAACCAGGGAAACAGTGCTTGGTTATGTCCAGAGAGGCGGCACACCCTCTCCCATGGACAGGGTTTTAGCCACCAGGTATGGTTCAGCAGCTGCAGACCTTATTGCAGAACGTGATTACGGAAAAATGGTCGGGCTTAAGAATACTGAAATAATCTCAGTTCCTCTTTCCGAAGTATCAGGCAAACTAAAGCTTGTCGAAACTAATGATCCTCTTGTAGCACAGGCACAAAAGATGGGAACCAGCTTTGGCATTTAAACATGTCCATAATTTAACTAGACATATGAAAAAACTTATATTGGTAAGACACGGAAAGGCAGAAGATGACTTACCTGAATTCTCTGATTTCGAAAGATCCCTGGTATCGCGTGGGAAGATAGTTTCACGTCTTATGGCTCAAAGACTGAAATCAAAAGAAAAATCTCAAGGGATAGTTATTACGAGCCCGGCCTTCAGAGCTCTCGAAACGGCACTTATCTTTGCCGGTGAATTAGGAATGCCTGCAGAACAGATAGTAATGGATAGGAAGATCTACGATGGGCTGAGCCTCAATAACCTGACGGCAATTCTCTCATCAGTTAAGGAGGATGCTGACACGATTATGCTTTTCGGACATAATCCCTCCTTCAGCGATCTGGCAAATGGGCTCAGCAAAGAAGGTTGTGACCCAATGCCCAAAAGCGGAGTAGTCTGTTTGTCATTTAATATAAATAAATGGTCAGAGATACGAAGAAAAAGCGGCAGCCTGGAATATTTTCTAAAACCAGAAAAATAAAATGAATAAGAAGTATATTCCAAAAGAGATAAGCTGGTTGTCTTTTAATGCAAGAGTTTTGCAGGAAGCTGAAAATAAGGAAACTCCTCTGTTGGAGCGATTTAAATTCCTTGGTATTTATTCAAATAACCTCGATGAATATTTCAGAGTCAGGGTTGCCGGTCTTAAACGGTTATCGCTTCTAAGTTCAAAATCAAAAGAAATACTGGGTTACAGCCCTAAAGCAACCTTAAAAACAATTCATGAAATAGTGCTTTCGCACAATGAAAAATTTGAAAAGATCTATTCAGGTCTTCTTCATGAACTCGCAAAACACAATACGCATATAATAAATGAAAAACAGCTGAATCAGGAACAGTCTGAATTTGTCAGATCTTATTTTCATAAAGAGGTGAGAACCCGTCTCATGCCTTTTCTTATTGAGAAGGAAACAACCCTGCCAAACCTGACTGACGACGCTATCTATCTGGCAATTCATCTTTCATCAAGCGATAAAAAGCGATACGCGCTTCTCGAGGTTCCATCAAACGTCCTTCCCCGTTTTGTTGTCCTCCCTGAAAAAGACGATAATAAGTACATAATATTCCTTGATGATATAATCAGATTCGGTTTAAAAGAAATATTTTTCATTTTTGATTTTGATGATATTTCAGCATACACCATCAAACTTACCAAAGATGCTGAACTGGACATAGTTGACGATATATCAGAGAATTACATAGAAAAGCTTTCAAAAAGTCTGCAACTGCGCAAAAGAGGAACCCCGGTTCGATTCATTTATGACCGCACTATTCCTGCCGATCTGCTGAAAATGATAACAAAAAAACTAAATTTCGGTCCCGATGATGCTATCATTCCAAGTAACAGATATCACAATTTCAAGGATTTCATGAATTTCCCAAATCCAGGGCGTAAAAAATTATTCAATGAGCCATTGGTGCCAATTCCTCATCATGATATTCTTTCGGGGAAGAGCATCTTATCAGTGATCAAGAAGAAAGACATAATGCTCTTTTTTCCATTTCATCCCTTTGATCATTTTATTGACCTTTTACGCGAAGCATCACTCGACCCTTATGTAACCAGCATCCAGATTACGCTCTACAGGCTTGCCCGTAATTCGAGCGTGATAAATGCATTGTTAAATGCAGTAAGAAACGGCAAATCGGTAACTACAGTAGTTGAGTTACAGGCCAGATTTGACGAAGAAGCTAATATACTCTGGGGCAATAAGCTCCGCGAAGAAGGGGTGAAAGTAATTTATGGCGTACCGGGATTAAAAGTGCATTCAAAACTTTGCTTAATAACACGTTTAAAAAGTAATGTTACACAAAGATATGCAGCTGTCGGTACAGGGAATTTTAATGAAGACACAGCAAGGGTCTATACTGACATGCTTCTGTTAACAACAGATAAAAAGATCACAAATGAGGTCTTTAAAGCATTTAACTTTTTCAGTGTAAACTATAAAAAAGACAATTTTTATCATCTGGTACTTTCCCCATTTTTCCTTAGGAACAAGATAATTCTACTCATTGAGAATGAAATAAAAAACGCAAAAGAAGGTAGAAAGGCATATATCTATTTAAAGCTCAATAACCTTACTGATATTGAGGTTATCGATAACCTGTATGAGGCCAGCAAGGCTGGTGTTAAAATCAAGTTGATCGTGAGGGGAATGCTTTCTCTTATTCCGGGTATTAAAAAACTGAGCGAAAAGATTGAAGCTATCGGAATCGTTGACAGAATGCTCGAGCACTCTCGTTTTTTCATATTCTGTGATGGCGGAAACGAACAAACTTATATTAGTTCGGCCGACCTGATGACCCGTAATCTTGATCACAGAATCGAAGTTACCTGCCCAATCTTTGACAAGACTATTAAATGTGAAATAAGAAAGCTGTTTGAAATACAATGGGCGGATAATGTAAAAGCGAGAATTTTTGATGCAACACAATCAAATACATTTGTCAGACAAGGCAAAAATCCGGTAAATCAATCTCAGATAGAAGTTTATAACTGGATAAAAAAAGGAATTTAAAAGACCTCAGCGAAATAAAAGAAAACTGCTGAAAGATCCCGCTCCATTCCAGATTGCTTTAGATATTATAAATCTTGTTGCTGTTTATATTACTGCAAGGATTGAAGAAAATGAAATGATAGATAAATTCGGAGATGAATACAGATCTTATATGACTGAAACTAAGATGTTTATTCCATATGTACTATAGGAATATAAAAAACTTACACCGAACTCAGTAGGGTCCCTATAGCTAAATTAGCCTGTTACTGTAACTGGAACCGTGCTGTCAATAGCACTCAAACTCAACCTTATCCTAAACCTCAATTATTTTGAAGTAAGCCACATCAATACTTTATCTGAGTTAGGTTTTTCCTGAGGATCTAAAACATTTACAAGCTTTCCGTTTTCATCAATCAGATATTTCTGGAAATTCCACTTGACTTCTGAATCCTTAAAACCATTTTCACTTTTTGAAGTGAGCCATTTGTAAACCGGCGCCATATCATCACCCTTTACCGATATTTTCTGCATTAAGGGAAAGGTAATCCCATAATTATCTGTGCAGAATTTTCTGATCTCAGTGGCTGTACCTGGTTCCTGACTACCAAAATTATTTGCGGGAAAACCAATTATAATGAGTTCACCGCTATACTTCTGGTATAGTTCCTCAAGATCTTTGTACTGAGGAGTATTTCCACATTTGGAAGCTGTATTGACTATCATTACCTTCTTCCCCTTAAGAGTGTTGAAATTGAATTCGCCACCATCGAGTGTCTTTACTTTAAAATTATAAAAATCAGAAGTCTGTGTGAACGCTGATGCAGAAAAAAGTAGCACAAAAAATAGTAAGCTCAGTTTGTACATTTTCATATCTATTAATTTACATTTGCAATTCTAACAATCCGGATAGACTTATGTTCAAGAAGACCTGGAAACAAATAAAAATACTGATAATACTTGTTATTGTCATGATCTGTTTGCCGCACTCAATATTGCCTCATAGATCCAATGATGCAGACGTTAAAGACCTTGATAAATATAATGGATTGAACCAGAAAGAACAAAGGCTCCTGGAATATAAGGATGATGACGAAGCATTGAAGCTAAAATTAGCCCAGATCGATTTCATAAACAAAAGCAGGAAAAGATATAATGCCTCCCCCGTTAAGCTTGATATTTTTGCCTCAAGAGTCGCAAATAAGATGGCAAAAGAAGCAGCTGAAAATGAATATATCGGACACTGGAATCTGGCTGGTGAAGAGCCATACCTAAGGTACGCTTTCGCCGGAGGATATGATCATGTTTCCGAAAATGCATACGGACAATGGACATCAGGCAATTATAGCATCACTCCCGAGACGATTGGTTTTAAAATGAAAGAGGGACATGAGAAGTTTATGGCTGAGCGTGCGCCTAATGATGGACATAAACAAACCATTATTGAGAAAGCCCATAATTATGCAGGTATTGGTTACTATTTGTCTGGAAAACAATTCAGGTACTACGAGGAATTTATTGACAGATATCTTGAGTTTGAAAATATTCCGGCAGAAGTAAAAAAAGGAGAATCCTTCAATATAAAGATCAGTACCAATGGTCAGAGCTATTTGTATTATATAATCATTTACAGGCAGGAACTCCCAAAGCCTCTTACACCTAAAGAGATTTCAGGGAAAGGAAGTTACATGGATTATACCAATGAAGAATACAAAAATATTGTAGCCTGGGATCTTGCAAAGTACCGGAATGGGACTGAGTATACTATCCCGCTCAGTTTTACAAAGGAAGGTCTTTTTTATATCCAGATTTTCGCAGATAAAAAAGAAATATCAAAACCGGCTTCACTTACTACAAAAGGAAAAACGCCTGAAAGCGGTATTGTTATTAAGGTTACAGATTAACAATCATAACTTTCCCTTTTATCTCATGAAGTTTATAAGTTCAAACCAGGATGTATAAATTGCGGAATTGATTTAATAAATTAATTATATTTATATGGTTCGTCATACTGTTGTTTTTAAATTGAAACATCCGATAGGTTCTCCGGAAGAAAAAGAGTTCCTTACTGCAATCCGAAAGCTGTCAACAATCCCGGGAATAAAGAATTTTGAATGTCTAAAACAGGTCAGCAAGAAGAATAAATTTGATTACGGCTTGTCAATGGAGTTTGATTCACAAAAAGCATATGATGACTATTCAAACCATCCTGATCACATTGCTTTTGTGCAGAAATACTGGGTCACTGAAGTAGAAGATTTTCTGGAGATAGATTTCGAATTGTTAAAATAAATCTGTTCGGCTTATCTTAATGCTCAAACTTGATCTGGTAAATCAAAGGCCAGAATTTACCGGTTACCAATATCCTGTCAGTTGACTTATCATAAGCAATCCCGTTTGCAGACTCAGCTCCGGGATATTTCTTTGCTGCCTCAGCATAGAGGGATGAAAGATCAATGACACCGACAATCTTCCCTGATTCAGGGTCTATCTTAGCAATATTGGTTGTCGTCCAGATATTCGCATAGATGTAACCGTTGATGTATTCCAGCTCATTCATATACAGAGCCGATCGTCCATTAAATGTTACATCAAGCTTCCTTACTACTTTTAAGCTGTCGGGATCAAGAAAGGTAATAACATTTGTACCATCACTCATGATTATGTTTATCCCGTCAGTAGTTAAAGCCCATCCTTCCTTATTTGAATAATTAAATGTCCCTGTTTGTTTAAATGTTTTATAGTCGTAAATGAATCCCACCTGGCTTTTGTATGTGAGCTGGTAGATTTTGTCTTTGAAAAACACAATTCCCTCCCCAAAATAAATTCTTTTGTCAAGTTCTACTTTAACGTCAATTCTTCCTGTTTTCAGATCAACCGGACCAAACACTGATCTTGCCTGAGGAAAGTCTTCAGGTGAGCCGGTGCTTTCAAATAGCTGATCATCATGAAACAAAAATCCCTCGGTAAATGATCCGGTATCATGAGGATAGGTCTTTACAACTTTGAAGTTTATCGGCTCGATCTGATTATTAATTTTCTTAATACCATGTTTACCGGTACATCCCATCACTGTTATCAGTGCCACAATTATTAAAGCTCTGTACATTAAGTAATTCTTTAAATCAAAGGCGTTCGAAGATACTTTTCATTGTTTTGATCATCATCCGACAAATTTAACTCATTCAGGTGAGATGATCTCTGGTGGTTTATGTCTTTTATTCAGATAATTGTGCCACAAAAAGTATGTGGCCAGTGATCGCAAAGGCTTCCATTTTTCAGCAAGATCCATAATTTCATCCATTGTTTTAGCACTTGTCAGTTCTTTCACTGTATTCACTACTGCTAAATCCCCTATTGGAAAAATATTTTTTGACTGAAGGCAAAACATCATATAAATATCGGCAGTCCAATTGCCAATGCCCTTAATATCCGTAAGCATAGCTCTTGCTTCAGTTTCATCAAGTTTTGACAATTTATTGAAGTCGAAAGTGCCATTCAGGATGGATGTTGAAAGCTCACGAAGATAAACAGCCTTCTGACGGCTTATCTGACAGACTCTCATTTCTTCCTCTGTAAGTTTAAGTATGTTTTCAGGTGTAAACCCATTCAGATAAGCTGAAAGTTTCTGGAAATGTGCATTGGCAGAGGCAAGGCTTAACTGCTGTTCAAGGATTATCTTCGAAAGAGAGATAAATCCCTGAGGCCTTGACCAGTTTGGCGGATAACCATACTTTTCAGCAATTGACACAAATAGTTTATCGAGCTTAAAAAGACGCTTTACATCCTGCTGGTTTACAATGCTCATCAATTAAATTACTTTGAGGATTTGCAGAAACTATGACAAAGAACGATAATTTTATTCATAAAATTTTAATAACCGGCTGCCACTGTTCCCTGCAAAATCCTATCATTGTTTTTATTTGAGACAATAATTCTCATATTTGTGCTACTTTACCTGACAAATGATGCTGATGAGAGATTTTTTTGAAAAAGCAAAATTTACAATCCTGTTAATTGCTGTAACCCAGTTACTGATTACTTCATGTTCAAAAGATATATACAAGGACCAGGCAAAACAGAGTGCTGAAAGTCGTAATGATTATAAAGTCACTGCAACAAAAAAGATAAATGTCCCGACTGACGACCAGGCTGAAAGCAAGAAGCTGAAAAAGTTTACCGAGTCGGGAACTGGTAAAACTGTTAACATCAAAAATGCAACTCCTGAAGAGGTAATTAACACTGCAAGGAAATACATGGGTGTTCATCACTGCATGGGTGGAACCAGCATGAAATGTCTTGATTGTTCAGGATTACTTGTCGTCGTATTCGCAAAGTATGGGATACAGCTTCCTCACAACTCGCAGGAACAGGCGAGATATGGGAAAAAGATCCCAAGAATGGATCAGCTTGTAAAAGGAGATCTGGTTTTTTTTAAGAGATCATATAAGACATCAAATTATATAACCCATTCCGCAATTTATATTGGAGATAACAAATTTATACATACCTCTGTATCTTACGGAGTAACAATAACGTCACTCGATGATAAGTACTGGCACGAAAAGTTCGTTTTCGGTACAAGGTTATTTTAACAATCTATTCATACCATAGTGATCTTACAGGATGGCATCAAGGGAACACAAAGGAAAGAATTACATCTTGATTCATTTTCAATAGCCCCAATATCAAAATCTAAATATTATTATTATTATCTGCCAATAGACTGACTCTTACTATCACTTTCAACATCAACCTTGCGATCGAGTTTTTTTACGTTCTTCCCTTTATTGAATTTATAAGAGTAGCTGAACTGAACGAAACCCGCAACATTAAATCCAACAACATTTTTCGAATCGAAAGCAGCAGTCTCAGTTAGAGTTTTTTGAAAGTTTATATTCTTTGAAAATGGTAATAACCAGAATATACCCAGATTATGATCCTTTATCTGTTTTTGACCTCCTATGCCATAGAACGGTATGCTGTAAGTTTTACTTTGTGCGTTCCTGTTAACCCCGTTATAGCTCATAAAAACGTAAGCAGTGGCCGTTTTTTTCTTGTCGAGCTGTGCAAAAGCATAGCTGGTAATGCTGTAGGAGAAATAATCGAGGGAAGGAATTGTAGCCAGTTGTCCTCTGTATTCATTGATGTGTCCCTTGTAGATTCTTGCATTGATATTCACATACCATAGCATCGTATTAATTCCACCGCCAGTCTCATAACCGCTAAGAAGGTTGAAGTTGCGTGTAAGCGTAGTCAGTGATCCTGTGATGCTGGAAGTAACTACCTCGTACTCCTTTCCTATCTTGTCGGTATAAAATTCTTTATAGACGTAAGGCGAGAAATAGTTACTGCCAAAATTCCAGGTATATGTAAGCTGCAGACGGTCGCGATAATCGGGTTTCAGATTTGGATTACCCTGCGTAATATCATAATTCTGACCTATCTTATAATAAGGGTCCATGTCGTAGATGCCTGGACGGTTAATTCTCCTGTTATATGTAAATTTGAGATTATGAGATGCCGATATTTTATATTGTAAATTGAAAGATGGCAGGTAACATGTGTAGATAGGATCTGTAACTGAATCCGCATTAATATGGCTGTTTTCAATTCTCAACATTGCCTGCATACCAATTTTTTTTACATTCCAGGTAATTCCGCCGTATAATGAATTACGTAACTCATTATAATCAAAGATGTTATTCGATTCCTGGTTATCGATATTAAAAAGATAGCTCATCTGTTGATTATATAGCTGGTAACCTGTTTCTATTTTCGCTGACATGCCGATCGGCTGTACAAAATTCAGTTTTACAGAGAGATAATTCCGCTTACTTATGTCATCCTCTATTCGGCTGTAGCTACTTATCTCTGTATCTGTATTATACAAATATCTGGTATTTGTAAAATCATTCCCGGCATTTGATTTAAACAGATAAAAGTTCGTTTCAGCAGTGAATTCCTGAACTGGCTTTTTAAATGTCTTTTTGTAAAAAAGAGAAGCAGACGTTTCATCACTTTTACTTTTATCTGTACTGAGCGAGGTGATTGTGTTCAGGGGAATATTGTTTTTTAGAAGAGTTGTTTCACCCGGAATATCGATGTTCTGATTGGTGGGTTTATAACTAATACTAAAACTCAGATTGTTTTTGTCATTCATATAATAATCGAAACCTGTGGTGATTGAAGAGCTTGTAACTTTTAAATCACCAATCCCCGACATCTTACTGACAGAATCAACAGTGGTAAAATTGTTCATGTTTGCAGTATTTATATTCAGCTTTTGCAGAAAGGAGAAACCTGTAACATAAAACGTTACTTTCCCCATTGCATAATCGAGACTTCCCGTAGCCGATACAGTTGGTTTATTGAAAGGCTTTACGTTGAAGCCGGCATTGCCATTCATTCCATAGCGTGCTTCCTTTTTCAGGATAATATTTATCACACCATCAATGTTCCCTTCATATTTGCCAGATGGGTTACTGATAATTTCGATGCTTTGAATATCAGTCGGAAGGAGCTTGTTAAGATATTCCCTGTCGCGCTGCCGGCCATCAACCTGGATAATGAAATTGGAAGTACCGTTAAGTGTTACATTATTCTGAAAATCGACATTGACCTGTGGTATCTTTTTTAATATATCATATCCGTTTGAAGAGGATTTGGCGATTACTTCAGGAATAGCATAAACGGTTCTGTCAACCAGCTCCTTACCTTTTATGCGCTCAGCGGTAACAGTAACTTCCCTTAAGCTTGTTGTAATCTCACTCAGGAAAATAGTATCGACATTGAGCCCAGTGCTTCCTTCAACTACAGAAACACTCTTGCCACCGGTTTTATAACCCACAAAACTTACTTTTAGAAAATAATCACCAGGTTTAACCTTTTCCAGCAGATATCCACCATCAGTCAGTGTTATCACACCGGTGATCATTGAGGAATCAGGCAGATGAAGCAGACCAACAGAAGCAAACTGAACAGGTGTTTTATCTTTTTCCAGACAAACTTTTCCTTTAATGTTTTGAGCCTGCGCAGAGAGGGAGGTTATGAGCAATAACCAGACAATATATTTTTTCATTTTTTTTATTTGAGATAACTAAAATGCTAAAGTTTTTGATTCGCCATTGATATCCATTGGTATTGTCATACTCATTCCGGGAGCAGTGATGCCCAGGTTTCCGGAGATATGTGTTTTAGCGTTATGTTCAGTCACCAGACCTGTATTAATATCAATCACCATAGTCGATTTACTTAATCCCTTCAAATCGTCATAAGTAACTCTTGCGGGACCCGATATTATAGGTTTTGCATTTTGCGATGTCTTAATATCTGAATTCAAAGTGAGATTTGCGGAGTTTCCGCTTATTCCGTCGAGATGATAATTTGTATTAATATCGAGGGTCATTCCTCCGGTTGTTGAAGTCACATTAATATCCCAGTTATCTCCAACAGTTACCTGGTTGCCAGGTAAATTATGAGTAAACATCTCAATTACTGTTGTAAGGGAGGCCGGACTGACCATTTCTGAAATTTGCTTTTTAACACCTGTGGCCACCATTCCTGTTAGCACAATTGAACTGGTATCTTTCAGAACAGCATCAGACATCATTTTTGCGTTCACAATATCAACAACCTTTCCTGTGAAGTCTATTTTGACATACAAGGCATTTTTGCTCATGCGATTCATAATGCATGACAGTACATCAGCCATTTCATTTGAGTTTATGTTGCCTTCATTTGCAGAACTGAGAATTACAACTTTTCCCATAGCATTGGTGTTGGTCTGCATGGTATCAATATGAACTTCAGTAACCATAAAATCGGAGGTAGCATCAAGCATTTTAAATGAAAGTGAATAGACAGATTTGGTCTCAGTAGTTTGTTGATTGCCGTTAACCGTTTGTATTATAGTTTGTTTCGAGGATGCTCTTAAGTGATAGACTTTATTTTTTTCGAGATTCAACTTAAGGTTTACAGTGTTTTGAGCCATCAAAGTTACACTAAGGAGTATAACGAAACTTGATAACATTAGTCTTTTCATTGTTTACGTTTTTTTAGGTTATTTGTACAGACACGAAAATAATACCAAGCGCTGCTTTAAAAAAACCAATATCGGTGAATGGATGAAATTAGCAGGCGAATCACCTGTTTGGAAATTTATTCAACAAACAGGTCGCCACTAAATTTTGAAATTTTTTATCCCCCTATCGTCAAATGAGCAATTCAGCCACTCATTATCTATTACAGCCCCGCTTTTGCTATACATTGCTATTGCCGTAGTATTCCAGTTGAGAACCTGCCATCTTACTCTTTTACAGTTTTCAGCATTGGCTACTTCAAAGACTTTCTTTAATAATGCTGATCCTGTCTTCTGTTTTCTGTATGATTCTTTAACATACAGGTCCTCCAGATAAAGAGATTTCCCAACCCAGGTGTAATATGCAAAGAAATAGATAGCTATTCCAACAATATCATTTGTATCTGTAACGGCAACAAAACAATGGAAATACTCCTTTTCAGCCAGCATAAGATCAACAGTATTGGTCACTTTATCGGGTGATTTTTCAAACAGGGCCAGTTCTTTAATCAGCTCAAGGATTTTAGGGAAATCTGATTCGGTAGCTTTTCTGATATTAATTGTCATTTGAGTAACAATAGATAGGGAAATTATGTAGGGAAATTTTATGTTTCGAAGGTTTTGTTTGCTGTCTGCCACTACGGCTTTCTACTTCATTATTCCCTTTGTTATCAGTTGCTCTTCAAGGCTGTGGTTGCCATTGATATGAATTGTACTGAATCCAAGTTCATTAGCTGTCTCAATATTTTTTATACTATCATCAATAAATAACGATTCATTTGCAAGGAGTCCATACCGATTCAACAACACCTGATATATCTCCTTTCCCGGTTTTACTACTTTTTCCACACCTGAAACAACGATTCCCTCGAAAACTTTAAAAAAATCATATTGTGGGAAAATTATCGGAAAGGCTTCTGCCGACCAGTTTGTCAATCCGAATAATCTGTATTTTGATTTCAGTGAATTCAGCAGACTGGTATTTTCTGAAATTTCACCTCTTATCATTAGCTGCCAGTTATTTTGGTACATTTCTATCTCATTCCGATATTCGGGATGCTGCTCCAATACCTCTTTTGTAATCTCGGCGAATGTAGAACCTGCATCATGTCTCATATTCCATTGTGGCCCACAGATCTCTTTAAGGAAGTATTCCATATCGTCTTTATCGGTGAACACCTCGTTGTAGAAATGCCTTGGATTCCAGTCGATCAAAACACCACCGAAATCGAAAATTATATTTTTTATTGTCATATTTTCTTTTAATTAATACAGAGGCTATCTATTTCAATAATAATTTCAAATTACAAAATAGCTGCTGTCTCTTCTAATAGCATATCTATGAGCCAGATACCCTGTCAGCACAATCAGGACAAATTTGGTGATCAGTCTAATTTTCTCCATAACTCATCTATTTCTATTCTCAATGAATATTTTCACCTTTTCATCAGAAATCATAATCATTCTCCGCCTCTTTTAAATAGTCTGCCAATGAGTTCTTCAATTTTGAATAAAACATATCTGAACTGGCATCTAAAGAAGTATAATACCTTATAAGATTAAGATTCGCGTTTTTTAAGGGATAAATAGCAGATATCGGGTAAGTGACATCAGATTCAGGATACAATAAGTTAGTGAAAGTATAGGAAATGTTTGTAATGGTGTATTTGAGTTTATTATCCTTTACTGTAAGTATCATCGTATAGCTAACAGGAGTCGGGATCTGGCTGACCTTCGTTGCTCTCAAGCCGGTTTGGGATCCGTCGTAGGTTGTTAAATCGAGGGTTCCGTTTGCAACTATTTTCCCTGATTCCAAATCATTATAAACAAGGTTGCCATAATTAATTGCAATCCATTGCAGGCATCGCTGGAATAAAACTCTCTTGTCATTTGTGAAGGGAATGATGTCTGTAACTTCGATTTCTCCGTTACCTTTATTTACACTAAATGCGTAATTAGCTTCATTGCCCGACCATTTTTGCAGTTCAATGACTTGTTTTGAAGTAAGCCTTCCCGTTTGTAAAAGGGAGTCAAAGGTTCGTTTTTCATTCTTCGCTAACTGGGCATTTATGCTAAATGCATGGATGGCAAAAATTATCAATAGCAATATCTTATTCATAGTAAAATTTTTAAAACCCGAAGGTAGTCTGTTCTATAATATTATTTTAATGGATTTGTCATTTTTTCAAGCCGACCATGGCTTTTAACCATTTTTCAGCAAGATAATTACTACCGACCCGACTATCATTATGGCCGAACCAATTAGCTTTTTACGAATTTCCAGCTCTGGTCCGAGGACTGACAGTTCCCCATATTGAAGTGCTTTAGTCAGGAATCCATTTCCAAATGCCCCTGCGATTCCACCTAAAACAGAAAATATCCAAAAATCCACAGGAACTTCAGGCCAATGAATCAATACCGCTAAAATGACACAGAAAAGTGATAACAAGAAGTAAGTAACAAAACTGACAAATAACGGGTGAATCCCTTTTCCTGTAAGCTGCTTCTGAAATACATTCGCAATTGGATTCGAAAATATTCGTAAAAGAACAGCTGTTGAAACTAAAAAAATACCAGGCATCTATTTTTAACTTCAATATACAAATCATAATAAAGTTAGCAAGATTATTTGAAATAGTTTATTTATCCTAAATTCGAAAAAGATTTAAATCAGATCAAATGATAAACCGGTCTTTTTCAAGAAGAGAATTTGTAAAGGTGATAACAGGAGGAGCAGCTCTTGTGCTTATCTCATTTAATACTGCATGCAGAAATAAGATCAGCCGTTGGCGTTATCTTAATGAAGACGAGGTTACGCTGCTCGATGCGATTGTTGAGCAGATCATCCCCACTGACGATTTTCCGGGTGGGAAATGGGCTAATGTCTCAAATTTTATCGATAAACAACTCGATTCATATTACAGGCACCTTCAGTTGACTTATCGAGATGGTCTTTCTGCATTTGAAAAAACAGTCACCGTCATGAGCGGAAAAAAATTTGAAGACGTCTCTCTTACTGAGCAGACCAGGATTCTGGAAAAGATGGAAGCCGGGGATTTCGCAGGCGATTATTGGAAGGCCCACTCCCCAGCTGAGTTTTTCAACCTGGTAAGACAACATTCTCTGCAGGGTTTCTATGGCAGTGCAGGCCATGGTGGAAATCGCGATTATATCAGTTATAAAATGCTGGGACTCGATTACCCGAATGTTATCGGACAAAACAGGTACGAGGATATGAGCTGGCGTAAATACAATCCTAATTCTCCGGAAAATGGCAAATAAACGTGTAGATGCAGTTGTTATCGGTGCAGGTGCAGGCGGAGGTGTTGTAGCAAAGGAGCTCGCTACAGGAGGCCTTTCGGTGGTTCTCATAGAACGTGGCAGATGGCATACTTTTGATGAGCATGGCGATGATGAATTAACCTCGCAGCGTACTTCCCCACTAAAATGCGGCTACGGCCCCGATAATAAACGTAACTGGAGAATGACTCCAGATGGAAAAAACGGATGGAGTAAAGTGTTTCCTAACGACTGGAGATATGGAAATAACGCAGCATGTGTCGGCAGCGGAACAGTCTCCTACGGAGCAATGGCCTGGCGATACCAGCCAGTTGATTTCCATCTTAAAACAAAATACGGAGCAGTGTCGGGGAGCACACTCGATGACTGGCCTTTCAGCTATGAGGAGCTGGAACCCTTTTATGAAAAGGCTGAATATGAATTAGGGGTATCAGGAGATCCTGCGAACGATCCGTTTGTACCGCCAAGGAAGAATCCATATCCTATGCCAGGCTTTTCATTTAACAAGGAAGGTATCATCCTCGAAAAAGCTGCAAAAAGACTCGGATTACATCCATTTCCAATACCCATGCTCCGTAATTCTGTCCCTTATAAAGGCCGTCCCGCCTGCATACGAATGAGAACATGCGTCGGATTTGCCTGTCCGGTAGGCGCCAAAGCCGGTACTCAGAATACTGTAATTCCCGTAGCACTAAAAACCGGAAATTGTGAACTCAGAATAAACTGCATGGTTAGCGAAATAATCGTTAATGACCAGGGCAAAGCAACCGGTGTCAGATACTACGATTCTGAAAACAAGCTGCAGGAACAATCCGCTAACCTGGTGGTTGTTTCGGCTTCGGCAAGTGAAACTGCCAGACTGTTGTTAAACTCCAAATCGAAGTTATTCCCAAAAGGTGCAGGAAATAACAATGGATGGGTAGGCAGAAATATACAGGATCATGCCTATTCAGGTGCATATGGACTCTTTGAGGATGAAGTATACGATGATGTAGGCCCGGGTGCATGTATTGCCGTAAACGACTTCAATCACCGTTTCCCCGGGATTATCGGAGGAGGCGTTTTATGTAATGAATTTATCAGAATGCCTTATCAGTTTACCGGAATCAGGCCTTCAGGAAGCAGGATGTGGGGAAAAGAACATAAGGATTTTCAGAAGCAATATTTTAAAAGACATATAGCAATCCTTGGTCCTGTTCAGGAGATGCCAGTGTTTGAGAGAATGGTTGAGGTAGATCCTGTTGTAAAGGATTTCTGGGGTATACCCGTTGCAAGAATAAGCGGATTGAGGCATGATAATGATATTAAGGTTGGACATTTCCTTGCCGACAAAGCGGAAGCCTGGCTGAAAGAGGCGGGCGCAATTAAAACATGGCAGTCGGTTCCGGGAAAAGAAGGCACACCCAGCCAGCATCAAAGCGGAACATGCAGGATGGGAAATAATCCTAAAACATCAGTTACCAATAAATTTGGTCAGTTACATGAAATTGATAATATTTTTATTGCCGATGGAAGTCTGCATGTAACAAATGGTGGTTATAATCCAGCCCTCACTATACTTGCCCTTGGTTTTAAGGTTGGAGGCTATATTAAAGAAACCTGGAATGGAACAAAAATGAAATAAAAAATCCTGTTCACTGATTTTTTAATTTGAAAGAATCCCACACAAAATGAAAAAGATAATAATAATAAGTTCCGGACTCATCATATTATTCACAGGGTTACTTTTCTCCTACTCACGCTGGAATGAAGCATCTCCTCTGAAAACCTGCTCCAACTGTCACGAGATCGCTCAGAATGTAGATCTTTGGACAGGTTCATCTCATAGGAATATTGCTTGTAAGGAGTGTCATGGCACAGCCTTAAGCGAAGGTATTCACAGTCTGAAAGAAAAAGGAGCCATGTTATTTCACCATAACAGTTCTATAAATACTGAAGATGTGAAAATTTCTGAAGTGCAAAGGTTAAAGATTATGGAAAGGTGTGAAGCTTGTCATCAGTCAGAATATGCGAAATGGAATTCCGGTGGACATTCAATGAACTATTCAGAGGTATTTTTAAATGCAGCTCATAATAAATCCGAAACCATTTATGAAGATTGTTTGCGATGTCATGGCATGTTTTATAACGGTGTTGTTTCAGACATTGTGGAACCGTTAGATACTGTAGGTCCATGGAAATTAAAGGATAATAATCTTACAAACAGGCCTTCCATCCCCTGCTCTGCCTGTCACAAGGTGCACATGGATGGCATTCCACTTGTAAGACAAAATCTTGAAGTACCTTCATCTATACATTATGCAAGAACAAATAAAACGCTCACCGCCTTTTATTACAGACGCGACAGCTCCTACTTCCCTGTATCATCGCTTACTCCCCAGATAATAAATTACCATTCAGCACCATTAAAGAATTCTACAGATCCAAACCAAAGCCTATGTCTTGTTTGCCATTCTCCGAATGCATTCAACATGTCAGGAACCGGCGATGACCGCACACCAAGAGGAGTTCATGAAGGATTAAGCTGTCTGGCTTGTCATGATTCCCATTCCAACTCGGCCGTTGCATCATGCAAGACCTGTCACCCTGCTATTTCAAACTGTAAAATTGATGCAGAAAAAATGAATACAACATACTTTGACAAGACGAGTAAGAATAATATTCATTTCGTGGCATGCACCAATTGCCATGTAAAGGGCCGGCCAGTGAGGAAGGACTGAGAGGGACGAGAGAGGGAGAGACGGAGAGACGGAGAGACGGAGAGACGGAGAGACGAAGAGACGGAGAGACGGAGAGACGGAGAGACGGAGAGACGAAACGGACTTTGAGACTGGAAGGCAAGAAACTTTCCGAAAATTATTTATGATATGTTATGAATTAAGAAAAATTATAATACTTTTGCCACGCGATTTATAAGCCGATAAGCTTCAAAATTACAGTACTTCTTTGCTAAAGCTACGGAGTATAAAGCGGGGTGTAGCGCAGCCCGGTTAGCGCATCTGGTTTGGGACCAGAGGGTCGCAGGTTCGAATCCTGCCACCCCGACAAAAGAAAAAGCCTTTTCGCGAAAGCGAAAAGGCTTTTTTCATTCTGTAGCATTGCCCCCAAAAGGATCACGAGCGACTGTAAGGAGAGAGTAATCTAGCCACACCGGTCCTTAACTTATCGCAATAATTAGGAAATATTATTATTTTTTACTGAATTCAGCTCTCAACTTTGCCAGCCTGTTTTGCAATTTATTTATTGTATCTATTTGTAAACCTTTGCCAAACCTTATACTATGTGAGAAATTATAATCCTGAATTAAGATCCACTCGTCACATCCATCGAAACAAATAGTGCATGACTGATAATTCAACTGATCAAAATCATCAAGTTTAACCTCATTTAATATCCCTGTCCATTCACTTTCAGAAACAGCTCTGGATTTCCTGATTAATGGCAA
>JBBRSO010000024.1:0-35660 GCA_038245405.1 Bacteroidales bacterium
ATCAAACTCCTCTTTTTTTATTAAACTGATTATCTGATTGGGATTTGAAATTCCTGTAATGCTTTCAAATTCCGTTTCGAGCAATTGGATTAGTGCTTTCAGAACCTGTTTGTGATCGTCGACGATCAGCAATCTGCCTTTCATGTTATCTATTTAATTACCAATGATATCGAAATATAAAACTCTAATATTCAACCCTTTCAGGGTTGAGAAGAACGGGGTATTGCCTACCGTGGGTTTCACCCACGGTTATTCGGATTAAGCCATTTCATGGCTTGTTTACAGAAAGTTTCACGCACTGTCATTATTAAGCCATGCAATGATTTCTAACTCCGAAGGAGTTAAATATCAATAACCGTGAGTGCAACCCACGGTATAGATAACCAACCCTCTTCCCAACCCTGGAAGGGTTGAATAATGGTTGGCATAATCCGCCTGGTTGCTCACTAAAATGATTAATCATGTCTATATTATGGACAATAATTGTCCTTATATTAGACAAATATATGATATTTATTTTGATTATATTTCCTAAATGACTAATTTCCAAAGAGTAAAAAATAGTGGTATGAAAATTGGAAGTTAAGGAGTGACAGGAAAGCGGGCAGATTGCTTCGCTGCGCTCGCAATGACGGAGAGATTGCTTTGCTGCGCTCCCGGTTATATTCAGAATTGAATATGTTGAATACCTTTTGATATTCCGGAGTCAACTGAGATATTCTTTCGGATATCAAAAGAATATCTTTTCCTGGTAATTATTTCAATATTAATCGCAAGCCCGGTTGCCTGGTATATCATGAATAAATGGTTGCATAACTATGCATACCGGATAAAAATAAATCTGTGGCTTTTTGCCCTGGTTGGAGTTATCGTTCTGCTGATTGCATTACTTACAGTTGGATTTCAGTCCTATAAAGCAGCAAGGAGAAATCCTGTAGATGCGTTGAGATATTCGTAGGGTCAGGTCGCGACCTGACTCTGCAACACATGAAAGTGATGATACGACATTTAATCTTTATTGGTTTACTATTATCGATTAATAACCCGCTTGTTTACTGCCAACAGTCTCAGTATATCATAGGGAAAGTGATTGATTCCAACACATCTGAACCTGTGTCATTTGCAGCAGTTCACCTTAAGAGTTATCAGATAGGGATCTATTCAAATGCTGAAGGTGATTTCAGAATATTAAACAATCCCGGATTTCAATCCGACAGCCTGATTGTGACCTGTATCGGATTTAACAGACTTTCAGTTGCATTTAGTGATCTGAAAACATCTAAAATGAACAATCTCAAGCTTGTCCCCAATATTCGTCGTCTGAATGAGGTAAGAGTAATGGCCAGGAAGAAAAAAATTAATTCCGAACTTGTAGTAGCCAGAGCAATCAGAAATATCACAAAGAATTGTCCAGTCAGCCCATATAATTATGTATCTTATTATCGCGATTATCAGAAAGACAGTATTAACTATCTAAACCTGAATGAGGCAATAATCCAGACCCTGGATACCGGTTTTGCCTACTCTTCAGATTCAAATATATACAGGTTACTCGATTTTAAAAAGAATATGGATTTCCCGAGAATGAATATGACTCCATACTATGATCTTCCTGAAACGGATCATTCTGATGTGTCATTTAAAAGAATACCCTATGCAAAGGTTGGAGACCAATATGGTAACGAGCTTTTCGTATTGCTCGTCCACGATGCAATAAGAAATTCCGATAAGAGATCCTTTTCGTATGTTGATACTTTTGCTCACGATTTTATAAGAAATCACATTTTTTCGAGACCTGATGGAATCTATGAGGGAAGTAATTTATTATATAAGATTGACTTCACCGCAAAACGGCAGCTAAATGATAACATCCAGATGAAAGGCTCGATATACATTCGGCCAGATGACTATTCGATTCACAAACTTGAGTATTCCGCTTCATTCCTAGATTCAGAAAAAAAGGATACTAAGATTTTTAATATAGATATTGAATACGGGAGAGAAACTGCAGTTAATTCCAGGATGTGTCTTAAATATATATCTTTCAATAATTCATTCACTATACCTGATTCGAGTGATAATAATTTTTTTAAAATTGATAGAATAGAATGGGAGCAAAAAGGTGGCCCATACGCCTCTCGACCTCCCTACAATATGAATATAATAGCATATTTCAACAGGAAGATCGATCCTGTTTTGGGAGAGATAAGTGATAATTACACCCTGACTATCGGGAAAAGGATCGCCAAGATCAAAAGAGTACTGGTAAGTGGTTACTATTTGGTCATATCCGTGAGAGATGAAAGTTTCAAAAGTGACGAACTTGCCTCGTGTGATTTAAATATTAAATACCTCAAGGACATTAATGGCAATATACTTAACAAGCGAAAAGATCTTGAATTTCGCCAGTTCAGAGAACTATTTGTGCAGGAATATAATAAACCATTGGAATTTCAGAATAATTGTTTTATACAGCCCATACCCCTTGAACGGAACTGTATTTCCATCTCTGATAATTCAGGACGGTTTTGGATGAATACGCCATTAAAAGCTGAAGAAAAACCGTAGGGACGGGTCGCGACCCGTCCCTACAACGTAATTAAATGGTTCTTAATTGAGAGGCAGGTATCTTAAGAATATTTCAGTCTTCCGGCTCTTCTTCAAATCCGCGAAATGGGATGCATAAAACTCAAACCCGAAGGCATCGAGTGAATGCTGGGCCACTATCAGGTCACGGGCAGACTTACGAATTATCACAGTAGGCCAATTTAGTAAATACGGGGGACAAACTCATGGGGCATTAGCGCTATACGTCATTTGTGCTGCGCACGTCATTTGGCTTCGCGCGTCATTTGGCCTTCTGCCGTCATTCGTTGTCATTGGTTGTCATTTTGTTTTGCCGTTGCGCCTTTGCGCCTTTGTGCCATTGCGCCATTGTGCCGTTGTGCCCTTTTACCAATGAATGACCTCCCCCTTTGTAAGTTTTTATTACATTTGGGGAAATAAAAATTTAATATGAAAAAGATTGTCGGAATATTACTCCTCGGAATTGTTTTAATTATTTCAGGACAGAAGGTCAATGCGCAGAAATACGGATATTTAAACAAGGATGAGCTTTATAAGGCTATGCCGGATTATGATTCGGCCACTGTAAAGATTGAGAAAATACGCAAGGAATATGAAAGTCAGCTTGCAGGGATGCAGAATGAGCTGAACAGCAAGACAGCCACTTTAAATGAAAGCAGTAATATTTCTGATTTCTTACGTCAGAGTAAGCAGGATGAGTTAAAAAACCTGAATGTCAGGATCCAGCTTTTTTCTGTCAGGGCAACATCACAGCTTGATGAAAATCAGAATCTGCTTCTGCGTCCTATTGTAGCCCGGGTTGATAAGGCTATAAACGATGTCGCTAAGGAGCAAGGATTTGTTTTTGTGCTTGATGGAACGCAATTGATTTTTGCGGATGACAAGAAATGCATGAATATTTTGCCGTTGGTAAAGGTGAAGCTGGGGCTGAAGTAGGAGTGAGGAGTGAGGGGTGAGGAGTGAGTCATTTGGCTTCGCGGTCATTCATCGTCATTGGCGCTTCGCGCGTCACTACCTGAATCTTAAGCCCCGTAGTGGGCGAAATAAAAAACATAAGACGTGTGGCGTGTGACGTGAACATTTAAGGGAGAAAGTCATACTTCCACGATCGGATGAAAGAGCGGCGGTTGTAGTGGATAGTGTACAGCGTACTTCGGACTTAATGCATCTCAAAATTGCGTCGGGTTGTTTTCATGGGACGACGGCTTTAATGTTCGTTGTATTATAGATAATTAAGATTACTCAAATTCTTTTGGGACTCCACAAATCATTTTGAATACTCTGGATGAATTGTTTCTGTACTGATGTTTTTCATTTGGATATACAAGAGCAAAATCACCTGTTTTAACGATTTTTCTTCTCCATTTTCATTTACCAGTATTCCTTCACCTTCTATTATGTAATTCATATGCTCATAGGGATGACTATGATAAGGTGTATTTCCTCCTGATTCCAGTGTGAATACCCTGTAAGAATACACAGGAGCACCATCTTCACCTCCCAGAGGTATTTGTTTCCAGGCACCAGCCGCTCCTTCCATCTGGACTTTCATAGTCTCAACCTTATCGATAGAAATAATTTTCATAGGCCCAATTTTTGAATTCTGTAAAGTTACAAAGATTGTCATTCAATTGTAATTCGATGGTCATTCGAATTATCATTCTATACTCATTCAAATTTCGTTTAGTAACCGGACTTCCACTTTGAGCTGCCAGTCTAAATTGATAACATCGAACTGATTTTTTTTATCTGACTTTTTAACTTCCTTATAGAATACTCTCTTCAATTCAGGAACACCTGGTTTGTGGTAAAGCATGCCAGGGATATAAACATTTTTCTGAATTCCATAAAATTCATTTTATTTCTATTATGTGCCAATTATAGTGCATTACAGAAACAAAAACAAAATCCCGGCTTTTGGATCCCATGATAATTCATTTTAATTTCATTTACCAATCCCATCCTCTTTTTTCTCTTTTCTTTCTATCGGATTCCATTTTGGCACTATATTCTTCCCATTCTTTTTTCATTTTTTCAGTAGAATGTTTGATGATATCCTCTTCAGATACATCCTGGCTCCTTGTTATACTCTTTACAGAAACCCAGCGTTCATTGGTCAGTATTTGCATTTCCGGATTCAGAATATAAGTTCCGCGGGCAATTCTTTTAAATATTTTTTTATTGTACTGATTACTGCTATCTACTTCATGTTTCGCGAACAATGCTAATAAATACTCCCGTTTCTTCCGGTAGCCGGGAATAACTGCTTCAGAAAAGTTCTGCAGACTGTCGATCATATCGTCTGTCCGCACACCAAGGGCCTGAAAGTGACTTTTTTTACGGATGATGACCGATTGAACTGCGATAAAAAGATTTATTACCAGGTACTCTGTCTTACTCGAATCTATCTTTACTAATCGATCACTGACCTGTATCTTCATTGAATCGGAAAGAAGCATAGGAAAGATCTTCCCCAGCTTGTTTTTTGCATAGTCTCGTGATACAAACGCCTGTTCCAATGCTATCTGTATAGCAGTTTTATTAAATGTATCGAATAAAGCCGGACTGGCGCCGTTGCCGAGCAGTGTGCCTGTAATATTGACAGCACCCGCGTAGACAGCTGCATGCAACGGGGTAAAGTTGTGAACATCGCGGTAATCTATACCATATTTATTAATGAGCGGGATGATCATCTTTACATTGTCTTCCCTGTAATGCTGGTAGTATTTCCGGAAAATGGAGCCGCGTTCACTCTCATAATTTTCCGCACGCCTGTACTTCAAGTCAGCAAGTTTTTCCATTACAAGCGTCTGGTTATATACCAGGGCAAAATCAAATAATTTATCTTTGGCTTTTTTGTTAAACAGTTCCGGGTTCAAAGCATCTTTCTTCAGGGCGGTATATAATTCGAATGTCACTGGTTGCCAGACCGGTTTCTCGAAAGTGAGAATATTTTTACGGATTGCTTCTGCCTGCTCATTTTTTCCCTGCATCTCAAGCCGCCGTGCCTCCCGTTTCCACTCATCTGCTGATGAAACATCTTCTTTAACATTCTTCGTATCAGTGATTTCTGCTATACCCATCAGACCGATCATCTTGTGCGCCTTTGAATGTTCAACGATATATATGTTATTCAGGCCGCGGGTCACAGCCACGTATAGTGAGTTGATGTAAAACTTATACGCATCAGGTGATTTATCGGTTTTGTCTCTTCCCCGGGCATATACCAGTTCTTCAGTCTGTAAATCGCCTTGGGTTACACCATCGCTAATTATTTGATATTCAGAAACGTTATCTGAAATAAAATTATAGATGATTATATTTTCGTACTCCAGACCTTTCGATTCCTGTACGGAAAAAAGCAAAGGCGTCTGAAACAACTTTTTTGCTTTTGCTTTGTCCTCGTTCCTCAGGACAATCACCGCGTATTTAACCGATAGACTTGTTTTGCGGGCAAGGTCGGCTATAACGTTGCCTTTATTTTCCATAAAAACAACCTCACCTTTCTTATCAGATATTGTATTAACGAGATAATTACTCTCTTTATCAATTGATCCGAAACGTGTGTGCTTTATTTTCAGCAAGATATTGGCCAGAACTGAGATGGTCTGGCTGTTACGGTAATTAACGTGCAATATTTTTATTTCTTTTTTGTGAACATCTCTCCCGTAAAACATGCTTTTCAGGTGAGACCATGAAAAAAAATTTGGATAAACAACCTGGTTTGAATCACCGCAAAGCATGAAATTTGCCGTATTTTTTAATGATTGCAGAATTATGTGGAGCTGAATATTTGTGAAATCCTGTACTTCATCAACTATAATATAATCATACACCGGTGAACAAAGTGAGAGCCACTTATGGGAAAGTATGTTAATATCGTAATTATTATTCTCCCTGAGGTAGTTCAGGTATTTTTCAAACAGGTCATACACTGTCTCCCTTTCAGGAGGGAGGTAAATTGATTGTTTTACACCAAGTGCAAGATATTTTTCCCTCGATAGAAACTCATTTGAAATATCAAGACCGGTGATTACACCCCTGAATTCCTCGAAGGTCTTGTGTGCATCTTTCAACTTAAAAGCTTGCCTATGTCGTGAAAACCAGATCTCGAATGCTTTAAAATCTATCTCTTTTCCTTCAGGCACGCGTAGAGATTCAATAAACTCACTGTAAGAGAGAAAATCAATATCGAGATTCTCATTTTCGTATTTGTTAGAATAATACAGATGAGCCGAGTTTTCAGCGAGATATGGAGAGAGAGTTATATATGCTACTTTACCCTTTAGTGATTTGATTTTTTCGAGGACAAGTGCAGTTTTTCCGCTTCCAGCCGAACCGATAATTATTTGTGGGAGGGATAATGCCAGTATTTCTGACTGATCGTCGTCGAATGACAGGACTTTATCCAACAGGTGGAAGTGGCGATAACGTTTGTTAATGTAAATTACAGACAGGAATTCTACATCTGGAACCTCCCGGTGATCTTTAATCGGAATTAGCTTCGTTTCGTCAATTTCGCTCCCACGGAGAAAACGCGACTTACTGTAATCGTGATTATAGATAACCTCCAGCGCCAACAGGCAGGTTTGATCATTATAACGTGCAAACCTGAACAAGAGACGATTTTCATAATCAAGCTTAGCCCTGTAGAATCCAGTAGCGGACATTTTTTTCACTTCAGCCGCCACAAAATCCCCTCTGGAAAGCTGCTCAATAGTCCTGTCAAACTGTTTTCGGACCTTATCAGCATTTATGTCATTATAAATCAGTGTCTCGTACATTTGTTCATCATCCGTTTTAAAGGAAGATAAATTTAAGAAGTTATTTGAAACCATTGGCACTTCGTGCGTCATTTCGAGTAAGTCATTATGTTTAATCTGCACTTCGTGCGTCATAAGCATATTTTACCTATCCGATCGGGATAAATTGAAATGTTCAAAACTTATTAAAGAAAAGAACCTTCAATATATTTTCATTTAAAACATTTGATTAATCTTTGCAGAAACCCTGGATTTATGCAAAAGCCTTTGAAAAAAGACAAAGTGCCATATTCACGTAAACCTGCAAACCTCAGCCTGGAAGAATGGCAAACCCAATTGAGAAAGCAATATGCAATAGATCAGCATTTCAAAATAAAGAATATTGGAAACCATCCGTTTTTCTCAGACTTTGAAGTCTTTAACCCGGAATCCCGAAATACTTACAAGGTTTCAATCCGTGACAATATTAAAAGCTTTCATTTTTGCACTTGCCCGGATTTCACGATTAATAGTCTGGGTACATGTAAACATATCGAATATACCCTGTTGAATTTTGAGAAATATAAAAAGTACAATAAGTATTTTAATTCAAAGCAGAAAAATGGGTATTCTTCATTGAGTGTTTTTTATGGACAGGAAAGGAAAATACGATTTAAAAAAGCCGATTCCATCCCCGTTTTTGAAAATGAAAATGAGTTTTTTGACAATAATGGATTTTTATATCCAAATAAATTATCAGAACTGGGTTCTTTTATTCAAAAAGCAAAAATCATTGATTCAGGGATGAAGGTATATCCTGATATTTTTGAGATGATTGGTCAGCAACGCAAAGAGGAAGAACGGAAGAAACTTATTGCTGATATTTTCCCCCAGGGCAGAGATAGCAAAGTCTTCGAAAAGCTTATTGATACCCGTTTGTATCCTTACCAAAAAGATGGGGTAATCAGGATCATTGAGGCCGGAAGGGTACTTTTAGCAGATGATATGGGATTGGGAAAGACCATTCAGGCAATTGCTGCGATCGAATTATTTCATAAACATCTTAGTGTTAATAAAGTTCTTATTATCTGCCCGACATCCCTGAAATATCAATGGAAAAGTGAAATACACAAATTTACCGGCAGAAATTCATCTATTGTTGAAGGATTAATTCATAAGAGGAAAGATTTGTATGCAGAAGAAGATTTTATAAAGATAATCAGCTACGGTGCCGGCAGAAATGATCTTGAATTTATAAATAACTGGAATCCCGATCTGGTGATCATTGATGAAGCACAGAGGATTAAAAACTGGAAAACACAAACAGCCCAATCGGTAAAAAAAATCAGATCAGAATATTCCATTGTGCTTACCGGTACTCCCCTGGAGAACAGGATTGACGAGATCCATTCTATTGTTGAATATATTGACCGGCACAGGCTTGGGGCTTTATTTAAGTTTCTTGATAATCATCAGGTTACAGATGCAAATGGCAAGCTGACCGGTTATAGGAACCTTAGAAACATTAATAAAACATTAGAAGGATTACTTATCAGAAGAACCAAAAAAGAAATTTCCGATCAGTTACCCAACAGAATTGATAAAAATTTCTTCGTGGAAATGACCGGGGAGCAAATGGCAGATCATAACAGCTATTATGATCATGTATCCCAATTAGTAAATAAGTGGATACGAATTGGTCATCTTAGTGAAGAAGAAAGGCAACAACTTTTAATATATCTAAACTGTATGCGAATGGTTTGTGATTCAACGTATATTCTGAACACCAACACAAACCATGGGAATAAAATTATGGAAATCTCAGGTATTATTGAAGAATTGACCGAAAACCCGGAGAACAAACTGGTAATATTCAGTCAGTGGAAACGCATGTTTGACCTGTTAATACCGGAGCTCAGGAAAAGAAACTTGTCTTTCGAATATCTGAATGGAGACATTCCTGCAATTCAGAGAAGAAACATAATTGAGAAATTTAAGGATGATCCGAATATTAAAATATTTCTTTCCACGGATGCCGGAGGAGTCGGGATTAACCTTCAGTCTGCAAATATATTGATTAATATGGATTTGCCCTGGAACCCTGCTGTGCTGGAGCAAAGAATCGGACGGATTTACAGGCTGGGACAAAAAAAACATATAAATGTTTTCAATTTTATTTCGAAGGGTACTATTGAACACCGTATTTTGTATTTACTTGATTTTAAAAAGTCCGTTTTTACCGGGGTAATTGAAGAAGAGGGAGAAGATGAGGTTATGCTTGAAGGTTTCATGGAATCTGTAAGAGCGCTGACCGAAATTGATACTGAGTCTTTCATTAAGAACTCTTCTCTGAAATCACTTCTTCAAAAAGAAGAAAATGAGACAATTAACAGTAGCGAATCAAAAGATGAGGGGATCACAAATCATCTTATTGTAAACGCGGATGACAAACCCGATAAGAACCAGGTTACCGATACCGGGAAAACCTCTTCAGGGTCATTTTTTAGAATGCTCGGAGGGATATTAAGAACGATGGCTGCACGAATACTGGGCAGGGAATAAAAATATGTAAAGATAAGTGCTTTCTGATGTAAAAAGATTAGATAAATTCATCTGCGGGGTGTGTGGAATTGCCGATTGTGCAGACATATCGTTCATGCATACTACAATTCTAATGTTATAGCATTATCGCCAACACCAAGATTTGACAGCTGTTTTATTATGGCATCCATCATAGGCGGTGGCCCGCATACATAAAACTTTCTATCAAAATCACTGATATTAGCTTTCAGGAAAGCTTCATCTATCCTACCATGGAAATAACCTTTCGTATCCTCTTCCGATAAAATATTGATAAATGATTTGCCTAAAAGCTTTTTAATTTCTTCCTCCAGAATAATATCAGCTTTTGTTTTATTTGCAAATACCAGCATATTGCCATCTACTTCATTTTTAGTTTGAAGATCTCTTAAGATGGAGATAAAGGGAGTAATACCTGCACCACCTGCTATAAAAACGCCTTTACCTTTATAATTGATAGCACCCCACACATCCCTGATTATTAGTTCTGCGCCTGTCTTAAGATTTCCAAGTTCATTCGTAATTCCATTGTGTGAAGGATAAATTTTTATAGTGAATTCAAGGTAAGCCTCTTTATTTAAGCATGTAAATGTGAAGGGTCTTTTTTCATTCATCAGTGCAGGAGTGTTTATCGATATCTCAGTGGCCTGACCGGGTATAAATGAATATCCTGAGGGTTTTTCAACCTGGAACCTTTTAACATCATGGGTCACGCTTTCGATATTAAGGATCCTGACAATGTGTTCTTCCATATTATTAGTTTTGATTATTAAACAATTTATATCATTTATAGTTTACGATGTCATTGTGTCTTTTTGCTTCAATAATGCCAATGCCTTTTTACAGACATTTTCAACAGTAAACCCGAATTCGCGCATCACTACAGGTCCCGGTGCAGAAGCACCAAAATGATCTATTCCCAGTATATCCCCCCGATCTCCAACATATTTTCTCCATCCCTGTGTTACTCCGGCCTCTACAGCAAGTCGCGCATGAACTGCCGGAGGCAAAACGGTATTTTTATATTCCTCAGGCTGAGCTTCAAATAATTCCCAGCTCGGCATTGAAACAAGACGAACTGCAATGTTTTGTTCTTGTAATTTTTGTTGTGCTGCAACAATAAGTCCTAATTCAGATCCGCTGGCTACCATTATTAACTGAGGTTCAGACCCTGGTGTATCAGCCAGGATATAAGCGCCGCGGTTAAGACCTATGGCAGGAGCAAACATCTTCCTGTCAAGCGTAGGTACATTTTGCCGGGTCAGTATTAGGGCTACAGGACCTTCAATTTCAATTGCTAAACGCCATGCTTCAGCAGTTTCATTGGCATCACCAGGACGGATAACAATGAGGTTTGGAATTGCACGCAAACTTGCAAGATGCTCAACAGACTGGTGGGTTGGTCCGTCTTCCCCCAGAGCAATACTGTCATGCGTGAAAACATAAATCAAATGAAGCTTCATTAAGGAGGCCAGCCTTATTGAGGGTCTCATATAATCGGAGAATGTTAAAAACGTTGAACCGAATGGTATTATCCCTCCGTGTGCAGCCATGCCATTCATTATTGCACCCATTGCATGCTCACGGACACCGAAAAATATATTACGACCGGCATAAGTCCATCCTCCACCAACGGAACCCTGCATATCTTTTCCAGATACATCAGGATTACCAAAATTACCTTCTTCTTTTAATTCTGTAAACGTAGAAGGATTCAAATCAGCAGAACCCCCGATAAAACCAGGAAGAAGCGAGCTGAATGTGTTCATCGTCTTACCTGAAGCTATGCGTGTTGCCATACCTTTGGAGTCAGGTGGAAAATCAGGAAAGTTTTTATCCCAGCCTTCAGTCAGCTCATTATTAATTAATAGCTGAAGCTCTTTCGATAATAGAGGATATTGCTTTGCGTAAACTGCCCACTTTGAATCCCACTCTTTTTCTTCAATACGTCCTTTATCAACTGCCATCTGAAAATAATTTGCCACTTCCTCCGGGATATTAAACGGAGGCTCTTCCGGCCAGCCTAAATTCTGTTTAGTCAGTTTTACTTCTTCTACTCCTAAAGGGGAACCATGTGCTTCAAAAGTATCCTGCTTATTTGGCGAACCATATCCAATGTGAGTTCGGATGCTAATAATAGAGGGACGTCCTGTTTCCTGTTGTGCTTTTTTTATAGCATCTTCAATGGCTTTAAGGTTATTACCATCTTCTACCGACTGGGTATGCCAGCCATATGACTCAAACCTCATAATAGTCTCATCAGTGAAAGTCACAGGTGTAGATGCCGAAAGAGTGATGTGGTTATTATCATAAAGGTATATCAGTTTATTGAGTTTCAAATGACCCGCCAATGAAGCAGCTTCTGAAGAAACGCCTTCCATGAGGTCACCGTCGCTTGCTATGACATATGTATAATGGTTTATAATTTCAAACCCGGGTTTATTATACCTTGAAGAAAGGTATGCTTCAGCAATAGCCATCCCGACTCCATTCCCGAATCCCTGCCCAAGAGGACCGGTAGTCGTTTCCACACCGGGAGTCAGGCCACGCTCAGGATGACCTGGCGTTATGCTTCCCCACTGGCGGAATTTTTTAATCTGAGCCAGTGGCAGATCGTACCCGGTAAGGTGAAGCATGCTGTAAAGCAACATTGAAGCATGACCAGCTGAGAGAACAAACCTGTCGCGGTCAAACCAATGCGGGTTTGACGGACTATGCCTTAGAAACCTGGTCCATAAAACATGGGCCATCGGAGCTGCATCGAGAGGCATACCCGGATGTCCGCTATTGGCTTTTTGTACTGCATCGACGGAAAGAAACCGGATTGTGTTGATGCAGAGTTGGTCGAGGTCTGCCGAAGCCATTTCTGTTTTTTTATTCATTGTCGTTCATTTTTATATTTGGTTTCATCAATTCTATGAAGCGCTGAAATTTATCAAAAACACTTATCCTCTCCTGCAGGAAATCCCTGCAGAGCTAGTTCTGATGCCGTAGATTTATAATCGATGTGATGAATACCCCTGATTCCCAAGCTGGCAGCGATCTGGATAAACATCAGTCTGTCTTCTATATATAATACATTTTCAGGTGATACCTGAGCGATTTCGAGAGCTATCCTGTACATGTCTGAATCAGGTTTACGAAAATGCACAAAGCATGAGGAAATGAAAAAGTCGATAAAGTAATCCAGCTTAAACTTTCTTATCCTGTACTCGGTAAGCTCACGGCCTTCATTGCTTACCACTGCTATTTTTAATCCATATGTTTTCTTCAGGTTACAAACCAGATTTATCATTTCAGGATATGGTTTTGAGCAATCAAACATAAAACTACGGAACTCATCCATTGTGAATTTTCTCTTTTCATAAAAGACCACCAGCCTGAGATATTCTTCAAGCGTGAACTTACCTACTTCATATGTAGCAAAAGTAAGGTGATGTCTTTCATCCATTTCATCATGATCAAGATTAAATGTATTCGCTGCCTTACTGCGGGCTTCGCGGTCCCATCCGTTGGTGAGCAAAACGCCTCCTATATCGAGGAATAATGTTGTTACAGATTTAGATTTTTCCATATTATTTGCTAAAAGAGTTATTTTATGATCAGGGTAGGCGTCGGCCATGAATGACCCTGTCTTGCAACGAGTTCATCTGCAGCTTTTGGTCCCCATGAACCTGCAGGATAATCAGGAAATTCTTCCGGTTTATTTTCGGCCCAGGAATCCAGAACAGGCATCAGTATTTTCCATGCAGCCTCAACCTGATCGGCACGCATAAATTCTGTAGCATCGTTTTGCATAAGGTCCCAAAGAAGTGTTTCATAAGCCTCAGGAAACGGACCAGAAAAGCTTTCCTTATAATTAAACTGCATATCTACTGACTTCAATAATATTTTTGGACCTGGTTGTTTTGCCTGAAACCGAAGTACTATGCCTTCATGAGGCTGAATGGATATTATAATGCGTGCAGGTTGCCAATCGAGTGAAGCCTCTTTTGGAAAGGACCTGTGAGGAACATCGCGAAACTGAATTACAATCTCAGAGCATTGCACAGGAAGCCGTTTCCCTGTACGGAGATAGAATGGCACATCCTGCCAGCGCCAGTTATCAATGAGCAGTTTCAATGCTACAAATGTTTCTGTCTGTGAATCAGGCGATACATCTTTTTCTTCACGATAGCTGCAAGCCTTTTTATTCTCTGACTTGCCTTTCCCATATTGTCCGCGAACAACGAATTTATCAACTGAATCGCGCCGGATCGTACGAACGGCATGGAGAACATCAGCTTTTTTATTACGTACCTCATCGGCATCAAAAGAGACCATCGGTTCCATCGCCACAAGACAGAGTAGTTGCATCAAATGATTTTGAATCATATCCCGAAGAGCTCCTGCCTTATCGTAATAACCTCCACGATGTCCAATGCCTAGTTCTTCTGCAACAGTTATAGTAACGTAATCTACGTACCGCCTATTCCAAATCGGTTCAAAAAGGGGATTTGCAAAACGGAATGCCAGAATGTTCTGGACTGTTTCCTTACCAAGGTAATGGTCAATCCTGAAGATCTGGGATTCACTGAAGCTTTGAGTAAATATTTTATTTAATTCCCTGGCCGAATCCAAACTATAACCTATAGGCTTTTCCACCACAATTCGTGATCGCTTGCGGTCTTTTGACAACCCTGCTTCTCCCAGGTATCTGGGTATCTCACCAAACATTACGGGAGGTGTGGCCATATAGAAAATCATTTGTGCCCGGGCTTTCCATTCTTTTTCCAGTTTCTCACATTGTTCCTTTAATGTATTATAGGTTTCAATCTTCTTGAAATCACCTTTCTGATAAAAGATATTTTTTGCAAACTTGTTCCATTTGATGGTGCTAACAGCTCCCTGACGAGAGAATTGATCTACTCCTTCATGAAGTCGTTTTCGCAATGCTTCATCACTAAGGTCGACCCTGTCAATAGCGATAATTGATAAATGCGGAGGCATGCTGCGATCGTGGGAGAGATCGAATAATGCAGGTACCAGCTTGCGCCAGGTGAGATCACCTGCTCCACCAAAAATTATAAAGACAGTCGGTTTTAATTGATCATTCGTTTTCATATTGCTAGTGTGAGATTTCATTTTTGTATTCCCCCCGACGTGCCATCCGGTTGCTCCATGCCCGATGATACAGAGCTTGCTGTGCAGCAGAAACATTGGTTTCTTCACCTTTCCAAATTCCCAACGCTGGTTGCTGAATGGCTCGGGCAAATGAAAACGACAATGGCCAGGGCATTTTTGTCTTGAATCTGACATTCATGGCATTCAAGCGGGCCGAAGCCAGTTCACCGGTTTGCCCGCCAGATAAGAATGCGATCCCCGATACAGCAGCAGGGACCGATCGAAGGAGACACTTAACCGTTGCATCAGCAACCTCATCAACCGTTTCCTGCAGTGGACAAGCCAATCCTGGAACTACCATATTAGGTTTCAGTATCATACCCTCAGGAATAACCCTTTGGCTGTAGAGGTGTTGAAAAACCGTTAGCAGGACTTCTTCCGTTACCTCAAAACATCGATTAAGGGTATGATCACCATCCATCAGGACTTCGGGTTCAACTATGGGTACCAATCCGGCTTCCTGGCACAACCCTGCGTAGCGAGCCAATGCGTTTGCATTGGCCTCAATGCAACCCTTACTGGGAATTTTATCGCCTATAGCAATAACTGCACGCCACTTAGCGAAACGGGCACCCATTCGTTTGTATTCAGTAAGCCGGCCGCGAAGTCCATCCAGACCTTCGGTTATTTTCTCTCCAGGATGACCTGCCAATTCCTTTGCACCGGCGTCAACTTTGATGCCGGGTATGATTCCTGCATCAATCAGGACCTGTATAATAGGAGTACCATCTTTCTTTCCCTGTCGGATTGTCTCATCGAAGAGAATCGCGCCATTAATGCACTCACCGAGCCGGGGCGTTGTAACAATCATTTCCCGGTAAGCCCGCCGGGCTTCCACGGTCTGAGGAATCCCCAATTCGGCAAATCGTTTATTACAGGTAGGATTACTTTCATCCATAGCAAGGATACCCTTGTCGCTGACGAACAGCGCTTTTGCAGTATCTATTAACTCTTGAGTATTCATTTTGGTTTTGTTATGAGATCCATTAAATTCATGGGTGTTCCGTTTACTTTGGTTTGCAAATGACAACTGAAAAATTTGTCCCTTCCCAGCGCTGTACTTTTTTCCAAAAGAAGGTGAACAACACTTCACAATTTTCAGACAGTTTTTCTGTCGGCAGATCTACGTACCATAAATTGAGAATCTTATCCTTTTTTGATTCATATTTATCAGTGCTGACCCAACCATCTGCTGACCAGATTACAAAAGCATCAGATCCAATTATAATCCGCAAAACGTTTCCTTTAGGTATAAATTTAATATCATGTCGGAAACTCCATATATCATACCGGCTTATTGCCTTATTCACCACATACCGGTTGAATACAGGTTCAACGCGGTCAAAACAAATACCGTCCTTCCGGCTTCTCACCAGCAACAGGTATTCTGCATGCGACCAGCACAATGGCATTGCTGCTCCTGTAGGGAAGCCTCTCTTCATTTTACCATCCGGCAGATCATTACTGTCCCAAAGCTGCTCTGTTATCATTCCTCCAGCATTTGCAAACTTTTCCATTGTTGAAATGAAAGGCATTGGATCATTTCCAGAAGCAAGTTCATAATGGCCCCGTTCTCCGGTCAAAATCGGCCACGACCTACCCGTACCGGTTCCATCGAATGCGTTGCCATCCTCTTTCTGACCGTAGCCATCATGATTATATCGTCGCCAGCATGGTCCCTGAGGGAGATCGTGCTTCAGAACCCGGTCCAGAACTTCAATAGAATCCCTGACAAGCGGATCATCGGCTGCCCTTAGGCCTAGCCTTACAAGGTGAATAAAATCACCACTGACAATATTCCTTGCAGGATAAATACCTCCACCATTGGCTATTTCTAACATCGCTTTATCAGGATCGGAATGTGGATCTGGTGTCTCAGGGATGGTGGGGTTGATCCGGATGTAATGACGTTTAATGCCCTCGACCAACTCTCCCATGTTGGTGACAGTCCATTCTTCAATGTGCGCAGAGAGCCAGTCGGCATAAACTAGAATAAAATCTGCAGTATTAGTTTCACCGTGCTGTGAGGCAAACTCAGCAGCGCAGACCAGGCTGGCAGTTACCATTGCAATTGTTGAAGGTGAGTAACCGGAGTTTTCCTCCCATCGTTCCTGAGCGGTAACAGGACCGTGAAGAATCAGATATTCGGTTGAAAGGAAAATCATTTTAAGAGGATCGAACAAGCCCAGGTTAGCTCCTTTGTTATGTAATCGCCATGCCAGAAGAATCGGCGCGGCAATTTCATCGAGCTGCAAACCCGACCAATAAGCCTTCCCGTTTATCCAGCAATTCTGAGGAAACAGTCCATTAGTCCGCTGTATTGATGCAAGCCAGATCAGTGCACGAAGTGGCGTCCCGGTCTGTCCTGAAGCAAGTAATGCAGTTGCACTTTGCACCAGATCGCGTGTCCAGACCAGATGATAACCTCCAAGGTCATTATCATCCTTGGTCTCCCCCCAGGGGATACTCATTGAAGCAACCATTGCGCCTTCAAAAGTCTTATCTTCGTGGGCAAGAAGAATACAGCGGCTTAAACGGAACAGGTGACCGCCATCGGAGGTGTGCTCCTTAAATTCATACTCTGGCTTTACCACAACGCGCTGCCATTGGTTTACATAAGATTTTCGATGATCATCATATGACTCTGCCAGCGATTGCAATAATTTTGTTGCTGTGCTTTCGCGGCTTCTCCCGAAAGCAATTGCAATGGTAAATTCATCGCCATGCTGAAGATTTATCTCTCCTGTTAATGCTATATTCCCATCCAGGGCTGAAGGAAACTTCCAGTCCATTATAAAATTATCCATCAAATCTTTCCAGCCATCGCTAAATCCAACATAGCCAACAGAACGATTTATGAATCCGCTGCTGCATCCCATGATCATATGCACCTCTCCACGTGCTGCATAAAGAAGTGAGTTACCTCCGATATCCAGGAACCAGCCTGAATTACCGGCACCATAACGGGCAAGATGAGGAGCCAGCAGTGCATATATATGCAACTTATTACGCAATGATTTATCCGGAACTTCAACCCTGGTATTCACAAGAAGGACTGATCTGTGCGGATCGGTCAGAATATTTTTTATAATCCGGTAACGACCATTTCGTTCTGAATTGGTAATCCGATAAAAAAGACAGTCCTTTTCAGGATATTGAATCAAGTGATCAAGATCGCGTTTTTCTTCATGACAGAAAGTTTCCCCATCACTGATAAGAAACTGGAAGTCACGTGTGTTAGGCTGATCAACATGAGGATAATATATTTCATTAAAGATGCCATGACTGAGTGTAAACCAAAGATGGCAACTGGTATGATAAGCGGTGCCAATACCTTCTTTCGCACTGGATGTCCAGTGAGGTTCCATTCCGGGGGCGCCAAATGCAATCGAATTTTTAGAGGGATTCATTTTTTAATTTTTTCCTTTTGAATTCGGATTTATCTTTTCCTGCTATTTAAATTTGCGATAGCGTCTGATAAGTGTATTTGTTGAACTATCATGGTCGAGCTGCTGATCGTCACCGTTTTTGAGTTGTGGAATGATCCGTTTTGCAAGCACTTTTCCCAGTTCGACTCCCCATTGGTCGAATGAATCAATGTTCCATATTGTCCCCTGGGTGAAGACGCTGTGTTCATAAAGCGCTATTAACGTGCCAAGTGCTTTCGGTGTCAGTTTTTCTATCAGAATTGTGTTCGATGGTCTATTACCTTCAAAAGTCCGATGAGGAGCCAACCAATCAGGTGTCCCTTCTTTTTTAACCTCTTCCTCAGTCTTGCCAAAGGCTAATGCTTCTGTCTGAGCGAAGACGTTTGCCATTAGTAAATCATGATGGTCGCCTAATGAATTCAGTGTTTTACAGAATCCAATAAAATCGCAAGGGATTATTTTGGTACCCTGATGGATTAGCTGATAAAAAGAGTGCTGTCCATTTGTACCCGGCTCCCCCCAGAAAATAGGTCCCGTCTCGTAATCAACACGTTTACCATCAAGAGTGGTCTGCTTTCCGTTACTCTCCATAGTTAATTGTTGCAGATAGGCTGGAAACCGTTTGAGATACTGGTCATAAGGTAATACGGCCACAGTCTGTGCGTCGAAAAAGTTGTTATACCAGACAGTTAATAGTCCCATAAGAACCGGAAGATTCCTGTCGAAGGGAGCAGAGCGAAAATGTTCATCCATTGCGTGGAATCCGTCAAGCATTGATTGGAAATTCTCTGAACCGATAGCAATCATTGTTGAAAGACCAATTGAAGAGTCCATTGAGTAACGACCCCCAATCCAATCCCAGAAGACAAACATATTTTCAGTATCAATACCAAATTTTGCCACCTCTGCCGTGTTGGTAGAAACGGCAACGAAGTGTCGGGCTATAGCTTTTTCGGAGTGCAGAGAATTTAATATCCATGAACGTGCTGATTGAGCATTGGTCATCGTTTCGAGGGTTGTAAAGGTCTTTGAAGAAACGATGAACAAGGTCTCTTCCGGGTTTAAGTCCCTTGTTGCTTCTACAAAATCAGTTCCATCTTCATTTGAGATGAAACGGAAGGTCAATTCCCGCTTGCTGTAATGCTTAAGCGCTTCATAAGCCATCACTGGCCCAAGATCTGAGCCTCCAATGCCAATGTTAATGATGTTCTTTATTGATTTTTGGCTATATCCACGCCACTGACCGTTTCGAACCTTTTCTGAAAAGGCTGTCATCTTGTTGAGAGCAGCATGTACCTGTGGGACAACATCAATTCCATCGACCATAATCTGCGTTCCTTCGGGGGCCCGTAATGCTATGTGAAGCACAGCACGATCCTCGGTGATGTTGATTCTTTTACCTGTGAACATGGCCTCGATATGTTCCCTAAGACCACATTCGTTTGCCAGATTCATAAGAAGCTTAATTGTTTCATCTGTGATAAGATTCTTTGAATAGTCGAGATAAATACCGACATCTTCTATCACAAAGTGCTCCCCGCGTTTAGGGTCCTCATTAAAGAGATACCGCAGATTCATACTTCGAATCTTCTGATAATGATCCACGAGGGCTTTCCATGCCGGTCGCTCTTTCAGTGACAGCATTGGGGTTGTTGTGTTTTGTTTTATCATTGCTTTTTATCTTTTAAGATTTCAATGCATCTTCGCGAATTGATTCAACAGCCTTTACCATTTCTGAAATTGCACTTTTCGTTTCCTCCCAGTTACGTGTTTTTAGCCCACAGTCAGGATTAGCCCAGATATGTTCTTTTGGTATAACAAGCGCAGCTTTCATTAACAGATTAACCATCTCTGATTTAGCTGGAATACGTGGTGAATGGATGTCGTACAAGCCCGGGCCTATATCATTGGGATATTTATACTCAGCAAACACATCAAGCAGTTCCATTTGCGATCTGGAACACTCAAAGGTTATTACATCTGCGTCCATATCAGCAATACTTTGTATTATATCGCTGAATTCGGCATAGCACATGTGGGTATGGATTTGAGTTTCATCCTTAACGCCTGCATAAGTAAGACGAAATGCCTTTACTGCCCAGTTGAGGTATAATTTCCAGTCTGCTTTTCTAAGTGGTAAACCCTCCCTGAATGCAGGTTCGTCAATTTGAATAATTTTAATATTTGCTCTTTCCAGGTCAAGCACTTCATCCCTTATAGATAAAGCTATTTGGTAGCACGTTTCGGAACGGGGTTGATCATCCCTCACAAACGACCATTCCATGATGGTAACAGGTCCGGTTAACATCCCTTTAACCGGTTTAGAAGTGAGTGATTGTGCATATTTGATCCAATTCAGGGTCATTGGGTTTGGACGTTGCACATCGCCAAAAATTATAGGAGGTTTTACGCATCTCGAACCATAGCTTTGAACCCAGGCATTTTTAGTGAAAACGAAGCCGTCAAGCATCTCACCGAAATATTCTACCATATCGTTACGCTCAAATTCCCCATGAACCAAAACATCTAAACCGACTTCTTCCTGCCAGCGGATCACCTGTTCAATTTCATGTTTAATAAGTTGAGTGTAGTTTTCAATGGATAATTCCTTCTTTTTTAATTTTGCTCTCCATCTTCTTACTTCATTTGTTTGCGGAAATGAACCAATGGTAGTTAAAGGAAAAAAAGGAAGGTTAAGATTTTTCTGTTGCTTTTCTTTTCTCACTGAGAATGTGTTTCTAGCTAGTGATTCAATTTCCTTAATGTTTTTTAATCTATCACTGACCTTATTATTGTGTACAAGCTTTGAAGTTTTGCGGTTTAATATAGCCTGTTGGTTTTCAAGTAATTTTGCTTTTATTGCATCATCAAATAATGTAGTAGTTGCCAGTTGTTTGAGAGTAACGACTTCATCGATTTTCTGTCTGGCAAATGACAACCACTCTTTAATCTGAGGTGGAAGGATAATCGCATCTGTTTCCATTTCCAGGTCACATGGCGAATGAATCAGAGAACATGAGGGAGCTATCATAACTCTGTTTTCACCCACTTTATCAACAACAGTTTTTATAAGGCTCAACGAATTCTCAAAATTATTTTTCCATATATTTCTCCCATCAACAATACCAAGAGAAATAACTAATTTGTCAGGAATGACCGCAAGGAAGTCTTCTAATTGGTCAGGAGCCTTTACGAGATCAAGATGAATGGCATCTACTGGCAATTGAACTGCCAATTCCATATTATCACGCAAACCTTCAAAGTAAGTAGTAAGCATTATTTTAAGGACAGGAAACTCCTTTTTTATCATTGTATAAGCAATCCTGAACGATTCTTTTTCCTTTTGACTCAAATCCATCGCCAGAAATGGTTCATCCATTTGTATCCATTCAGCACCATGAATTGTCAACCGTGAGAGTATTTCGCGATAAACAGGTAATATACCAGATAAGAGGTCTAGTCTGTCAAAGTTTTTTTCTTTCTCTTTTCCCAGCATAAGAAATGAAACAGGCCCTATTAATACAGGTTTAGTGACAATCCCCATCTTTTTTGCTTCCATAAATTCATCAATAAACTTCATTGAGGAAAGCTCAAATTTTTGATTTTTCAGAAATTCGGGAACTATATAATGGTAATTTGTATCAAACCACTTTGTCATTTCCATAGCAGTAAGGTCATATCCTTCTTTTTGATATCCTCGTGCCATTGCGAAATACAAATCAAGTTCAGATTTCAGGAGATTATTTTTAAGATTTACATAACGTTCAGGGATTGCTCCAAGCATTAGAGACATATCAAGGACCTGATCATAAAATGAAAAATCGTTTGATGGAATAAGATCAAGCCCCAGTTCCTTTTGCATCTGCCAGTTCATATGCCGGACTTCTACTCCTGTCTGAATTAGTTGTTCAAGACCTATCTTACCTTCCCAATAGCTTTCACTTGATTTTTTCAGTTCTCTGTTGCTTCCGATGCGGGGATATCCAAGGTTGTGTGTTATCATAATATAAAAGTGCGTTTTTTAAATATTTTGAATTCAAACATTCAGAACTAACCTGCCAGCCGATACTTTTCCAATGCTTTTGCTGCTTCTGTAGGAGCTATTATTCTCGCATTGAGATAATCGTCAAGGCTGAGTAATAAAGTTTCCAAATCATTCTTTTCACTCTCTGTAAGAAGGTTTTTCAGGACGTGATGTGCACGTTTGTCAGCGAAATAGGTGCTTTTGCCATCACGGATTGATTCTAACAATGGCACAATGCTTTTTCTGCCAATTCTGATAAGACCTTCGGATGCGATCCATCTGATATCAAAATCATCATCATCCAGCAGAGTAAGCAGTATTGGTATAGATTGATTGTTCGCAATAAGTTCAACGACCTTTGCCACTTCCTTTCTAAGATCAATATTACTGGTCGACAGAAGCATATGTAGTTGAGGCAAAATCGTTTTACCCATATTGACCAGGGTATCTCTTGCATCTAATTTTAAACTAAATTTTTTTTTATCTAATAATTCGAGGATAAGAGTGGTTAAATTTTCGGGGAAATCACTCGGAATAGGATTATTTAACTGATTGCTCTTTTGTGTCATATGGCTCTTGTGTTTGATGTAGATGAATTGGATTGAATAGTAAACAATTTATATCATTTATTGTTTGGTGATTAGTAAACGAAATAGTTTGATAGAAAGATGAATCATTTACATCAAACAAATCAGAGAATATGATTCCTCCTTTTAATGCGAGGAATTTTTACAATAATATAGTATAGACAATATTTTGATGCCTGTGGGTACGCAGGCTTATTTGAACCTCTGCCTGCTATAACAAACCAGTACTTTCTAACCAATACCGGCACCGCCCAAACCACTCCTCAAATGGCGGCTTTTTCAGGTAACCATGTCCACTATTGGAAAAGATATTGACACTATGTTGCCGAACACACTTCGATGTTGTTAATGTATTAACAATGGCATGAATTTTGTTTATTCTACTTTGACCCAATACCTAATCGTATGAGATTATACTTTCTTTCTGAAATAATAACTGATCTTTTTTAAGTACCTTTATTAGCATGAAACCTAATAACTTAAAGTTTATAATATTGACGATTTTATCAATCCTGGTTAGTTGCCAAAAAGATGACAAAGCACCTCCGGAGTTGATTATCGGCAAATGGGAATGGATAAGAACAATTATTCCATATGGCGGACAGGAATCAAATCCTCAGACTTCAGGGTTTTCAATTACTTTTGAGTTTATGAGTAACAGTATAATGAAAGAGTATAAGAACAACTCGATTATTAACACATCCGATTATAGGATTGAAAGAAACCCTTCTAATCCTGATGATAACATATTGCATAGTACGATAATTACATCTCACTTTTATATGTTAAATGACAGTCTGATCTTTAACGAGGCTTATGTGGACGGACCTGTCTCAACCTACAAAAGAAAAAAATAGTTGTTCCAGAGAAATATTACATATATGAATAAAATAGCGTTAATGGTCTTCATTTTTCTCATATCTTTTTCATGCAAAAAGGGAAATGATGAGAAATATCCCACAAACCCGGATTGGTTAAATGATAAGATTACTCAAATGGAGACTGTAGAGTATTATGCCGGGACAACTGTTTCCGCATATGAATGGAATAAAGAATATTATTATTTGATCTCACCACCACTATCGTCATGTATTATGTGTGAATTCTATACCTATAATGGATTAAAATTTGAATGGACTCCGGATAAATCTGCTGATTTCCAGAAAAATGCGAAGATGATTAAAATTGTTTGGCAAAGAGGAATAGTTTAATTAATTGTTATGTCATGAAAAAGATAGCACTCTTGTTTTTCATTTCCTTTATGTTCTTTTCTTGTGAAAAAGATAAACTGGTAACTGTCGAGAATACTGATATACCGTTGATATGCAAGGTATTAATTGGGGGTGAAATTTATATGGAATATTCATATAACGATGCAAATTTAGTGACCGAAGAAAAAAATAAATTTCGTTACTCAAAGCATTCCTACAATGATATGAACCAGTTGATAACGTCTGATTTTTATTGGGATGTTTCAATGGCAAGCAGCGACAGTCGTGTTATAGAAGCAGCAATGAACCGAAAAGAATGGGTCAGTCCTGATAACACACCGAAAAGCATTTCCCATTCATTGGAATATAACAGTGAAAGCCAATTAATCCGAAAATCATATATCCGCCCATCATCGAATATTCCAGATTACCAGAAATTTCTCTATGAAAATGACAGAATAATAAGGATAACAGGATATTACAAAAACTCAATATCGAGTTACACAAATTATATATATGATGATAATGGAAATATAACCAGGCAGACGAAGTATATCGTGTCACCAGCAGGAATTGCTGAGTTAACTACAACTACAGAGTATGAATACGATGATATGCATAATCCATATCAATCATTCAAACGATTAATAAACCCCGGTATCTATACTAACCCAAACAATATTACAAAAGAAACATATACACTTAATTTTGATGTTGACCCATCAATTGAAAAAGTACAGATAACAGAAAACACCTATGAATATAATGCTCTGGGATACCCTGTTAAAGTAAATGGGTTGACAGAATATGTATATAAGTAATAAAGACCGGTTAGGGTCTATAGTACTTTTGACTATCCGCTAATTGACAAAAACATGAAAATAATGTCTGTTTCCTTCTTTGTTATTCTTCTGACTTTATCTTATTATTGGCTTCCAGGGCCTGGACCGAAGTAAGGGCAATTCAAGGTACAGAATGGTAAATATATAACTATCATTATGAAAAAGTTGATAATATTAGTATTGCTGATATCATCCGGTTACGGTTGTAAAAAAGAAAACCTCAAGGATGCAGACTTGTTAAAAACAAAATGGACATTAAACTATATACAGAATACCCAAACAAATGAGATAACACATTATCCGGGTGATGCATCAAGAAAAATATCAATAGTTTTTACGGATTCTTTGAATATTCTTTCATTTAGCGGAGTTTGCAATGGTGGTGCAGGTAAATATACCTATTCTTCCAGTACCGGTGAAATTAAAATAACTGATTTGAGGACTATATTAGTTGATTGTAAGTATGCAGAATGGGAAGGATATACGGCTCAAAATCTTGAAACTGCCATCAGATACAAGATAAATGTAAATAGTTTGGTAGTTTATTCGAATGGTAAATATAATTTGTATTTCACAAACAGCTAAAATAAATTCCATGGCACTTGGCATGATTTATGTAAAAAATCAGTATATTATTAAATAAGAAATCAAACCATTACTATCATGAAACCTAACCAATTAAAATACATCTTAGTGTTGTTTTTTCCATTACTTCTTAGTTGCCACAAGGACGCAGTAACCAATTCTGAATCGGTGGTTGGCAAATGGGAATGGATAAAATCTGTAGAAAATCCATGGACTGGACTGGTAACAAATCCTCAGACTGCAGGATATTCAAAAACACTTGAATTTTCAAGCAATGGTACAATGAAGGAATATAAGGATGGTTTGCAAATTAGTACATCAACTTATAGTATTGAGAGCAATAACGGCTCTATTTTGAGTAGTACCATAATAACATCTCATTATTATTTTGTAAATGACACGTTGATTTTCAGCGAGGCAAGTGTTGATGGACCATCTTATTATTATATTCGAATAAAATAAAGAGATTCGTCCGGTATATACCCCTATCCCATCTACCCTCCGCCTGTACCACCGGTGGTCAATCTTTGATTAACCGTATCCAATCTTTTTCTTACTTGTTATTAATATATGGTTATTGGGCACTGTCGGTGCTACACATATATCTTCTTCAAGAAAAATTTTTCAAAAAATGCTTTTATAATAGTAAAGCATTGAATTATAATAATTTATAAAATACGGCTGAGTCGCCAACCCAAAAAAATCACCTTCATCAAACTTTATGATGAAGGTGAAGTAAAAAAAATGGTTTCCTGAAACATAAGTAAAATATGGGTTATTTTACTTTTTTCAGTCTTGTCGGTTCATAAAGAGTTCATATTTCCATGTAACTCATTGTAAATCAACTAAAATCAGTCGGGGTGAGAAGACTCGAACTTCCGGCCCCTACGTCCCGAACGTAGTACGCTACCAACTGCGCCACACCCCGCTTCGACCTCCGTAGCTTCAGCGAAGGAGGTTTAAAGGTCTACAAAAATAATCAATCTATCCTCATTACAAAAGAATTTCTCAGCATTCCCTTAAACAGCGAATCGTGAGAAGTATCATTGAACTCTTAAAACTAATCCTCAACTTTTGTCTTGTGACTTTTGTCTTTTATCTTTTTTAAACTATTAACACTTTTGTATTGTGACTTTTGTCTTTTATCTTTTCACTCTGGCTTAACCGGCAAAACCCCTTCTCTCGTAATTTTAACAGGCCTGATAAAGCCATGTTTATCAAATTCGATTTTTTCAATACAGGTTTCACGGTGGTTAGGACTCGTCTCTCCCTTAGGCCTGCGGTGATATGCAATGTACCATTCATCTTTTCCCGGAACCTTTACTAATGAATGATGACCAGCACCCGTGGCAATTGCTGTATCCTGTTCCAATATTTTACCAATTCGTTTGAACGGTCCCAAAATATTGTCTGAAATTGCATATGCCACACAATAGTCAGGACCTCCCCAGCCGCCTTCCGACCACATGAAATAATATTTTCCATTCCTGATATACATGCACGGACCTTCAACATAGTTCTCAGGAGTGATTTCTTTATATGTCTTACCATCAGGAAATGGTACAAAACCTGTAAAATCGTTGTTCAGCCTGGCAATATTACAATGTTTCCATCCTCCATAAATAAGATAGTACTGACCATCCTTGTCTTTAAATACAAACTGATCGATTGGCTGGGCACCGTTCTGAAATTTCCCCACAAGTGGTTTCCCAAGGTAATCTTTATAAGGACCTTCAGGCTTATCAGAAACAGCAATGCCGATGCCGCCTGTCTCATTATCGTTCTGGATATCGTTTGCACCAAAAAAAAGAAAATATCGATTTTCTTTCTCCACAATGGCAGGAGCCCATACTGCTTGCCATGCCCACTTAACAGCCGCTGTATCGAGTACATGCGGGTGCTTTTTCCAGTTTACAAGATCGGTCGACGAAAAAGCATCAAGAAAAACCTGCTCCTTGTACTTGGCCGACCATGTTGGAAAAATCCAGAACGTATTGTCTAATACCACGCATTCAGGATCAGCATACCAACCGGGAAACACTGGATTTCCGGAAGTTTTGACTTTTTTATTTTGTGCAGAGGCACTAAATATAACAGCAAACAAAATAAAGAAGGAGAACAGGAGCTTTTTCATTGTCTTTCATTGTTTCAGACAAAAATAAACAATTCTATGAAGAAATTCAGAAGAAAGAACCTGTCGCCAGACGCCTGATGCCTTCCGCCAGATGCCTGCCGCCAGACGCCTGACACCCAATACCGATGCCTTAGGCCGGATGCCTGTCGACTTTATCCTATTATACATTTTTTTGGAAAATCAATTTTTCCTTTATAAATTTGAACAGATACGTTCGCTGCGTTCAAAATAAATATCTTTGTAATAGAATGGAAATCACTAATAAGGATCTGCTGTTAGCATTTGATTTTGTTAAATACACCAACCGTAACATCTTCCTCACAGGGAAGGCAGGTACGGGTAAAACTACATTTCTTCGTGATCTGAAAACAGCTTCCCCAAAACGGATGATAGTTGTAGCCCCTACAGGTGTAGCTGCCATAAATGCCGGTGGAGTTACCATTCATTCCTTTTTCCAATTGCCTTTTCACCCATACATCCCTTCGTTGTATTTACCGGAATATAACCGCAATAACCAGTCTGATCAAAATGAAACATTGGCTTATAAAATGAGCCGCGATAAGATCAATATTATCAAAAGTCTTGACCTCCTTATCATTGATGAGATAAGCATGGTTAGAGCCGATACTCTCGACGCTATTGATTTTGCCCTGAGGAGATATAAGAACCGCTTCATGCCATTTGGCGGGGTACAGCTGCTGATGATAGGTGATCTTCAGCAACTGGCTCCGGTTGTTAAAGACGATGACAGGGAAATACTCAACAAATATTATGATTCATATTTTTTCTTTGGAAGCAAAGCTCTATGCAGCACCGATTATGTAACCATTGAGTTGAAACATATCTACAGGCAGAATGATCAGGTTTTTATCGACCTGCTTAATAAAATCCGCGATAATCATGTGGATTCCGATGTACTTGAAGAACTTAACAAGAGGTTTATTTCCGATTTTGATCCTGATTCCGGCGGGGGATATATTACTCTTACCACTCATAATTATCAGGCACAGACCTTAAACGATTCAAAGCTTGAGAAACTCCCCGGACGAGCTCATTCATTTAAAGCTACTATAAAGGATGAATTCCCCGAGTTTTCTTATCCAAACGCCAGTGAACTGGTTCTGAAGAAAGGGGCACAGGTGATGTTTGTAAAGAATGATCTGTCGGGCGACAGGCTTTTCTTTAATGGGAAAATAGGAAAGGTGGAATCTTTTGATGATGATACTATTGTTGTTAAGTGTCCTGATGACAGTTTTCCCATCAGGGTGGAGATGGCAGAATGGCAAAACATGAAGTACACTCTCGATGAAGAGACAAAGGAGATAGAGGAGACAATTATCGGAACGTTTACTCAGTACCCACTCAAATTAGCCTGGGCAATAACAATTCACAAGAGCCAGGGACTTACATTTGACAGAGCAATCATTGATGCCTGCGCCGCCTTTGCACACGGACAGGTTTATGTGGCTCTTAGCCGTTGTCGTACTTTAGATGGACTCGTACTAAGCAGCCGGATCAGTCAGCGAAGCATAATCGATAACCCTCATATCTCCGACTTTGTAAATGGAGCAGCAAAAAATCAGCCCGACCATAGCAACCTGGAGGAAGCGAAAAAAGCTTACAAGCAGCAGCTGCTTACAGAACTTTTCGATTTTACCCCACTTATACACAGGATCAATTATTGTATGAAGCTGGTAAATGAGCATGAGGATAGCCTTTTGGGAAATCCGCGGGAAATGCTGGAAGGTACATTAGCCAGTATCAGAACTGACCTTATCGAAGTATCTGAAAAATTTCAGCCACAGCTTAAAGGTTTATTAAACCGGGGAGATGATGTTGAATCAAACAATCTCCTGCAGGAACGTCTAAGAAAGGCTGGCGATTTCTTTTCGGTGAAGCTTGAGACAGCGCTGAAAGTTATTCTCGATGGCTATACCGTGGAAACAGATAACAAAACAATCCGCAGATCAGTTACCGAAGCCTTTGAACGCATCAGGAAGGAGGGAAGAACAAAGTTAGTCTGTCTGAATACTGTCAGATCGGGTTTTGAGATAGTTAAATATCTTGATGCCAGGGCTAAGTCGGCGGTTGATATTCCGGCAGCAAAAACTGCAAAGACTGTGGAAGATTCTACCGGAAATGTTGAGCATGCAGAACTGTTTAAACAACTTAAAGAGTGGCGTAATAGAAAGGCGGTTGTGATGCATCTTCCGCATTACATGATAGTTCCTCAGAAAACAATGGTCACCCTGGCTAATTTTATGCCTCAAACGATGGCTGTTCTTAAATTGGTAAAAGGTATGGGCGCCAAAAAATCAGAGAAATTTGGTGAAGAGTTGTTAGAGATTATTATTTCATACTGCAAAAATAAAAATATTGAACCGCCTGCCATAACACTAACCAGGAGAGAGAAAAAGATAAAGGAAGACACAAAGAAAACAAGTTTTGATCTTTATATAGCAGGTAAATTAATCTCACAAATCGCCATCGAGAGAAAGTTGAGCGTTAACACTATCGAAGCTCATCTGGCACATTATGTGGGTACAGGTGAAATCCCAATCAGCAAATTTGTATCAGAGGAAACAACTACTCTTATTTCGAAACAATTCGAAGGAGGCAGTGATCTTATACTGGGTCCGGTAAAAGCAGCGCTCGGCGAAAGAGTCTCATGGAGCGATATTAAGTTTGTGGCGGGGCATCTTAAGTTTCTCAGAACTACTAAGCCGTCGAATTGAAAATGGAACTATTAATGGAAGAATTCAGGAAATAAACCTTAACCTTAACCTTAACCTTAACCTTAACCTTAACCTTAACCTGGATAAGCTATCCCCATTATTTCAAAAACCGTTTCTTCATCAGGTCGTTTTAATAAGACTGTATCACCTGGTTTTTTATTTATCAATGTTTTTGCCAGGGGCGAAATAAAAGAGATTTTCCCTTTTGAGATGTCAGCCTCATCAACACCTACTATCTGAAAAGTCTGAATGTTACCTGATCCTTTTGTTTTGAGTGTTACAATAGCACCGAACCTTATTTCATTTTGCGGCTGCTCATTGAGGTTAACCACCCTGGCTTCAGCAATCCTGTTGTTCAGCAGTAGTAATTTTGCATTAATATAGTTTATGTCTATTCTTTTCTCATTCTCATTTACGCTGCGCAGGTTGTCTCTTTCATCAACAAGCATCTGTCTTTCAGCCAATAGCTGATCCATTCCTGCCCGGGTAACAAAGTTTGATACTCCCTGGGGTAAAAATGGTCTCTGTGGGACTATGGGAATTTCTTCCTGATCGTCTTCTTTAACAAATCCTCTGCTCATATCAGTAGTTTGTCGTTTGCTTCGCCCTCCGAAGCTTCAGCGAAGGAGGATCGTTTATTCTTTATCGTTGCTAATACACAAAGATAAACAAATTTAAAATCAGTGCTTCTAGTCTGCTCAGCAGCAATCCATGTCGTAAGGCAGCTACGTGTTTCTTTTCCGTAAAACACTGATTGTTTTCTGCGGTTTATTAATTATTCTATAATCAGGGAGATAAAATAGTAGTCGATGAAAATAGCCTCGTCAAAGCATAATGATCATCTTAAGCAACTCTTCTTTGCTCTTTCCAAGCTTGGAACTGAGGGTCGCCAGCATTGCATTTTCTTCCCCAATTTTGAAATCAAGGTCTTTTTGTGAAAGACTCTTATTCATTTTAAGGAGTTTTTCTTTCCTGACTTTCCAGTATCCTCCTTTATCGGGTTTCATTCCTTGCTGAATTAAGTTTGATGTTAGGACCTTTTAACTTTGAAACGAACTGTATTGAGGCATGTTGCATAAATTGCAGATCTTTTGACGAACAGGGCTTTAGAGGTGATGAATTGTTTTTTATTTACCAAAATTGTCTATCTTTATTTGTCTTTAATTTAAAATACTATGAAAACGAGTTTTCAAATATTTCTGGCAGCTGTTCTTTTACAGGCTTCAATAAATGCGAAATCGCAGGACCTCAGCAAGTCACTGGCATCAATAAAGGATAAAATACAAGATGTTCAGATTGATAAAACCACATATAAACAATCTATTGAAATCCTTGATGCAAACAAGGGAAAGCTGAGCTTTGCTTCTTCAGAAGTTGATGAAAAAGGCAAAGCCACAAACGAAAGATTCGAGTTCTATGTGTCTGATATTGACAAAAATACAATTGTCCGAAAGACTTCCGGGAAAAAACTTTTCATAAGTCTGTCAATAAATAATAATCAAAAGTTCATAAAACATTTCAAAGAAGACAAGCTTGACGGCTATACCAATACGTTGGAAATCTATTTATCGGGTGCGGATGCAGCTCAGGAGCTAATAAATCTTTTTAAAACTACCATACCACTGGTCAACTCAACCGAAAAGGACTGGAAAACAAATACTGATGCCCTCAACTGGCTCAAAAACAACATTACCAAGGTAACGTCAGGAACTTCAACTTTCGAACAAAGCTTCTCGTTTGGTGAACATAAAGATTACACGGCAAGTTTTAAAAGTAAGAAGACCGATCAGAAGAATGTAGTGACTGAAGAAACTTATGAGTTCAGCCTTCCGGATCTCAATAGTAAAAAATTAAACGTTAAAGTAAGCGGTGTACAACTCTCAGTTTCAGTTGAAACCAAAGGCGGTGATCCCTATATAAAGCTTTCAAAAAATAATGATCAGCAAAGCTTCGTCAATGATTTTGAAATCATTACTGAAGACGTTGACCAGGCACGTAACATAATTGCTGCATTTTCAACAGCTATTGAGAAAAGTAAACTGGCAGTACCTGATTTTTCCAACTTTCAAAAATCACTCGATTTTATTGTCAGCAACACTACCAGTCTGACCTCCGAGAAAAAGACTCTGGGTCAAAAAATCAGTTTCACTCCCGGAAACGGAACTAAAGCGATATTAATTTACACCGAACCTGATTCAAAAGGAAAGTCCATCGAGGAGCGTTATGAGTTTTATCTTAACGACCTGGATGCAAATAGCGTAGCTTTTAAAGTGAACAGAGATAAAATAGCCGTTGTTTGCAATTCAAAAGGCAAGACTAAGTTTATCAAATATTTTAAGGACAATACATTACAAAATTTTACGGATGAGATCAGTATCTTAACTACCGATATAGAAATATCACGCGAGCTGACGGAGGCTTTCAAAGCTGTTATAAAAAGTTCGGTTGTTCAACCTCCTGTATGGAAAGATATTAGCGAATCAATTTCATTTTTGACCGGAGCTCTTAAAGGTGAAACTGTTGGCTCAGATGTCTATAAGCTGAATTTCAATTCAATTTCAAACGACCCGCTTAATGTCAGATATGCCGTCGGCAAGACCGATTCGAAAGGCGTAACTGGTGAAATGGCATACGAATTTTATCCGTATTTATTAGATCCGGCTACTGTAAAGATTACATCATCAGGTAAATATCTTACCGTGCAGGCATCGGTTAAAGGTAAAGATTCTTTCGTAAAGGTATTTAAGAAAGAGGCACAGCAGGCGTTTGATAACAGCATAGAAATCATGACTTTCGATGCTAAACAGGCTCAGGATATCGCTGAAGCCATAAAATATATCTCAGCTAATAGCAAACCTAAAGAAATGGTGTGGGCTGATAAGCAATCTGCATTAAAATTTATTGTAGAAAACACTGGTGAGATCAAAAATGAAGGGAACGAAATAAAGCAAAAAATAGAGCTCACCAATAATGATCCGTGTAAAATTTCATTGACTGTTACCAGGACGGATGATAAGGGCAAGACAACTGAAGAGACCTATGAATTTACACTTACCGATATGAATCAGGCATTGACAGGTTTAAAGGTGAGTGGCAAAAATATAGAGGTATCGCTTGCATGCAAAAATAAGGAAAAGCTTGTTAAAGTATATAAAAACGGTGCACAGCAGACCTGGGGAACTGAGGTAAAAATTACTACAAACGATGTAGAAACCGCCAGGAATATCGCCGGAGCTTTTAAAAGCGCAATTTCGCAATGTGAAAAATAAGTAATTAAGTCCGAATACAGAAGTCGTAAGAAAGAAGAATTGTAATAACAGCTTCTACACTCTTGGAGTTTATGGTATTAACCCAGTTGCAATAAACAAAACCTTTATATTATTGTTCCAAGAGAACAGGGCATAAGCCCCTGTTCTTTCTTAATACTATTTAATAGTATGTAGACTGGATTCTAGTAAAAACTAAAAATTTAAAATCATGAAGCCGCAAAATGTAATTATTGGCGCACTGGTCGGACTCGCTGCCGGTGCATTGATCGGGGTGCTGTTTGCTCCGGATAAAGGCTCTAAAACCCGTGGCAAAATCACCAAAAAAAGCGATGATGTACTTGATTCCATCAGACGAACCTTCAACTCATTTATCGATGATGTTTCTTCGAAAGTCGAAAGGCTAAAAGATGAGGTGGACGACATCGCTGAGGGCAGGAAATCAAGAGATACTAAATCGCGTTCATCTGCAAGCTGAGCTTCCCTTATGTACAGAACAAAATTCTCTCCAAAAGCCGGTTACACTTGAACTCGCCCCCCAAAAAACCGAAGAGATAAGCATTAACCCGTAATCAATCATATTACTATCCGATCTCAAATGCTGATCAATGTATAATCCCATATCTACATACCGGATTCAGTTCAATAATGATTTCACATTCAGTAACCTACTTGAGAATCTTGATTATTTCTCCGTCATGGGAGTTGGCACTATTTACGCAAGTCCTGTTTTTGCAGCGGCTCCGGGGAGCACTCATGGTTACGATGTTGTCGACCCTCATCAGTTCAATCCAGCAATAGGAACAAAGCAGGAGTTTGATGAGATTGTCAGGCGGTTAAAAAATATGAATATAGGATGGTTACAGGATATTGTTCCTAATCATATGGCAATCAGTTATCTGAATTCCTGGCTGATGGATGTGCTGGAAAACGGCAGGCATTCAGATTATGCTGCACTTTTTGATATTGACTTCGATCATCCCGATTTCAATGAGAAGATCATTTTACCATTTTTAGGATCTACATTGGAATCTGCAATTGAAAATGGAGAGATAAAGCTTAATTATAGAAATCATAAACTGTTTTTTGAATATTTTGATAATATATTTCCTGTAAATGAGTCGTCGGTGACTGATATTTTAGACGCTGACCTGAATCCAAATCTGATACAGCTTTCAAAAAAATTAAAGAGCAAGGGTTTACCGGATGAACAGGAAATAATAATTATAGATGCTTTTAATGCGGATATTGGCAAGCTAAAAGAATTGCTCTCGTCACAACATTATATACTTGCTGAAGGGAAGGACGCCTACCGGCATTTGAATTACCGCAGATTTTTTACCATTAGCAGCCTTATTAGCTTGCAGATGGATAAAATTGAAGTCTTTAATATGTATCATTCGTTTATCTCGAAACTGGTGAACGAAAACAAGATCCAGGGATTACGGCTTGATCATATTGATGGTCTGAAGGATCCCTCAAAGTATATTGAGAGATTACGTTTGCTTACCGGCGATGAGCTTTATATAGTGGTGGAAAAGATTCTAGCCCGCAGCGAGAGTATACCGGTTAACTGGCCGGTACAGGGTACCACAGGATATGATTTCCTGGTATCTGTAAATAACCTCCTTACTTATAAAAAAGGGTTTCCTAAGCTTCTTAAGTTTTATAAGACAATCAATGCTGAAAAACCTGAGGAATTTATTTATCAGAAGAAAAAACAGATTCTTACCGAGAGCATGCAGGGTGATTTGGATAACCTTGGCAGGCTGTTCAT
>JBBRSO010000025.1:0-35557 GCA_038245405.1 Bacteroidales bacterium
CAATCTGCTACAATGTCGGAAGAAAGCGTGCGTCAGTTCCTGATTCAATCCAGAGGATTTTTTAAGTCGAAAGGTATTACCTGTCTGATGAATTATCTGTCAAATACCAATTTTGGTGCGGAAGGGGGTCAGCTTTTAGCAATGATGGAAACAAATATGATGCGCCTGAGTTCTATAATGGATGGAATTATTGTTTTACTGTACGTGGAAAGGGAGCAAACAATAAAGAGACTGATGTTTGTTCTAAAAATGAGGGGTTCCTGGCATTCTAACAGCATCTTTGAATATGAGATCAAAAGCAATGGTATTAATTTCGGAGAGAAATTATTAAAATAGGAAATTTGAGTAATACTATTTTATTATGGATTATAATAATCTGGATAAAAAGCAGCTGATTGAGCAATTAAGTGTACAACAGGATAAAATTCAGAATCTTGAAAAAACAATTTCAACTCAAAGCCAGACTGAAGATTATTTGAAAGCATATGAGGCTACCCTTTCTGCTATTTTAGACAAGAATTCCGATGGTATTCTTATTGTGGACGCAAAGGGAATCGTTCTCTACGTGAATCCATCTGCTGAACAACATTTCGGCAGAAGTAAAGAAGAATTACTCGGCTACGAATTTGGCTTTCCCGTTTCAGTAGAAAAAAAAATAGATATACTTACTATTAGAAAAGGCATGTCTCTTTGTGAAGTGGAAGTACATATTGTGGAGATAACCTTTCACTTGAAGCCTGCTTATCAGCTATCAATCAGGGACATTACAGAGCGCAAAAAGGCAGAAGAGACCATTCGTTTAGTATCTTCCCGTAACGAAGCTCTATTAGATTCGATTCCTGATATCATTATGGAAGTAGATAATAATAAAGTCTATACCTGGGCAAATAAGGAAGGTATTGAGTTTTTCGGAGAAGATGTAATAGGAAAAGGAGCCTCACAATATTTCGAAGGAGAGCAATTGACTTTTAAAACAGTTGAACCTCTATTTAAAGGTAGCCAGAATATTATTTATGTTGAAAGCTGGCAGAGGAATAAAGATGGAGAAAAACGATTGCTTGCCTGGAAGTGCAGGACACTTCAGGATAAAGATGGAAATGTTACGGGCGGCTTATCTTCCGCACAGGACATCACCGAACGTAGGTTAAGTGAAAAGAAGTTAATCAGGAGTGAACGTGAATTAAAAAAAGCACAACATATTGCACATATTGGCAGCTGGTATTTAGATGTTAAAACTAAGGAGGTCACGTGGACTGAGGAACTATATAAAATGTATGGTTTTGACCCAAAACTACCTGTTCCATCATATAATGAACAATTGAAATTTTTCACCCATGAAAGCTGGGAGATTCTGTCTTCATCAGTTGTAAAAACAACTGAAACAGGAGTTCCATATGAACTTGAACTTAATACTGTGAGGAAAGATGGGAGAAATGGATGGATGTGGGTACGGGGTGAGGCTCTAACTGATACTGAAGGTAATATTATTGGTATTTGGGGTGCAGCACAGGATATTTCCGAATATAAAGAAAGAGAAAAACAATTGGAAGAAGCACTTGAAAAGGCAACAGAATCTGACCGTCTTAAAACCGCTTTTCTTACAAATATGAGCCATGAGATTCGAACCCCAATGAACGGGATCCTTGGATTTGCGGAAATCATAAAAGAACCAACTATATCAAGTGATGACCTGCAGGATTATATTCAAATCATTCAGATTAGTGGTGCACGTATGCTCAATACTATTAACAATATAGTTGATATTTCGAAAATTGAATCTGGTCTTGTTCATGTTGATATTAAAGAAACGAATATTAACGAAAAAATTGAATTCACCTATAATTTCTTCAAACCGGAAGCTGAAAATAAACAGTTACAACTTTCTTTTAAAAATGGTTTGCAATTAAAAGAAGCCATCATTAATACCGACAACGAAAAAGTATATAGTATACTAACTAATCTTGTTAAAAATGCAATCAAGTTTACCTATGAAGGTTCAATTGAATTAGGATATGAGAAAAAAGGGGAATACCTTGAATTCTTCGTTAAAGATACGGGGATAGGTATAAAACAGAACCAGAGAGAAATAATTTTTGAGAGGTTCAGACAAGGCAGTGAATTGTATAGCCGAGGTTATGAAGGTAGTGGTCTGGGATTATCAATAGCGAAATCCTATGTAGAAATGCTTGGAGGTAAGATATGGGTGGAAAGCGAGGAGGGTATTGGTTCAACATTTTATTTTACTATTCTATACAATGCAGTATCTGAACCAAAAACTGTTATCGAAAGTATTTTTTCTGAAAAGGATAAGGAAATTCAACTTAAAAAACTCAAAATATTGATTGTTGAAGATGATGAAATATCTCATTCCCTTCTTACACGAATTCTACAGAGTATCAACTGCGAGGTTTTTCATGCTATTACAGGGGTTGAAGCTGTTGAGGCTTGTCGGGTAAATCCCGACCTTGATTTAATTTTAATGGACATCAGAATGCCCAATATGGATGGTCATGAAGCCACACGTCAAATCCGTCAATTCAATAAGGATGTAATTATCATTGCACAAACAGCGTATGCATTTTCCGGCGACAAAGAGAAAGCATTGGAAGCGGGTTGCAACAGCTATATTACAAAACCAATTAATAAGACTTTACTTTTTGAGCTAATCCACAAGCATTTAAACAAGTAGATAAGGAAGCCTAAGAGGTAGGTTTATTTGCCAGTCATTGCGCATTATAATCACGTACTGTGTAAAATCATTTTGATTATGAAATTAATCGACTCTAACTACAAAATATTAATCTCCAATTTCTATTTAAAAACTTACTGGAAAACGTTAGTTATTTTTCTTATGGGGCTTATATTAACTGCTGTAGTGGTAATTAATATAAGAAAAAATATGCATGAGATTGCTATCCAGGACTTTGAATCAATTTGTAACGATATACAAATTAAAATAGGATCAAGTCTCAAATCACATGCTCTGCTTTTGCGAAGCGGGTCAGCACTTTTTGCCGTATCGGATACTGTTACACGAGAAACCTGGAGAAAATTCATAGAATATGAAAAAATCTATAAAAACTTACCCGGAACACAAGGATTTGGTTATTCAACTATTATTCCTAAAAATCAGTTAGCTAAACATATTCAGACTTTCAGAAAGAATGGGTTCCCCGTGTATAATGTAAAACCGATTGGAGAAAGAGATATTTATACTTCTGTAATTTATCTTGAGCCATTTTCGGGCAGAAATCTCAGTGCTTTTGGTTATGATATGTTTTCTGAACCAGTGCGTAGAAAGGCAATGGAAATTTCCAGAGATTCAGACCTTGCAATGTTATCAGGGAAAGTACATTTAGTTCAGGAAACAAACAAAGATGTGCAAGCAGGTGCATTGATGTATGTACCTGTTTATCGAAATGGGAAGCCATCGAATACTGTTCTAGAAAGACGTGCCGCTATTAAAGGCTGGGTTTATAGTCCTTACCGTATGAAAGATATGACAATGGGTATCTTAGGAAATTGGGATTTACCATCTGAAAATCGTATACATTTAAAAATTTATGATAATGATGACATTTCAGAGGAATCGATGCTATATGATAGCCAGCCTAATGACATAGCAAGAAATAAAACCAAATCAAACTTATATCTCAGCCTACCGATTCAATTTAATAGTAAAAAATGGACATTAATTTTTAACAGGGAAAATAACGATTTGTTTCTTTTCCATGGTAACCAATTGTTTATTCTATTAGGTGGCATATCAATTAGTCTGCTGATGTTTTTTTTGTCTATAGAATTAATAAATGCAAATCTTCGTTCTAAGCAAATACGATTATTAAATGTACGGTTAGAAAAATTAAACTCAGATAAGGATCGTTTTATATCAATTCTCGGACACGATTTGAAAAATCCGTTTAGTAATCTTCTTGGCTTATCCGAAATACTAATAGAAGACTTACACAAATTTGATGCTGGTGAAATTGAAATCCTCGCAACCCAGATTAATTCAACAGCACGAAACACATATAAATTACTGGAAGACATATTGGTTTGGGCAAGGAGTCAACAAGGTAGTATTTCCTTCAAACCGCAATTATTGAACCTCAGAGATATTTGTACTGGTACCATTGAAATCCTTGACCCAAATGCCAGCAAAAAAAATATCACAATTAATTATTCTACACCTGACGAGATTAATACTTTTGCTGATATTGATATGCTAAAAACAGTACTAAGAAATCTTGTTTCGAATGCTATAAAATTTACAAACAATGGTGGGGTAATTAATATTAATGCAGTGCAGAATACTGAAAATGTAACAATTTCGGTTTCAGATAATGGGATTGGCATAGCGTCTGATGAGTTAAAGAAACTTTTTGATATATCTGAAGTTCTTTCAACCAAGGGCACAGCAGGAGAAAAAGGAACTGGTCTGGGATTATTACTCTGCAAAGGATTTGTGGAAAAACACCAAGGAAGAATATGGGTAGAAAGTGAGGTTGGGAGAGGCTCAAGTTTTCATTTTACAATCCCAAGCAGTACTGAACCGAAAAAATTAATCTCTTAAACCTATGTGATGATTAAAAAAAAAATTAAAAGAATTGGTGATTATGTTTTTGCAGAGGAAGAAAATATTCAATTAGATGCAATTATGAATAATCTCCCTGATCATATCTATTTTAAAGACCGGGAAAGTAGATTCCTCAGGGTCAGTAAAGCTATGGCCCAATTCCATGGCGTGAATGATCCGGCACAAGTGATAGGAAAATCAGATTTTGATTTTTTCACAGTGGAGCATGCAAATCAGGCGTTCAAAGATGAACAAAATATTATCTCAACAGGACAAATACTGAGTATTGAAGAGAAGGAGACACATCATAATAGACCCGATACCTGGGCTTCAACAGTTAAAGTACCATTAAAAGACCGGGATGGAAATATTATAGGGACTTTTGGCATATCCAGAGATATCACCGGGCGCAGGCAAGCGGAACAATTGCTAAAAGCAAGTGAAAATATGCTACTTCAATTAAATGCTGATAAAGACCGTTTTATATCGATTCTCGGGCATGATTTGAAAAACCCTTTTAATAATCTTATTGGTTTATCAGAAGTATTGATAGAAGACTTGCACAAAGTCGATATTAACAAAATTGAAATCCTTGCAAACCAAATTAATTCAACAGCACGAAATACATATAAATTATTGGAAGACATATTAATGTGGGCAAGAACACAACAAGGGAATATGCCCTTCAATCCAAAATTATTGAACCTCAGAGATATTTTTATAAGTACACTTGACATTCTTAACCCCATTGCTATTGCAAAAGACATCACAATTAATTATTCTTCTCCTGACGAGATTAATACTTTTGCTGATATTGATATGCTAAAAACAGTACTAAGAAATCTTGTTTCGAATGCGATAAAATTTACAAAAAATGGTGGGGTAATTAATATTAATGCTGTGCAGGATACTGAAAATGTAACAATTTCGGTTTCCGATAATGGAATTGGTATAGCGCCTGATGAATTAACGAAACTATTTGACATATCTGAAGTTCTTTCAACCAAGGGCACAGCAGGAGAAACAGGAACAGGTCTGGGATTATTACTCTGCAAAGGATTTGTGGAAAAACACCAAGGAAAAATCAGGGTAGAAAGCGAAGTTGGAAAAGGAAGCAAGTTTGTGTTTACGCTACCAATTACATATAATACATTAAATAAAATAAAATGAAAAATATGAACATGCTGCGTTCACTTGGGAAAACTGATCTTTTGGTAACTCCAATAGGGCTTGGCTGCTGGCAGTTCAGCAAACAGAAAAACATGGCAGGAAAATTCTGGCCTACACTTGAAGATGACCTAATTGACAGGGTTGTATCACTATCCCTTGAAGGAGGGATCAATTGGTTCGATACTGCTGAAGTTTATGGCAATGGGACTTCGGAAAGAGCACTGTCAAAATCGTTACAGTCAGCCGGCAAGAAACCGGGTGAGGTGATAATTGCTACAAAATGGTGGCCTCTGTTCCGGTTCGCTTCAAACATATCAAAAACAATTGATGATCGTATTAAAGCACTCTCCCCTTATCCAATTGACCTGTATCAGATACACCAGCCCTGGGGCTTTTCAAATGAGAAGGACGAAATGAAAGTAATGGCAGAACTACTCAAAAGAAAGCTTATTAAAAACATTGGAGTAAGTAATTTCTCAGCTAAGAAGATGCAAAATGCCTGGGAAACACTTGACAAAAAAGGAATTCCCCTGGCTTCAAATCAGGTACAATACAGTCTTCTTAACAGGAAGATCGAATCAAATGGTGTAATGGATACGGCAAAGAAACTCGGTGTTTCAATAATTGCATATTCACCCCTGGCTCAGGGATTGGTTACTGGTAAGTTTCACGATAACCCTGAACTGCTCAAAAATATAGGCTTTAGGAAATATAACTCACTATTCAAGGCTGAAGGACTTGAGAAAAGCCGGCCAGTGATCATGATGGTCAAAGAGCTTGCCATCAAATATAATGTCACAGCATCACAAGTAGCTCTTAACTGGTTAATAAATTACCACGGGAATTCTGTTGTTGCAATAGCTGGAGCAACAAAGGAGGTCCATGTAAAGGAAAATACCGATGCTCTGTCTTTCAGACTTTCAGATGAAGATACAGCAAGGCTGGATAAGATCAGTACTATATTCAAATGACATTGGGCTCGGTAAAATAGGGATGCTCTGAGTATAAGAGTATTTCCAGCTGACGAATGGGCCAGGGTGTTTGTTTCACGAGAAATGGAAATAAGCTAAGTCTACATCAGAAAACTGAGTAATACACCGGCGGCTACAGCTGAACCGATCACTCCTGCGACATTCGGTGCCATAGCATGCATCAGCAGGTGGTTGCCTGGATCTTCCTTGAGCCCCATTATCTGAACAACCCTCGCACTATCGGGGACAGCAGAAACCCCAGCAGCACCGATGAGAGGATTTATCTTGTTTTCCTTTGACAGAAAAACATTCATCAGCCTGGCAAACAAAACACCTCCAGCTGTTGCGACCATAAATGAAATCGCTCCGAGACCGAAAATCATTACCGATTGAGGTGTAAGAAATACATCAGCCTGTGTTGAAGCTCCGACAGTGAGTCCAAGAATGATCGTTACAATATCTATTAATGCATTACTTGCCGTATTGGCCAGACGTTTGGTCACTCCTGATTCCTTGAGCAGATTCCCGAAGAACAACATACCAAGCAGAGGGAGAGCACTTGGGGTTATGAAACATGTAAGCAAAAGGCCAATAACCGGAAAGGTGATTTTTTCGGTTCTCGACACCGAACGGGGTGGCTTCATCTTTATCAGTCTTTCTTTCCTGGATGTAAACAGTCGCATTATTGGTGGTTGAATAACAGGGACCAGAGCCATATATGAATATGCAGCAATCGCAATTGGCCCTATCAGATGAGGCGCTAATTTGGCTGTAGTAAAGATTGCAGTCGGTCCGTCAGCACCACCGATAATACCTATTGATCCTGCCTCGCGTATAGAAAAACCTAAAAACAAAGCTCCAAAAAGAGTTGCGAAAATTCCAATCTGGGCGGCAGCTCCAAGCAACATCAGCTTAGGATTCGAGATAAGAGTTGAGAAATCAGTCATTGCTCCTATTCCAAGGAAAATCAACGGCGGATAAATCCCTTTAACAACGCCGTAATACAAGTAATTAAGTACACTTCCCTCTTCATATATTCCTATCTGAAGATTTGCTCCATGAAGGAATGGTATATTCCCTATCAGTATCCCTATACCTATCGGAATCAAAAGCAGTGGTTCATATTCATATTTGATTGCAAGAAAAATGAAAAATAATCCGACTAACATCATTATGATATTACCCACTGCAATATTTGCAAATCCGGTATATGAAAAAAACCTGCTGATAGCCTTTCCAGTGTCCACAGCAACAGCATCAGGGGACTGTGTGACCTGTTGATTTGCAACACTTATTGTATCACTAACAACTGAAGGATGGAATGCATTGGCTGAAACAAGAAGAGAATTCAGGACCGCCAGAAAACCTAAAATTGAAATCACTGTAAGAAACTTTCTCATAACCTTTTCTTATTCAATTTCCATTAAAACATCATTCTGCAAAACAGAATCGCCAGGCTTCACTATCACCGAACGCACAATTCCATCCCTCTCAGCGAGAATATTGTTTTCCATCTTCATTGCTTCCAGTGTGAGGAGTTTCTGACCAAGCCTAACCTGATCGCCATCTTTTATAAGAACTGAAAGGATAGTTCCGGGTAATGGAGATTTTACTGCCGTATTGGTAGTTTTCGTGATAGTTTTGGTTATCCTGGTTTCCTTTTTTGTCGGTGGCGGCACTTCTACTCTCACCAGGATAGGTGTTTTCGGGACTATAACTTCATTATGAAGTTCAACTTCATATTCAGTGCCGTTAACCTCCAGCCTCAGCATATTATCTTCTGCGGCTACAAGCTCAACGTCAAATTCATCTCCTCCGATAGTAAATTTGAATTTTTTCATATTCTGTCATTTCCTTAAAATATTCAAACCATATATTTTAGAACTCCAGGGGGAATAGGTTCTTGAAACTTTTCTGATTGTCATCACCCTGCTCTCTTTGTCATGTATTTCATCCAGATAAAGATATATCGCAGCTGAAACAGCCGCACTCACCTGAGCTGATATATGCTTATCCCTGACTTCTGAAATCTTTGGTTTCTTTAACCTTGCCCTGATTAACCGGGTAAAGAAATCTCCTATCCGTGGTATGTTGTTCAATATAACAACAAGCAATGTTAAAGCCATAAAAACAACAACTATCCCAACAATTACAAGTGTTAAGGCAAATGAATAGATGCCGGAGGCAGCAAGAAGTATATACATTGTTTCCATTGTTTTTTACAGGGGTATATTGCAATGTTTTTTCGGAGGGTTGACGTCTTTCTTGGTAGCAAGGGTCTGCAATGCCCTGACAATCCTGAATCTCGTATTCCTGGGTTCGATTATATCGTCAATCAATCCATATTTGGCTGCTTCATAGGGATTTGCGAACATCCTCCTGTATTCTTCCTCTTTCTCTGCAATATATCTGACCCTTTCTCTTCCATCCATTATTGAAGCAATCTTTTTCCCCTCGAGTATTTCAATAGCTCCTTTGGGCCCCATTACGGCAATCTCCGCCGAAGGCCATGCGAAATTTATATCTCCCCTTAATTGTTTGCAGCTCATCACATCATGAGCGCCACCATATGATTTTCGCAAGGTGATTGTTACTTTTGGCACAGTTGCTTCACCATAGGCGAACATAAGCTTCGCACCATTCGTGATGATACCTCCATATTCCTGCTGACTTCCCGGAAGAAAACCAGGAACATCAACGAGAGTTACAATCGGAACATTAAAGCAATCACAAAATCTGACAAATCGCGCAGCTTTTTTTGAAGCATCAATATCAAGGACACCTGCCAGGAAATTCGGCTGATTGGCCACTATTCCTGTCGGCATTCCGTTGAATTTGGCGAAACCAACCACTATATTCTTGGCATAATGCCTGTGTATCTCAAGGAATTCCTTGTTATCTATAATAGAATAAATTATGTCTTTGACATCATAAGGCTGGGTGGCATTTTCGGGTATAGCATTATTGAGCATGTCATCGGTCCTCTCAATAGAATCTGTATTCTCGGTTACTACAGGATCTTCAAGATTGTTCTGAGGAAGGTATTCCAGGAGCTTCCTGATGAGCAGAAGGCCTTCTTTTTCGTCTTCAGCACGAAAATGGGCAACTCCCGACTTGGTCGAATGTACTGTTGCTCCTCCAAGATCCTCATCTGAAATATCTTCACCTGTTACTGTTTTGGTAACTTTCGGTCCGGTAACAAACATATAACTCGTCTTCTCTGTCATGATGATTGCATCCGTGAGTGCCGGCGAATAAACTGCTCCGCCTGCACATGGACCGAATACAGCTGATATCTGCGGGATGACACCCGACGCCATAATATTTCTTTGAAATATCTCAGCATAGGCTGCAAGACTTCTTACTCCCTCCTGTATCCTTGCTCCGCCGCTATCGTTTATACCGACTATCGGAGCTCCGACCTTCATTGCCTGATCCATTATCTTACAAATCTTATGAGCATGTGTCTCAGACAGAGAACCGCCCATAACGGTAAAATCCTGTGAAAAAATATACACAACGCGTCCGTCTATTGTTCCATGTCCGGTTACAACACCATCGCCAGGATATTTTTCCTTATCGAGACCAAAATCGGTACTCCTATGAGTAATAAACATATCATATTCTTCAAAACTGCCCTCATCAAAAAGCATATCGATTCGTTCACGAGCGGTACATTTACCTTTGTTATGTTGTGCTTCGATACGTTTTTCTCCCCCTCCCAGCTTAGCACTTTCTCGTAATTCGATTAGCTGTCTGATCTTTTCATGACTACTCATAATGTTTTACTTTAATGAATCAATCAAATTTATTAGTTAGAATTTTCAAAAACCATGATTTTAACCATGAAAAACACAATTTCTGATCAATTGAAGAACCTGAGCGCCCCCAAATGTCTTTCCGGCAACCTTTTCAATCTTGAGGACACAAATCCTCAGGATTGAGCTATTCATGGTACGCGCCAGATAATTGATTCATACTGAATCTAAATCCGGGCGGTTAATATTTTCTTATCATAGTAATTATTCTTTAAATCCATTATATTTGTTTGAGAGATAAATGGTTTTGAAAAGATTATGAATAAATAAAATGGAAATCTTAGAAAGTTATGGAAAACAAAATATTAATAAAATCAGTACACTTTAGAAGGATATTAAATTCGCATGGGGAATTTACCAATGAGTTTATCCTTTTTCTGGATAATGGTTCCGTAGGCAGGGGTGCCTCACCGAAAGGTGAAACAATTAGTATCTATGAAGATAAAAATTTTGAAATAAGCTCCAAAAAAATAATTGATTCGCTACAGAAAGATGGAATACTTTCCAAACCTATTAATCAGGAAGATATGGACAACTATCTTGAAGGAAAGATGGGGTTTTTTGGTAGAAATAATTCCTATGCTTTATCATTAGCTTTTTATGATGCTAATGAACATTTTATGCAAACAAGTACCGTCGAGACGCGTTCCATTCAAAGTAAACATATCCCCAAACAAGTTATTAATATATTGAATGGCGGAAATCATGCATATACCAATCCGGTTCAAAGTGAATTCTCTGAATTTCTGCTTGTCGCAAAGACAAGCAACATGGAATCTGTTTTAAATGATCACGAATTAATTCAGAACAGAGTAAAGAGTAAATTAGCAAAACTGGATAAAGTATATATTAATAATAACCTGGTACATAAATCAGAGCATGGTGATAATCGTGATTGGTTTGACTTTTTGCTCACGACACTTAAAGAATTAGGATTAGAGAAAAATTATGATCTGATGATAGATGCCAGTGCAGGTGACCTGTGGAATGGGAAGGAATATCGGTTTACCATAACCAATAATACCTCTATGACTAAGGAAGAGATGTGTAATTATTGGCTTGATTTAATAAAGGATTATAATCTAAATATTCTCGAGGATCCCTTTCATGAGACCGACTTCGAATCATGGCACAACCTGACTAACAATCAAACCAGATGCAGAATAGTGGGTGATAATCTTTACTCTGGTGATCATACGAGAATTGCTGAAGGTATAGATAAAAAGTACACTCATGGTATAATCCTTAAACCCAACCAGGCTGGTACAGTGTCAAATACAATTAAAGCAATTAATCTGATACGGCAGAACAATCATTTGCTTATTACATCACACCGGTCAATTAGTACCGAATCCACATTTTTAGCACATATATCAAACAAGTACAACGCAGAATATATTAAGAATGGTCCCATTCTGACAGATTATTCTTCAATCTTACGGCTAAATGAATTTATTCGCCTAACAGCATTGGGATATGAATAAGATTACAAGGATTTTGACCATCAGGCATGGTCAAACAGTCTATAATTTAGAAAAACGATATGCTGGTTCAATCGATATTCCTTTGAACGAAAAAGGTATCGAGGATGCTGAAAATGCTTCTTTTAAATTAAAAGACTATGACTTCGATATTGTGATCACCTCTGATTTAAAAAGAGCAATCCATACAGCTGAATTATTAGTCGCAGGGCGTAACATTCCTGTAATTCATAATAAATTATGTAATGAAAGGAATTATGGGAAGATGCAAGGATTTAATTATATTGAGGTAGAAGAATTAAAACCACGGATTCTATATCTTAAACTTAATAATGATTTTCATTCATTAAATCCTCCTGACGGCGAGACTTTTCCTGCTCTAAGAAGAAGGGCGAAATTATTTTCTCAATTCATTTTTCAAAATTATAATGGCTCCAATATCTTAGTGGTATCAAGCAGTGCTTTTATGCAACAACTACATGGCGTATTTCGAGGAACTGACTGTATGGAATCATTAAGAAATGAAATTCATAATCTTGAATGTACCACTTTTACTTTTAATGGGAGGAAGTTAATTGAAGAGCTCACTGTAAGTCTCCAGAGGAATAACTCAGCGTCATACTACAATAAATTTTTATGAATTAATTGCGGGAGGGTAATGCAACCTCCCTTTTGACGATAACAGCCCTGTTAAGGATGAGATTGAAATCCCCTGATCAAACTTGTCAGGAATCCTGTTTCATATATGAGATATAACTTTCAAATTTCCCCCGGGGTGATAAAAGTGGGGCTTCAACAATTTTAACATTTATGTCTATAATATTTTTTGACTTTTTGTTTAATAAATCCTTAATACTACATAATTCCGACATTTTAAAGTCCTTACCGACAATAATAAGAAGGTCTGCTTTCCCTTTTTCTGATTGAATGAACTGAGAACGTAATATGTTATTGAATATAGGATTTGAAAGATCAAACAAAGAACATGGTATGAATTCATCATTTATCCCATGCAAGCCAATTGTACTACTCCTTTTGCCTTCAATATGATAATATTGTTCTTCAGGGATACAATTGTCGTCAGTTTTGTACCTGATTAACGGCATAACGCTATTCAGGAATCCTGTCCCAACGATATTATAACTTCCATTTTCGTTAGGGATATGTTCAGTATAACCATAGTAAGGATCAAATTTGTAGAGAGTTTCGCTCATTTCTTCGGCTATGACACATCTTTCACTATGTCCATAATGTGCAAGTGATTTAACCTTAAAAAAATCTTCGATAAAAGCTCGTTGCTGTTCATCAACATTCTCAGACATCAAAAAAATACCTTTCAAATTCAGGTTATGCTTAACCCCATTTTCGTTCAACAATTTTGCAAAATACCATATTGACGATGGGTAGCCGTTCAAATACTTGGGTTTGAACTCGATTATTTTCTTTGTTATATTAACTATTGTTGCCCTGGTTAATTTTATCGGGAAGAATATGAGTTCATTATGCATAGGATTAAATTGCCAAAGATCATCACCGAACTTAACCTGCCTGAATGTTGCCATCCGATCATTCAGCTTATATCCCAGTTTTTTCCGGTAATAATAAATAAATGCATTCTCTTTGAAGACCGAATCATAATCAAGTAAAAATGTCAGTGGTGATCCGGTGCTTCCTCCGGTTGAACCAGTATAATATCCATTCTTAACGATTTTCTTTGAAATGAGTTTATCAAAATTATCAGTTATTATCTGTCTCGTAAGATATGGGATAATCCTTATCTCATCAAAATCAGAAAACCTTAAGGGGTCAAAAGATATTTTATCAAATAATTCAGTATAATATGCGACAGTCCGGTAAGAATGTATTAAAATACACTTAAGCTGGTTAAACTGATAATCTTTTATCTGGTCGGGGCTTAATGTTTCCCTTTGTTCGAGAAGATTATAATATCTTGAAAACTCTTTGTTCTTTATAAGAGATTGCCTGAATAATGGAGCTGAAATATATTTCAGGGATTCCGGCATTTTATCCCTTATACTTTTCAGATATTGCTTATTCATTTGCGCATATAATTTAAGATTCTTAAATCAGGTGTGATTGCGCAAAGATATTTAATTTATTGTTAATCATTCCTTAATTAAAAATACTTAGCAGAATCTTACCTATTTCGCATCTGAAGCAAGGGTAATGCTACAATCAATCCACCGATTACTGCAATGGCAAGTGGCTGATGCATTCTTGCACGCCAGGGTGGGAAGATGGAAGAAAAGTTCAGGATAAACTTAAAATGCAAGTATCTTTGAATCCATCCATTCCAGTCTGTTTCTAAGCCAGGTATTCATATCATTCACGCTTGATGAGTAATTAACAGGAATACCTGTCCACTTTGTAAAATTCCTGGCTATCGCTTTATTAGTTGTAAGGTAATCTGCAGTCTCATTTGTTAAAGCGAGAACATTCACTGTGCTGAGTACATTGGCTCTTAACGCTGACCAGCGCGCTTTTAGCTCGCTGCGAAACTGAGGATCATCCATGAGTCGTTTCCACCAGAAGGGAAGCATCCAGGCATCAGCTGTAACATATGTATTATAATTTATGATCCAGTCATTAAAAGGCACCCTATCCTGCAGATTATATCCTATATTCAGATCCCAAACCGGTCCCATTTTTAGTTTTTCTCCGCGGTTTTTGTACATATATGTACTTAGCCTGTAGGCATCTATATTCCCAACAACTTCATTTAGTATAAAATAATCAATAAAGCTTTTCCTGTCAATAAACTTAGTATATGTTCGTTTATCCGAATTAAAATCATCATCAAGCAGTGCTGATTCAAAACCGTTAATATAATTTTGAATATATGTTTTCTGCGCCGTATTTATAACATCTGCTCCAGGATATTCATAGAGAAAATATGTCTCCTTGTATTTATTATTGGTTGACCCGTACGGATTGGTCGTCAATAATTGACTGAAAATATCATACTTTGATCTGAAACTGTTGTGCTCTGTATATTTCAGATCATCGTCCCAGTTATTTAAATAGTAATCAGGGGTATGAGTGCCAATAACATCGCTCCCTGCAGTTTTGTCTATTTTTAAGATATATCCACCGGTTATTGCCGCGGTATCTGTATCAGATGGATGAAGCTTCATTATATCTATCCGGTCGGGTCCTCTTTTTAATTTTTCCATGATAACATAGATGCCCATATAGACACCATTCACTTCCAGCTCTGCAAATTTTGAACGGCTTGCATATTCTCCCATTCTTCTGAAGAGCTCATATCCTACATAGTGATGCATCAAGGTGGGATCAAAAATAATATGATCTGAAGCCCTGAATACGTCTCCTGTCAGAATCCAGTCTGATTCAGCGGGGAATCCGGCAACTTCTAAATCAACATCGTTCCCACTCTCGTCCCTTGTTTCAAAACCATAGGATTTTTTATCAGAAATCCTGAAAGATGTAGATCCCCTGTACTCTATGCCAATAGGGGTTTTTAATACACTCACCTTTTCGATAAATATATTCATCTCGGCCGCGATTTTTGGCTCATTCAGAATCGAACTTTTCGTTTTGATTTGTATATAAGGAATTTTGCTGTCGCCAATCTCAACTGCAAATTTAACAACCTCTGGTGTGGGATCGTCGTGTTCCTTTTTACAGCTAACTAAAAGGAGTAAAAAAATAAGAGGTAAAATATGTTTCATTTTTAGAACAGATAAACTTGTTATTGGCAAATTTTAAAAGACTATCTGAAATCTTGGGGTCATGCCACCCCTCCTTGAAAAGTCAACCTTTTACATACATCTTGTTTAATTGGTCAAAAGTCAGAAACTTCATGGCTCTGAAAGACGCTACACCGCCTCCTGAGAATAGAAGTGTAATCTCAAAATCTCACCAGAGAATCACCTATGTTACATGCTATAAAAAAATAGATCCGATTAAGACTTATTGGTCCATCAGCAGCTTTTTAACAACCTCGTCATAATAAGGTTTTTCTTTCAGGCTTGAATGAGAACCTGGGAAATAGAGAATATCCATTTCGATAAAATTGGGATAATCAAAATCACGCATCACTACTGCGCAACGCATATCGTTTGAAAGACGTGTATTGTCAATCATCGGGAACTGGAAATAATCTATCATGAAATCCTGAGTCACCATGTTTATAAACTTATCGTTTATAAAGGTCTCGATATCCATCCTCACATTAACGGTTTTGTCTTCAACATTGAAACTCGATGCTTTCAGATAAACAACTCTTTTATAGATTGTTTTTGTGTCTCGTGTTTTCACGGTATCGTAAAAAATCTTCGAATCCTTCCAGTCCATTGGCATGTCCTGAGAAAGCCCCGGCTTATACCTTATCGAATCGACAGGGAATGTTATAAACATTGTCTCTCTTGTAGCAGCGTCTTCGAGGCTCGAAATTTGCTTTGAAATAACATCTCCTGCCATTTTATACAATCGCTTTCTGTATTCTACCTTGAGTTGAATATTCTTCTCTTTTGCTATTTGCCTATCCATATAAACAAAAAGAGGCATCAGGTTGAGCGACTCATGGAAATTATAGGCAAGAAGTTCGAGTTGCAGGATATTTTCATCCAATGAATGTGAATCTTTCAGAATTGTGCCAAGAATAGAGTTGAACATATCTTTTCTCAGGGCGCTTTCTGACTGCTCACGGCTGCTCATCAACTCAGTATAGAGCCTGATTTTTGAGTCATTATTCTGTCTGTTGTTCAGATAACTTGAACCAAAATAACTTACCAATGCAATTGTTAGGGCAGTTATCAGGCCCCCAATTGGTTGCATCAAAATTTGGATCTTGTCCCAGAAATCCCTTTTTGGGGGCTCTAAAGGTTCTTGAGGATCCATTTTTCACCAGCTTTATTCATCAATAGATTGTAACGGGTAGACTTGTTGGATGAAAAAACTTCAAAACTGGCATCTTTATATCCAGCAACTTCAAGTTTTAATTTCCCGACTTCTTTAATGGTAACGGTAAAGAAGCCATTTGCATCCGTTGTGTCGGAGGCGATTACTTTATCATTCAGCTTTATTTGTACAACCTTATTAATCAATGCCTTTCCATCATCTCCTTTTATTGTGCCATAAATTTCTCCGGCATATGATAAAATGGGGACAAACATCAGGATTAACATTAGAATTCTTTTCGCTTTCATGACCTTAACTGATTAAATTTAACTCAATGATTTTATCTGAAATGTAAAGATAAGCTAACAAATGTAGTAATTCTTTAGTTCTTTAATTTATAGCTCTCTCTAAACGTACAAAACCTTTCAATTATCATGCCATTCCAACAGACAACAGCCTTCTTTAATAAAGAAAGCTGCAGATATCTTGCTTACAATTTTTTTCTCGTTTTTAGCCATACAATAAATCCTGAGATCAGAATAAACAATACAAAAAGACCAGTTAACGGGACTATCAATACGTAAAAATCACCAATTAAAGACTGATATATTCTGCCGGTATGAATTTCGAGTGCAACATTCCACAGTGAAATCTTTGCATCTTTAAGTACTTCGGATGGTAAATCTACAAATCGCTCAGCTCCGTTGATATTTAATGCGCCTGAATTGTAATCGAAAACGAATTCCTGATCTTTATAATCGCGGGTAAACCCTGAAACCAGGAATTCGCCTATAGGTCTCCCATTGCGTGTTGTGGGAGCATATTCATGCTTCCTTATGTAATCAAAAACTTCTCCTGTTTGTGGATTCCAGGTAAAAAGCCCTTCAAATGAACCAACAAGAAATGTATTGGCATCAATTTTTTCGAATACTGTGACCCCCATTATGCTTGCAGGAGGTTGATATCTGAATTGCTTTAGATCTGTCTTAAAGTTGTCATCGGAGTAGTAGAACCCGTCCATTGTGATGACAATGATCCTGTTGCTTTCCTGATCAAAATAAATCCTTCGCAGCTGGTCAAACCACGGATTAGGAGTAGCAAGCTCGGTAAAAGGGATCTTCCCAACTCTCGAATTACCGATAAATGCCAAAAGAGGAGGACGCAGGAACATTCCTGCGGTAGTATTCAGAATCAGAATAGCCAGGGCGATCCATCCGAATTTGTTATGCCATTTAATGTTCCACCGGTTAGAGTTCTTTAATTTTAGCTTTACCTCGTCGCGCTTATTATTCTTCTTCAGAATTATTTTGTTCACAAATAATATAAAACCTGTAATTGTAAGAAAAGCAAAAACGAGACCTGCTAAATCGACAATAACTTTTCCGGTAATTCCGTAAATTTCACCACTGTGTATAACCCATAATGTTTTAAACAAGCCAGCCTTATTGTCGTAGTTTTCAGGGGGAGGAAGTTGTGAGACAGAAAATGATTTTAAATCTGTGGTTTTTAAAAGTAATGAACGCGTCAGGACAAAGATTGTATCTTGTTTCTGAATAATATCAACAATGCTCTTTTCTTTACCCGGGACAGATATTGAAACCCAATTACTCTTTTTATAATCAAAGGTATAAAGTCCCGAGAAAGTTCCTGCCAGAAGAATATTGCTCGTAGTTTTTATCATTTGAAAGATCTTACGGTTATCAATGCCTTTTGGAAACCCGGTACAAAAATTTGTAAAACCTGAATAACTGCTATCGGTAAGCCAGATTCCAATGTTTCCGTAAATTAGGATACTGTCAGGAGAGATTTTTAATGTCGATTTGACAGCTGCATTATTCCAATTAGAATATCTGTATTCTTTTGGCAGCAGCTTCCTGCTAACATCAATAAATGATAACGCATTCCTGTGATTGAGTATTATTCCTGAAAAAACATAACTTAAAATTATAAGTCCAAATATTACTCCTAGCCATTTATGGTATTTTCTAAAAAATCTTATCATATAAAGTCAAATTTTCTGGTCAAAAGTAAAACTAAATTTCATTAGTGGATGCAAAAGTCAATTTTAAACCAAAGATGCCGGAGGCATCAAAGTCTAATATGCATGGTTACGCCCATGGTAGATGTACGGTTTGATAATCCAACCCCAGGGATGGGAATCGTTTTTTGGGCAATTCCTTTTGTAACATTTCCACGCTTTTATCAGTAAAAGGACAAAATACTGTTAATGTTATTCCGTTATCTAACTCTATGAAACTTAAGTTTTCACTCCTCTCCGCTTTTTTGATAACGACGGTTATTGCAACCGCTCAATACAAGGTCCTCCCAAACAGACCCTTCAGCACCCTGAATACAGCCCCGGGATTTCTAACTATTAATGAAGCTACATACGGCCTGGGATTAAGCGGCATGACATATCCTTATTCAAAACATTTTGTGGGAATCACATCCGTTAATGGTTATCAGGTGAATAAAAATTTCTTTTTTGGAGGTGGGACAGGTGTCTATTTTTACGAAAGTGGTGCCCTGGTTCCGCTTTTCATCGATTTCAGATATTCATTTTCTGTCAGCAGTGTTACACCATATTTATTCGGAGACGGAGGTTTGCTTCTGAACTTTTCAGATTTAAACACTACGAAGCTATTTATAAATCCTGGTATTGGAGCAAGATATGCTATTAGCAGATCCTTAGCATTAAATCTCGGGGCTGGTGTATTAGCCCAGGTAGATGGCACCGTGAGGGAGTCATTCTTAAATCTGAAAGTCGGAGTGGTCTATAAGTTCTAATAGTCATTCTGAGCGTAGTCGAAGAATGACTATTCATTAAAAAGTGGCTTAAAAGTAAACCACGACAGGGCCGGAAAGAATACAATTGGGACCGCCAATCCGGGAAAAAGCTCAGGATTCTTAACTGATAAAGGCAGGGAAACAGATATTGGAATAATAACTGCTGCAAATGACATGATCGAAATCACCATATGGAAGTATACAATACCTTTCTTTTTAAAAATAATCAGGTAAAAATAGTAGCAGATACTGAATATCATGCAGACTACCAGGCTTGTACTTACTATCGTTCCAAAATTAATAATACCTGAAAAATCAGATTGCGTGGCAAAATAATAAATCCGGTTATAAATAATAGCTGCTACGGCAGCCATTATCCCGGAGACAAATCCATGATAAAAATGAGATCTGAACATTTGAGTTATTTCGTAACCGGCACATTAAGTGACACTTTTAAAACGGCAGCGCCATGCTTCTTTTCAGCTTTGTTTATGTCATAATCGAGTCTGTTAACTTCGAACTGACTGGCCAGAACATTATTTACAAATGTGAAAGGAATTGTAATTTCTTTCTGGACTCCGTGAAAATCCAGTGTACCAACCGCCTCAAACCCATCAGGAGTCTTAGTAATTGATTTTGAAGTAAACCTTATAACCGGATATTTAGTAGCATCAAGCCACTTATCGCTCTTAGCGTGAGTATTCTTCATACCGTTGCCAGTATTTATGGTTGCTACATCCACAGTGCAATCAAAGCTCGAAGTGGCAAGGTTTTCAGGGTCGAAATTAACAGTTCCCTTCAGGCCTTTGAACTCTCCTGCAGGATCACCTCCATCAAATTTCACAGAATAGTTATCGCTTATTTTCCACTCAAGTGATTTGAAAAATGTAAATGCTGATCCCAGAACAATGATCACAACGATAACCGGAAAGAATAACTTTTTCATCTGAATTATATTAAAATTAAAAGATGGATTTGATCAAAACCTTTTAATTGGATTGTTGTGTGTAAAACAATTCAGATGAGGCTTTGTTCAAAACTGACAATACTGATCATTCATGTGCACGGATACAGCGAACTGATTCGCCGCGCTGTTTGGGACTGCTGCTCTTACCGAGGTTTCCCGTAGTTGAAAGGTAATGATCTACTGCACTGAGAGCCCTGCTTTCCGAAGTACTCCACCATATGCCTATGCTGCCAATATTAAGAAATGACCCGTTTTCCACCCGGTATCCGCCCGGGAGACCAATAAATCCCGATTTGTTAGTTCCATTGTTCCCTTCGCTCCATCCTGTACCGCTCTTCAAATTCACGCCAGCACCCTGCCCCCCCGAACTGCCGGCCAGCTTAGACCAGTCTTCATCCGTTGCAAGTGTCCAGCCTACAGGTGCCAGACCTCTTGGATCATTCACGGCATACCAGTTATATAGTTTACCGTACTTCGCACCAAAAGCGGGGTTATTGTTGTAGTAACACCATGCAGGCTTTCCGGCATCACCTGCTGCAACCCAATCTTTATTGGATTTCACCTGCGGAATAGAATCACCATTCCTGAAAGTGCTCACATTGAGGTTTGCTATTGCCCATCGTAGTGTTCCAATTGCTACGGATTCCCGATCAATGGGTGGCTCAGATTTTGGAACAACAACCGGAGCTTTTGATTTAGGTTTAGTCGATTTTACACCCGATGAAGAACTTTTCGACTTTGCTGGAGCTGTTTTTGAACCAGTAGTTGTAGTCTTCTTTTTCGTCTGAACAGTTTTTGAAGCTGGTTGTGTTGTTTTTGTTTTTGTCTGTACCGTGCTGGAACCAGTTTGTGTACCTTTTGTTGCAAATATGACCGAAGGAAATAAAAACAGAATTATGCCGGTAACTGCTATGATCTTTTTTAGCTTTTTCATCTTCAGCGTATTAGTTAGTTTGAAGTTGAAGTCCGAAGCAGGATAATCTTATTTCAGTCTTCCGACTTTAGCCATTGAACGGTTAAGATTTGAATTTGTTTCGTGTAGATAGAATAAACGCCGGATTTGGGTGTTTAGTTAAATCTTATTCAATATTCAATAGTAACGCTATTAATTTCTCTGCAGCTTTTGCATTCGATTGAAACTTCTTTCACCTCATGGGTTTTTGCGGCGCTTTCCTTCCCGGCTGAAGTGATGTATTTAGTTTTATCAAAGTAATTTTTCTGATTACAATTGTAACAGATAAAGCTTCCATCCTGATCTTTTTCCATAACATTACTATTAAGTTGATTACACTGATATGTGCAAATTTACATCTTGTATGTGTGAAGTACAAATATTGATTACATAACAGATTACCAAGCTCATTAGTTTATTAGTGATTTATGGTTGGCTTTTCAACCATAAAGCTCTCCGTATAGCCCAGAGCTGCAAGTTTTGGGTAATAGCTGAAGATCTCTTCCCTGGATTTGAATCCGGTTACAAAAACAATATAGTATTCCCATTCCTGTACAACTTTAACCGGCAGATTAAGTTTGGAAGTGATCCTTCTCTTTGCCCTCTGTGCTTTTGATTTACTATGAAATACTCCTACCTGAAGATTAAACTGTAATGAGATCACAGGATCGTTTGGCTCAGAAAGCAGGGCAACCGGAATGTTGTCGATTCCAGCCTTAATTAAAGTATCTGCTCTGACCGAATCTCTGATCTCAAATTCTTCCTTTGGCAGGTTACGAAATATCCATACATCTTTAATCCCTAACAGGAGAAGTACCTCAACAAGCCTGCCCATCTCCTCATAGGTCTGACAACCTGTTATGCGTACTTTAAAATACCCATTTGCCGGAAGTAATACAACTTTCTGGTTAATAAGACCAGAAAGTTTTAATTTCAGAGTTGTTGCATTATTTTCACGGAAAAAAGCGCCCACCTGGATTACCATATCGGAAGGCAGGTCCGGAACAACTTTCTCAGAAGCAGCAGTCCTGAACTTCAGAGTATCCTGTTCCTCCGAATACAAACGGTTTCCTGCTGTTGACTGTAAAATGACGCTCTGATATATTAAAACTATCAGAAAACCTAAGTGACGGTAAGTCATATATAATCAATCAAATAATATATGACAAATGTACTGGAAATTCATTAACAGACAGCTGATGCAGAAATAAAAAAGAAGCTGCCTGATTGAGACAGCTCCCGGAAAAGTAATATGATAATATTTCGCTGATATCAGCTTTTAACTGATTTTGTTGCTTCGTCCCAATAAACAGTTTTCTTGCTGAAATAAGACTCATTTGCCATATGACATGCAATCGCGGCATGATTACCAAAAACTGCATCTTCAACAACCGGTTTACGCGATTTCACTGATTCGAAGAAATTCCACATATGAGGATTCATATCGTCCCAGTCGTGTCCGCGGAAGTTAACCTCATCATAAAGAGGTTCTTTGCCTAGTTTCGGAGCATGTTCGTTATACCATTGTTTTTCATATTCTGCGCGCAGCTTTTGAGGTAATCCTGTAGCATAATAGCTTGGTGCAAGATCGATACCCGGCTGAGGTGCAAAACGAAGATTAAATTCTCCAGCGTCGATAATACCTTTTGGCCCCATGAAACGGGCAAGTTCTGGAGTCTCAGTGCCAAGACCCAACCTGCAATAAACAGGTACTCCGTGAAAATCAAACAGTACAACATGCAAATCAGGCATGTTACGTCCGTCTTTCCAGCGGAAAATACCGCCAAGAGCTGTCGCTGACCGGGGTGCTTCATTCCAGCCCAGAGTGAACATCATACCGCTTACCAGGTGGACCATCAGATCGCCGCCAACACCGGTTCCATACTCTTTCCAGCAGCGCCAGCGTGCAAAACGCTCAGCATTAAATGGAATTTTGGGAGCATCATTCAGCCAGGTATCCCAGTCGAGTGTGCTTGGTGAAAGATCAGCAGGAGGAGGATATTCCCACGCACCTGTAGGATCGTTACGGCCAAGTGTCAATTCTACCTGTTCTATGTCACCAATCGATCCTCCACTGTATAACTGACGCGCTTTTTCACACAACATAGAACTAACCCTTTGTGACCCTATTTCAACAATTCGGTTATTCTTTTTCGCTGCATCAACCATTGCAAAACCCTCGGCTATTGTATGCGACATTGGCTTCTCACAATAGATATCCTTCCCTGCATTACATGAATCAACAACTACACGTTTGTGCCAATGATCGGGTACTGCAGCAATAATGCAATCAATATCTTTACGGTCAAGCAACTCCTGGTACTTCCGTGTCGTAAAGAGATCAGGATTGCCTGTAATTTCTTTGGCAAGCGTATGCCGGCCATCATAAAGATCAGCAGCTGCAACACACTCTACACCCGGAAGTGACATCGTACCATTCAGAAGACCTGAACCTTCCATGCCGATTCCTATTATCCCGAAACGGATTCTATCACTTGGTGCCACTTTTTTGGATACGGAACTATAAGGTGCAGCATCCAGCTTGATGGCCCTTGCAGCCAGCAGACCTCCGGTTGCCATGGTTCCATTCTGAATGAATTTTCGCCTGGTCAGATTGTTTTTCATAACTCTACATTTTTGTTTATTGAAATAAAATTTTTTATTGTATTGAAGCGCCCAAACAGGACGACTCTACATTTATTTGAAACCTATTAAACCAGTTTCATATTAACAGGATCCCAGTTTATTATTTTTTTCTGGAAATAGCTGTCATTGCAAGCCAGACAAGGAGCACAGGCTCTGAATCCGAATACCGGATCTTCAACAACAGGCTTACCGCTTCTGACACCTTCAAAGAAGTTTGTAAAATGCTCAAAATGTTCATCATAGCCCTCCGGAGCAGTATATTTTGTACCTGGTTTAACCGGACGGGTCTGGTCTTCTTTAGAATATTTTGCATTATACCTTTTCAATAGCTCTTCCTGCATAGCTTTTGGATATGTATCCAGTGCATCCCAGCCACCAATCCCCGGAGCTTTTGACATAATGCTGTTAGTTACCACAAAACCGTTATCAAGCATTTCAATAACACCTTCACTGCCAATGAACTTTGTAAGGCCCTTATCTCCGTTCCCGCTTACAAAATTCACCCTCAGCATAACTTCAAATGCAGGATGTTCTTTTGTATCAGGATAATGCATAATTGCAACCATTACATCCGGCACATCACGTTCATCTTTCCAGTAGGCAATCTGGCCAGAAGCAAAAATTTTTTCCGGCCCTTTTGAATCGGTCAAAAGATGTATACCCGACAAGAGATGTACGAAAAGGTCACCAGCAACACCGGTACCAAAATCACGATAGTTCCTCCACCAGAAGAACTTCCTGGCATCATACGGTATCTTAGGTGTTCCGGCAATATACCTGTCCCAATCCACAGTCTGAGGTGAGCCATCGGTTGGCATAGTGTATTCCCATGCTCCCAATGCATCCTGTCTGTCAAACGAAGCTTCTATGCAATTCAGTTTCCCAATGATGCCCGTTTTATACAATTCTTTTGCTTTGCGGTAAACGATGCTGCTTACCCTCTGGCTTCCCACCTGCATTGTCTTTCCGGTTTTTTCGCGTGTCTGGATAACTTCCTGCCCCTGATTCAGTTTATGAACCATTGGTTTTTCACAATAGACTGCTTTACCAGCATTCATCGCATCTATTGAAATCCTTGAATGCCAGTTATCACTCGTGGCAATCACAACGGCATCGATATCTTTGCGATTGAGAATTTCACGATAATCTTTTGTCGTTATTATGTTCTTACCATACTTTTCTTTTACTCTGTCGAGCCGGCCTGAATAAAGATCGCAGGCCGCAACAAGCTCTACTCCCGGAACTTTAATTGCAGTATCAATATCCTGATTGCCCATGATGCCCATTCCGATCCCGGCAATCCTGATTTTATCATTAGCAGAGAAATCCCTGTCAAACGCAATCATATGTTCCTCCATTATATTTCGTGACGCAAAACCTGAAAATGGTCCTGCCGAAAGCAGCACTGCTGTGCCACCAAGTTTACGGAGAAAATTTCTCCTTGATTCGTGTGACTTCATATGGATAGTTTTAGTTTATGAATAGGAATTAAAAACATGAAGATAAACGATAAATCTCAATTTCTTATCCTTTGGACCTAAGTTTACTCTTTTAAATTTCTCTTTAGCGTATTAAGAATCAAAGTTATGGAAATTAAAAAAATTAGCGGGAAAAATCATACAAAAAGACAGGTTAAACAATCACTTAATTTTTTTGTTTATCTAGCTGTATACAAGCTCAAATAATCTATTAACACTAAAATCATGTCGGAAAACACATCTTTCGAGCCCCATTCGAATGGGGAGATTTACCATCCGTCATCTGACTTTTTAGCAAAAGTTGATATCCAGGATTGGGAATCAAAAAACAGCCATGCACAGCAGAATATGGAAGATTTCTGGGCTGAGCGTGCCAATGAACTTGAGTGGTATAAACCCTGGACAAAAGTCCTGGACGACACTAATAAACCATTTTTTCAATGGTTTACCGGAGCCAAAGTTAATATAGTTCACAATTGTCTCGACCGTTATGTAAAGACATGGCGACGTAATAAGTTAGCCCTTTTGTGGGAAGGTGAACCTGGCGATCAGCGTTCATTTTCATATCATGCGCTAAACCGTGAAGTATGCAAATTCGCAAGCGTAATAAAGGCAATGGGGATCTCAAAGGGTGACAGGGTAACTATTTATCTGCCACGGATCCCGGAGATTATTATAGCGATGCTGGCCTGTGCGAAAATCGGAGCAGTTCATTCAGTTGTTTACGGAGGCTTTTCAGTTGAATCGCTGCATGGCAGGATCCTCGATTCACACTCCAAGATCGCCATTACGGCCGACGGAGGATGGATGAACGGGAAGATAGTTAAGCTGAAAGACATGATGGACGAGGCTTTACAGAGGTCGCCGAGTGTAGAGCATGTTATTGTCATTAAACGTACAGGGCAGGAAGTAACAATGGAACCTGAACGCGATTTGTGGTACCACGACCTTATGTCACTTCCTATAGCCAGTCCAAAATGTGAAACTGAACAGATGGATGCCGAAGACCCGCTTTATATATTGTATACTTCCGGGACAACCGGGAAACCAAAAGCTGTTCTGCATACGCACGGAGGCTATATGGTTGGAGTTTATGCTACACTAAAAGACGTTTTCGATATCAAGGATGAGGACAGATGGTGGTGCACTGCCGATGCGGGATGGGTAACCGGCCATTCTTACCTGGTATATGGTCCATTGCTGAATGCTGCAACCTGTTTTATGTATGAAGGCGCTCCAACTTTCCCGTATCCTAACAGATGGTGGAATATGATTGAAAAATACTCTATATCAATTCTTTATACAGCACCTACAGCGATAAGGGGACTAATGCGATTTGGGGAAGCATGGCCAAACAGAAATGATCTGAGCTCCCTGAGACTCCTGGGATCTGTTGGCGAACCTATAAATCCTGAAGCGTGGAGATGGTATCATCGTGTTATAGGGAAGGGCAACTGTCCTATTATGGACACATGGTGGCAAACAGAAACAGGAATGATTGTAATCAGTCCCTACCCTGTCACTCCTCTGAAACCCGGTTCTGCTACAAAACCATACTTTGGAGTAGAAGCTGAAATATTGGATGGTAATGGACAGGCAGTTCCTGATGGTGAAGAAGGATTTCTTGTTCTTACAAAACCATGGCCTGCTATGATAAGAAACATTTACAGAGATCCCGACAGGTATGTAAAGCAATACTGGAGTACTTATCCTGATAAATATATGACCGGCGATTCAGCCCGGCGGGATAAAGACGGGTATTACTGGATCATAGGCCGTGTAGATGACGTAATTAAAGTTTCAGGATACCGATTGGGTTCTGCAGAGATCGAGTCTGCACTTGTAAGTCACCCGGCAGTGGCCGAAGCTGCTGCAATCGGTCTGCCTCATGAGGTTAAAGGAAATTCAATACACACCTATGTGATCCTCCGTACTGGCTTTGATCCGTCGGATGCATTAAAAGATGAATTGAAGACTCATATTGGCCATGAAATCGGACCAATAGCCAAACCAGAATCAATAACATTTGTCGATAAATTGCCAAAGACACGTTCCGGAAAAATTATGCGCAGGGTCCTTAAAGCCCGTGCTCAGGGCCTGCCGGAAGGGGATATAACAACACTTGAAGATTGATAAAAAGGCGGAATGACATCAATATTGGTTATATTTGCTTTGCAGGAATCATGAAGTAACAAGCTCTGCGAAACAAAATAAACCTGTAATATGAAAAAGATCTGTCTTCTTGTCTTTCTTCTTCTTCATTTAATAAATAATAACGACAAAATATTAGCTGGTACTTTGCTACCCGATTCACTGGAGGTGAAAAGATGTAAGGATTTTAGGATAACCGGAGACGGGAAATCAGGTGAGTGGGAGAAAACTGCCTGGATAAATCTTGCACAACATGAGCCAGTTGATACAGAATATCAGACAAAGGTCAAAGTTCTTTATTCAACAACAGGCATGTATTTTCTTTTCAGTTGTGGTGATAAAAAGATCACATCCGCAATGAGAGCTGATAATCTTAATCTCTGGGAGGAAGATGTTGTGGAGGTATTTCTATGGACAGATGAAAATTTTCCGGTTTATTTTGAATATGAGCTGTCACCTTTCAATTTTGAGCTCCCAATTTTGGTACCCAATAACAATGGCAAGTTCTTAGGCTGGCTGCCATGGAATTACACTGGGGAAAAAAAGACTCAGCATGCAACAAGCGTTACAGGAGGAAAGCTCATCAATGGAGGCGCTATAACAAGTTGGATAGCAGAGTTTTTCATACCTTACAAACTCCTTGAACCATTGAGCAATGTACCGCCCTCTTCCGGAACACGATGGAGAGCAAATATGTACAGGATCGATTATGATAAGGGGTCTGAGATGCCTTTTGCATGGCAAAAGACAAGCCATACCTTCCATGAATATAAAAAGTTCGGCACATTCATTTTTGAATAAATATGCCTGTCCTGAACCTGGAAAGGTGTTCCCGGCAATCTGTTCAACAACATAACTTACGGTATGCCGTCCCTGCCTGCCTAGGGAAATTTTTAAGACTCGACAGCTATTAAGCGACGTGTGTTGTTATCAAAAGAGAGTAAAAAGATTGCTTATAGGTAAACTAAAGATTAAATTTGAAATAAACAAAAGAGGACATTATGGAAGCAAATAATAAGTCAACCCATGAATCGTTTAAGGTATCAGGCGATGAAATCTTAACAAAAATAAAAGAGATAATAAAAGAGGGAAATGCCAGGAGAATAATCATCAAAAATGAAAAAGATGAAACGATTATTGAATTCCCTCTAACAGTCGGAGCGATAGGTATTGTACTGGCACCGATTTTTGCTGCCGTTGGTACACTGGCTGCCCTTGCCACTCACTGCACTATCCTGGTTGAAAAAATAAATACAGAGAACGAAAAATGATTTGGAGAGCATGGTACATCCGGGAACAACTGGCGCGAAGCAGAAGAGTTGCTAATGAGACCATGAGAAGTTTAACGTTACATCACTCAAGATCATAGTAACTGAATCTCTTCAGGTAATCGGATATTGTAGTGCCAAAAACATCCTCCCTGTTGATTACTCCATCAGAGCTAAGATATTTTTGCAACGATCCTGCACCTCCCAGATGAGAAGCTGCAATCATGCCGGATTTTGTTATTCTGACCCCATTAATAGTATCTCCAACATAATGTTTGTACTTATTCAAAAGAAGAAGATTTACCCTTATTAAAGTCTTCAATGCTTTTAGCTGTAGTTCTGGCGGAAAAATCTGCGGATTTTCCTGAAACTTTTTAAGAGTAATTTTGCGGTAACCCAGAAACCATAAGGTTGATTCGTGAAACTGATATTCACCGAAGCAGCCAATCTGGTTAACAGATAGCCAATTGTTTCCTGATTCACTGAATCCAAGATCATTAACAAACCTGGTGAATTCAGAATCGTGATATTTCTCAATAATAAGATCTGACAGCGACTTGATTTTATACATCCCAATCCTGAAATCAAGATTCGGAGCACTGCAGACATGAGAAACAAAAATGAACATAAGCACCAGAAATATCTTTCTCATAGTTTTTTCGTTTTAAGAATTATATCCTGTCTTTTCTACGTTTATACATCTTTACAAAATTAGACCTTATGGATACCGAAGTCAATTGCTTTAATTGCAGTAAAATGATAAATTAACTGATATGTGTTTTGCTCTGTCATAAGAATTCGAGTGTATAACTTCAATAATTGCCGATTAATAACCAAATAAGCATTGTTCGTCAAAATCCAGTCTGAATTTATGACTGAAATGTTTAAGAAAAGGATTATCTGCATTGTTTATAATTCGTATGTTTCTATTTATATGCATGTTGTGGTCTTTTAAAAGTCTGGGCCTTCAATTTTAGCAGTGAAGTTGATTTTGACTAATTATCAATCTACTTTGATAAGAGAAGGTACATTATACCCATTCGCAAGTCTTCGCATCTGATGTTTTATTTTAAATTGACGACCTCAACGTCAACTTGTGAAATTTAAAGAAGAATCCACGTTGTCACTCAGTGCAACTTTAGTTTAACATTATTCAATTATGATTTGTTCAGAATGAAAACCTGCTAGTGATTTGACATACAATGATAATTGTATCATAAAAAAAGGATCGGAAAGAACTGAGTAGTTTCTTTCCGATCCTTGATATCCCCACAAACATGGTGGATGAGTCAAACTAAATTTACACAGTTGATAGGTTGAGATTCTGTGTTCTGAAGTATGTTAATCCGTTAATCTCTGTCATGTCTACTACCTTGAATCCGTGAGATTCAAAAAGTTTGGAGATATTTTTCCCATCAATCTCGGTGTCAATTTTTGCATCCAGAAAATTGATGAATTTTTTATAATATCGCGTAGTAACGCTCTTTTCGCTTTTTCTATCTGAAAAACAACCAACAAAATTTGCCCTTGGTGATAAGCCTTTGTAAAGACTCTGCAGAAAATCGTCAAGATGTTTAACAAGATTTAATTTCTTGAGACTTATTAGTGTGGTTACTTCCTTTAACTCCTCATAATCATAATAATAATGAAGAGTTGATGATAAAACCAATAATTTATCCTCATTTGCGAGTCCATGCCACGAAAGATAATTCATAAAGTTCTCGTCGACTTCTGCTTCAAGACCTATAGTGGTAGACTTTTTGTTTTTTATAGGCACATTTTTACCTTCTTTTATTTTAGTCCTGCTGCTGACCGGCTTTTTAAAAGTTGGAAGTTCATTCATTTCTTTATCATTTGATATGATATAAAAATAGACCTTATATATATACAGGTCAAGACTAATAAGCCCAATTGGTGGGAAAATGGGAAAGCACTGCAGTCGCTTTGTCTGCTTATTTCATTCGATTATTTACCGTATTAAACTGTTAACGCCTAAAAAAGGTACTTTCGTCAAAACCGACCTGTCTTTTATGAAGTAAGCACTTAATGAAAACTCAAATGTTACAATTGATAATGTATCTCTTTAACATTGTGTTATTTATGCTTTGATATAAGCGAAAAGCCAAAAAATACCGGATTTTGACAAACACAATTTATTTTGTGATAAAAAAACTGCTTTCAGGGTAAACAAGGTCTTTCATGAGGTCATAACCGGTGTTAAAAGGTCGGATAACCAGCTTGGTTAATTAATAAACGGATAATTATTCCTTTATAACTTTTATCGTTTTCCTGAAGCTTTTATTATAGACTTCGACTATATAGACTCCGGAGGCAAGTGTTCCTATATCCACACTCGTGTGAAAGCGGCAATTTAACTGTTCCCTGATCTTCACACCCGTAGTTCCGAAAATTCTCAGATTATAATTAACATCATTATTCACAGCCACTGTGAAGTTTCCTGTAGTAACCGAAGGCCAGAGGAAAACCTGAGGGTCGGACTGGATATCGGATCTTTTCACGTACAGATATATCGTATCACTCATCTCTGTTCCACATTTTCCAGAAACCTCAACTTTATAAAGACCTATATTTTTCGCATTAAGGTTCTGAAGTTTCAATAATGGAGAATTGCTGTTATCAATGAGAATTCCATCTTTTTGCCACTGATAATTCAGGCCATACCCCTCAGCGGTAACTTGCAGATTAACATTCTGTCCAAATGGTATTTCGGTATCTGGTGATAATTGTGTTATATGTGTAGGGTCGGATATATTTACGTCAAGCCTTGCCCAGTCCGAAACCGAATTATTAATTGTTACCCTCATTACAATACTAACTAAACCTGTATAACTCAGATTCCAGGTCACTGATGCTGCCTGAGAATTCCCTATAATAGAACCTGCAGAGGCCGGAAAAATATTCCACTCGTAGACTGTAGCGCCAGATACAGGTGTAACTGAATACTGGGTCGTAGTTGTTCCATGACAAATTATTGAATCTCCAACCGGTTTTGGAGGTTTAAGCAACGGGGAGATTCCTGTTTTTGATTGAATCCATGTTAAAAAATCTGATACCCGTGTGTAGGCGCCATAAGTATTGCAATTTGAACTTCCCCAGCTCACTATACCGGCTAATTTAAACTCATCAAGAACCGGCACGACCATCGGTCCGCCGCTGTCGCCATTACATGCATCTTTATTTCCATTGAGGAACCCTGCCATCAGATCGGAAGACGGGATTGATCCCCATACAGCAGATGCCGTTGCGTTTGATACAATTGGCAGTTGCACTTTCTGAAGCGAAGTGGGGACTACGGTTGGATTAATATTTGTGTACCCCCAGCCTGTTACCCAGGTCATCACACCCGGGACTGTGGCTCCTTCCTTAACATCTTCATCCGAAACAAGCTTAATTGGGCTGGCATTTGGGAAATTAATACTGTCTTTTATTCGCAATAAAGCAATGTCATTTAATAATGTCGCATCATTATATCCTTCATTTACAATCACCTGTGTTACGGAATATGTTTTACCTTCTAATGTGTTTGCCGGATTATTTACTCCCACTTTAACAAACATTTCTGAAGCAGGAATTGCGCCTCCTGAATTGTTTTTCGTGCAATGTGCCGCTGTCAGCACCCACTTGTTATTAATTATTGTGCCACCACATCGGAAGCTTCCGGATATATAGTAAACCTGCCAGGGAAAATCAGATATAACTGTATTCACTCCGCCAGTGATCTTGGCATTAACACTACGAATCCCTGTAAAAAATGGAAACAAATGATCACCGTTACCGATATCCGATTTCAGAAGAAGCAGCGGCTCTCCATTCAGAAAAAGGGTTAATATGTTCGTGTCTGCACTTGCAAATTCAGCAAGAGATATTTTAAGAAAATACAGGTTATTGGCTTCAAGACTGAAGGAAACGGTATCATTCCCTGGGTTACCAGGCCCGGAATAAACGATGATTTGGCTTTCATCCAGTATTTTCCAATCAGTTAATCCGGAATTTTTTGAATAGGAAATGCTTAAGGATACTTTTTGTGCAAAAACAACAAGAGATGACAACAGTAAGAGGGAGGAAAATAAAATCCTTTTCATGTACAAATATAATCCGTTCTTCAGAGATCTGAAACTTATTTCGGGCGTTTCAGGGACTGAAGAATCTCACGTTCAAGAAGTCGAAGATAAAAAAACCGGCTCAAGAGCCGGTTTCGTTTATGCGCTAATAACCCCACTTTTTCATTATTTCAAGATCAGCTTTTACACAATCCATAGGAGCTTTACCACCATATGATTCCTGCTCAATGATATAGCATTTGGTACCCCCTTTGCTCTTGCCCAGATCAACCACTTTGTGTGTATTCACAATACCTTCGCCAAGAATTGTGCTTTCATATTTATCCCCTGTACCGGTTGATTTGATTTCATCCTTCACATGCATATTTTCAAATCTGCCGGGATATTGATTCATAATATCAAGAGCAATTGCGCCACCATTATAAAGGTTACCAATATCCAACTGGAGTGCAACGAGTTCGGGATTAATGCTCTTCATGATGATATCGAAAAGTTTTTCACCATTAAGTTTTTCACTGAACTCAAAATCGTGATTGTGATAACCAAATTTCATCCCTGATTTTTTGCACAATTCACCACTTTTGTTAAAAATACCCATATATCTCTTGAAATCATCATACGTACTCCTCATTGTCTCGTCCATTGACGGACTGATTACCCATTTTTGTCCAAGGACAGCAGCATCTTCAACAGTTTTTTTCCAGCTGTCGCTGAAATCATTTTTTGCTTCATCCCAGTGCTGCTTACCCATCACTGTATGACCACTTATCATTTTCAGACCCAGATCATCAAGAATCTTCCTGAATTCAGCAGCCGGATAAGTATAGAATTTCTGATTCACATAATTGGCATGCTCAACATAAACATAACCCATATCAGAAAGCTTTTTAAGAGATCCCAAAGGATCTTTCATCATATCATCACGAACTGAATATAATTGTAATCCAACTACAGCATCCTGTTTGAGCTTTTCTGAAGCAAAAGCTGACCGTGGTAAAATAGCTGCACCAAGAGCAACCATAGCACCTGATTTTATAAACGTTCTTCTTGAAGTTTTCATCGATATGAGGTATTAATTTAAATTAGAGTACTATTAAGAATAATTATTCATAAAGTTACCAAACCAGATTAAGAAAACAAATAATAAACATAACTGTTTCACTTATGGCTAAGTTATTCATCCTGAGTTTTTTTTAGCTTTGCAAAAGCATTCCCAGCGAAAATATGATTTTACTTATAACCAAGAAACTATTAAAAAGATGAAAAAAATTGTGACCATAGTGGCGTTTTTCCTGTTTCTTTTTCTTTTCAATGCTATTGCCCAACCCAAATCAGAAAGTCTTTTTAACGGGCATGACCTTACTGGTTGGCATGCAGATGTTCCCGCAATAGATAAAGATATCAGCATAAAAAGCCCGTTTATAGTCCGTAATGGTCTTTTGGTGAGTATGGGCACTCCCGGAGGACATCTGATAACGGATAAGGAATATCAGAATTACCGTCTTGAGGTAGAATACCGTTTTGCTTCAACTCCGGGCAATTGTGGTGTCCTGGTATATGTTTCATCTCCGCGTGCACTTTATGACATGTTCCCGAAATCCATTGAAGTTCAGATGGAGAATAAAAATGCAGGTGACTTCTGGTGCATCATGGAAGACATTACAGTACCCAATATGGAAGCACGACGCGGACCGAAAGAAAAATGGGGTATTTCAGGAGACAAAAATCGCCGGATTCAAAATCTGACTGATAACTCGGAAAAACCTGTTGGCGAATGGAATAAAATGGTAATCGAATGCAGAGGCGCTGAAATTAAGGTATGGGTTAATGATGATCTTGTTAACAGCGGAACGAATTGTACTGCACAAAAAGGTCAGATAGCACTACAGGCTGAAGGATCGGAAGTTGAATTCAGGAAACTACTGCTTACAGCTCTTACAAAGTAACCAGCCTATTCATACATATTATTAATATCTGAATTGCAGAGGTCTGTCAACAGCTCTCCTATCTTACCTATAACTTCATTATAGCATTTTTCGCCTTTTTCACGAGTTGCCTTTTTAGGATTGCCTATACCCGTATCAGATGTAACCTGTGACCATCGCCGTTCTGCCCATGCCCATTTTTCATTTAAGGCTTTTATCCTGAATTTTTTGCTGTTGCCATCACCTGCCTCATCCAATGGTCTGACCAATTCAGGTGCAATGTACTGCATAACGCTGGTCTCCATTTCATCAGCATGACCACCTCCATTTTCAAATAAATCCGAATTGGAAAAAGACTGGTACCAGTTACAGCAACAGATAAACATCTTAGGATATCTTGA
>JBBRSO010000026.1:0-34639 GCA_038245405.1 Bacteroidales bacterium
ACGGCTTATCTTAAATTTCCTTTCACAGATCTTAATGAATGCAATAAGATAGACTGCCTGGATTTCAGGATTTTCGAGGTCTTTTACAATCGACTTCCTGAAGTCTTTTATGTTATCGTATTCTCCAATTTTACGAAACATAATTTTGCCTCTGTAATTGCCAGTCAACTCCGATCTTATTATTTCGGCAAATGAAGGTTTCATCTGAAATTCTCCTATTGAAAAATTGGCATAATCCTCGCCAAGATTAACATAAAGAGTTTTGAGAAGGGAGATTTCCATTTTATCACGTAAAGAAGAATAACGGATCAGTTCTGGAAATATAACCGAGATGCCTATAGGATATGGGATTTGATTCTTTTTGAAAAGAGGTTCCATCCAAACACGATTCTCCTTCTCATATTTTTCTGCTTTTACCCAGTCTTCACCAAAAACTTCGCAATAATTAAGCTGGGTGAATCCATTCTGCAGTGAGAAAAGGATGAATAAGAAAATCATTAATGTTTTCACAGAGAATAGTTCTGGGTACTAAAAAGGAATCTTACACTGCATTATCGCATTGCTTTTGGGAGAATAATACATGTAGGCAATGCTTGCTGCTCCGTTTGACTTTACAAGATGTGCGTTAAACAGATCTGGGAATATGGTACCATCTCCAAATGTCAGGGTGCCATAATTATAATAAGCATATTTTGTATTTGTAGTATTTACAAATAAGTTTTCAGAAGCTCCGGCTTCCGGTTTGATTGTTATGAGTACTTTATTTGAAAGATCAATAATCTTATCATACGAAGGGATAAGGATTTCGTCATATTTTATTCCGTTGGTAAGATTTCCCTGAGCTTTCAGTGGATCCCATGTAGCTCCCTGAATATTGGTTACCAGTTTTGGCAAAGCTCCCTCCATCCCCCCGGCTTTCTGCATGTCTTGTGACATTTCCTGTATATATTTCATCGAAATGTCCATTTTCTCCTGGTCAGTCTTGGCATTTTTCATTGCAGCTTCCATCTTTTCCATACTAGACTCAGTGTTGGTAATATTTTGAACTACAACAGCTGCAAATTTCTCTTTAGACTTTGTAATCTTGAATTGCTTGATTTCAGCATATGGTCCATAAGTTTTACCACCAAAGGTTATTACAAATTTATCACCCGATTTGGAGATGTTTTCATTATTTGCCCATGTTTCCGGCTTATCACCTGAGGTCTCATCTGTTTTCCCGAAGCCGGCAATACGGGGATCTCCTGCTTTAATTGGTCCCTGAGGATTACCATCTTTTACAATATAAAAATCACCCGATGTCCTGTCTTTCAGAAGTATTGCACCATCTTTATCACGCACACTTATTGAGATCTCTGAATACATGAGTTTCAGCTTTCCCCCAAGATCAACAAGAAGTTCAGGATTAGCACATGCAGATTTTGGCTCTGGTTCATTATTTACTGTCTGGGAACTTCCGGAAGGTTTTTTATCACCTGCAACAGAATTAGTAACCTTATTCACTAACCTGTTTAACTGGGCACTCAAAGGGTTTCCCGTAACAATACAAATAACTAAAAGAATCAGAATGGACTTTTTCATTCGGCAGGTTATTAGTTTTTATCAAATATAAATATAACTTTTTATGATAGTTATATCATTAGTGAGCTTTATCATTTTTACCGTCATTGCGAGTGCAGCGAAGCAATCTCCCAATCGCATCGAATCAATCTCCTAATTGCCCATGCTGAATGACATTCCACCGCCGCCACTGTTCCCAAATCGCGGGTTTACCACGTTGTTGTAAATTGAACCGAAAGTATAGGTAAGCCCAAAACTTGTAAAGTATGAATATTGTGTTGCCAGTTCCTGACGACGAAGCAATATCTGATCAACCGGGATATCTTTTTTAACAAGACCAAGTTGATCGTGGATAAGCGATGCACTTCCGCCAATATTTACAGAAAGACCCTTTGAAATTCGCAGATCGAGGAACCCCTGGATATAAAGATTGTTTTTCGACCAGTCAAAGAAATAATTACTATAGCCCACGCTCATGTCGATATTTCCCCATTTTTGCACAACTTCATATGAAATAGTAAGATTATGGCTCAAAAGATGTTCTTTCACTTTGTCGTAAATAGTAGTATCTATGTAACTTTCAAAATTATAGCCAGCAGTATATAAAATCCTCAACTGCCGGCGTGTAGATTCAGAATAAGGGAAAAGATCATATTCAATGCCCGGCATAAAGGCAAGCTTAAACCTGGTGTTGCTGTACGCCGAGGCTCCCAGCCGTATGTTGGCGCCATATGACCAGTGATTATTAATACTTTTTACAATTAGTGTGTTAAATGATTTTGAAGAATTTGCTCCCCGGATAGTTGTTGTATCGTCTATGAAGTATTTCTCGTCATTTTGATTCAGATTCGCGGAAAAATTGAGCTTCCAGTCTTTGGTTATCATGCTGGCTGATAATCTCCCCGACAAATATGAATTACTATATGTTTTTTCAGCCTGTAAATAGCCATATATTGACGACTTGAAGACCCAGCTGTTCCATTTATCACCTGAAACTGATTCGGACAGAGGTTCCGTAAAAGTTATATTCATATATTTCGAAAGAGGGGTCTTAGCGATATACCTCATTAAACCCATCTTTAGAGTTCTTACTTCTTTAATCCGCATCTCATCCTGGGTCTCATCAGGATAAGATACAAATGAAAGAGTATCCTTCATTCCGGCATTCTCGTTCTGTCCAACAAGGAAATAGGAAAATTCAGATCCGCCTGAGCCAGTCCTCTGCCTGGTTGAAATAATGTAAACACCAGCATCTTTAATATCCCTCACGTAGTTAACATATGGGATCTCTTTTCTTACATAATCGGTGGCATCCATAAATACATTCACGGCATTTTTTCTCAGTGTATCTGATTTTGCAGCTACCTGGCAAAATGCATTGGGAAGGGTCATCACCAATGCAATAAACAGGAATATTTTTTTCATTTTGGAAGTGACAATTGACAGTTTTATAGCGACCGAAGATAAGTAAATGACGTGGATTATTTACCAGCACACAATAAAAAATCCGGTACCACAATTGGTACCGGATTTTCAGGAATGAAGAAATCAAGGAAGTTATTTCTGTTCTGCATATTTTTTGTATGCAGTCTCAAGACCATCTTCAGTCATAACCCAGCAGTCGGCTCCGGATTCCCATTTTGAATTATTGCAATCCGAACCAACGTAAAGATGTGAGTGAACAAACATTTTTGAAGATTTGTAGAATTTAATAATTGTGCCAGAGGGAATATCAAGACTAAGGCTCACTTCATCTGCAGACCATTTGCGACCGGAAGGAAGCGTAAAGTATTCATCGATTATAAGAGAGTCGCCGGAAAACTTGTAATTATATATAAGTTCTTCAGCTTTTTTCATGGCATCCATCTGAGTGCGTCCAGCAGAGCGTTTTTTTATTTCAATTTGTGTTTTGTTGTCATCAGATCGTTCAATATCAAGGAATGGACGTATATAGAGTTCTTTCCTGTCATCATTTATAAAAACTGAGTATTCATCGTGTGGAATTGAAATAACATTCTCATATTTAAGATCAGCAACTTTTTTATCGGAAACGATATAAAGAGTATCGGGGTTATGCTGCATGACTGATCCGGATGAGTCCTTTGCCGTATGGGCAAAATTTACTCCTTCGTTAAATCCTATTATTGCAAGGGCGGAAACTGCCATTACCCATACAACAAATGCTGCCAGGCTTATTACACCATCTCTTGCCTTGAACCAGAAGATCATCTTAACACCCCAGTAGATCAATGCAGTCAATGGAAGAACAATCGTTAGGGTTGTAAGAATCATAATCCAAGGTACATATGAAGGATTGACTACATAGCGGAGAAAATGAGGAATGTCAACCAGGTTGAGTCCATGGGTATCGAATGAAAATATTCCGGGATAAATAAATACCATTACGTAAGAGAAGATGCTGAGGAAACCGGTTACTACAAACGATACTCCTATCATAATCAGAATAATCCTCAGTATAACATATAATACCTTGCCGACAGCCCTGAAAACCTCGTTTAGGGCATTCGCAATTCCGGAAGAGCTGTTGAAGTTTGGAACTGATGATCCTGCTGCATTTTTCTTATTTATTGATTTATGATATGAATCGCCATAGAGATCACGCTTTTGAGAATCTGTTCTTGCAACAGGAAGCGCGATCCATAACGCGAGGTATATCAGAAGGCCTACTCCGAAGAATAGAGAAAACAGGACGAACAGGATTCTGAAGATCACTGTGTCGGTATCAAGATAAGCTGCTAAGCCGCTGCAGACACCTCCTGCAATCGTATCATCAGGATTCCGGTACATTCTTCTTTTCCTTGTGGTATAATATGAAGATGTGGTTTCGGGATCACCTTCCCCGAAATCCTCAGGCTTACCGATTATGGTGATCATTGTTTCAACATTTTCCTTTGTGACAACCCCTGCAAGGCCTTTTTGTGACTGGAAAATCTCGGCAATGCGTGATTCTATATCGTCAATGGTTTCGTGCCCTCCCTGTGTGTTGCCAAAGCGGTTGGTTATCGCCTGGAGATAATCGCGTAATATCCTGAACGCCTCCTCATCAATCTGAAAAAGAGCGCCCCCCAGGTTTATATTAATTGTCTTGTCCATTATTGTCAACTTTAATAGGTTAAAAATTTATTATCGGGTTCTGATATGATTTACTGATTCGACAAGTTCCATCCACGATTTATCGAGATCGGTCAGGTATTTCCGGCCTTCTTCGGTCAGTTCGTAGTATTTACGGGGAGGACCCTGCTGCGATTCTTCCCAGCGATAACTTAATAATCCTGCATTTTTTTGCCTCGTAAGCAGAGGATAAAGAGTGCCTTCAACCACTATCACTTCTGCTTCTTTAAGTTCTTTAATGATGTCACTTGCGTAGCAAGAATTCCTCGAGAGCACCGAGAGGATGCAATACTCAAGAATACCTTTACGCATTTGAGCCTTGTTGTTTTCCAGATCCATAGTAATATTTTTTAATGTTTTATCTAAAATGTAATTGAATCCTGAGGATCAGATATTCATATTCTTTCTGACTGTTTCAAATTCATTTTTTACCGATTGTGTTATGTTTTGGATATTCACCTGGTTGCCGTTCATTTCAATTTTTTCCGCGGTAGTTTTGGCTTCAGGAAGGACGATATATAAGATCAGGTATATCAAAATGCCTACACCCATAAATGCAAGTATCAGGAAAATGAGTCTGACAAGCCAGAGTTCAAGTTTCCAGTAGGCAGCAATGCCTGAACAAACACCACCGATTACACGGTGATCGGGGTCACGGTACATCCTGTGGTATCCGGGTGATGAAAATTTTTCACGTGTGGTCCGGCCTTCTGTATCAGATATGTCTTCTGGTGTTCCCATAACAGCTATTACATGCTGTACATCCTGAATATCTATCACTTGTTTATAGCTTGTAAGCTTTGTCCGGAACAGTTCAGCCATCCGTGTCTCAATATCAGACAGGATTTCGGAGCCACTCTCTTCTCCGGCAAAATGAAATTCAAGATTTTTGAGATAACGTTTTAACTCGGCATATGCATCTTCGTCGATATGGAACGAATATCCCCCGAGATTAATACTTACTGTGATTTTCATGGTTCTTTTAATTATTACTACTGTTTAATACATGCAACATGACAATACAAAGATATATATTAAATATTATACTATGCAATACATAGTACTGAAATTATTTAATTATTTTTTTATATTTGGATAAAACGCATATTATGAGTGAGTTCGTTTAAGGATTAAAAAAATAAAAAACTTACACAGAGAAGCACAGAGTTGCACAGAGAAGAATATAAAAAAACATTGTCTCTGTGGCTCCCTGTGTTTCTCTGTGAACCTCTGTATAACTAATATCAGGAGACCTCAGCAATCCTCAAAGAAGAAAATTACCAACTTATGTATATCTTTATCAAAACATTTTACTCATGGGGAAAAAATACAAATGGGGAGTGATTACAGCCGGAAAAATGGCTGGAAAGTTTACCCGTAGCCTTCAATTACTCGAAAATGCAGAGTTATATGCGGTAAGCTCGAGAGACATTAACAGAGCTGAAAAATTTGCTGAGGAATACGGTTTCAGTAAATCCTACGGAAGCTATGAAGAAATGGTGGCCGATCCTGAGCTGGATGTTGTTTATATCGCTTCCCCTCATTCACTTCATCACGAACATACTCTTCTTTGCCTTAAACACAAAAAGGCGGTACTATGTGAAAAATCTTTTGCTCTCAATGGCCGCGAAGTAGGCGAAATGATTGAGGAAGCAGGAAGACAAAATGTATTTCTTATGGAAGCTTTATGGCCTCCGTTCCAGCCAATATACAGAAAAACAAAAGAGGTACTTTCCGGAGGAGAACCGGGGAGAATAATACACCTTAATGCACGGTTTTCATTCCAGGCTCCTTTCGAGCCTCTCGATAGAAAATTCAATCTTAGCCTCGGAGGAGGTTCATTGCTAGATATAGGGGTATATACCGTTATAGATGCTCTGTATTTTTTAGGCGTTCCTTCGGAAATAACAGCCAGAGCCTCATTTTCACCAACAGGATCTGAAGATTTGATTTGTATGATTTTCACATATCCCGATGGGCGGATGGCGACGCTTTATAGTTCATTCAGGACTGCGGGAGGGATCGGATGCGATATTTATTGTGAGAACGGGAACCTTTTCTTTTCCAGGGCAAGGGACATGTCGCAACAATTGAAAGTGGAATTAAACGGTAAAAAAGCTGAGCATTATTCACTTCTGCCAGATGGGATGGGATACCAGTTTGAAGCCGCCGAAGTAATGAAATGTCTCGATGCCGGAAAAATTCAGAGCGATATCGTTCCACTATCCTTTAGTAAGGATCTTATGGGTACCCTCGACAGAATAAGAAAAGCTGCAGGGATTGTTTATACGGAAAAGTAGGGGCAGGGAGTAGGGCACGTGGCAAAGGTAAGAAAGTCCAAAGATTGCTTATGACCTGACGGATTGCTTCGCTTCGCTCGCAATGACTGAGCTTTGCCTGAGTTTGCGAGAAACAAGAAACGAGAAACACTAAACTCTTTCAATGTCAGAAAGTTCAGATTTAAAAAGAGAAGGTGCGTTTTACAGGAAGAAATTCCTGCTGAGTATGATCATTCCCGGAATATTCGTTTTTTTTATGTGGCTCGTAAAAATCATTGAATTGCTCTTTGGACTTGATCTTTCGAATCTGGGCATTTACCCGCTTACAGAGAGAGGCCTGCCCGGAATCTTTCTATCTCCGTTTATCCATGCCGATTTTGTCCATCTGTTTAATAATACTGTACCACTGTTTTTTCTATCAATAGCCCTTTTCTATTTTTATTCTGAAGTTGCTCTCAGAGTATTCTTCTGGACATATTTTCTGACTGGCTTGCTGGTGTGGCTTGCAGGAAGATCTGCCTGGCATATAGGATCAAGCGGACTTGTATATGGGCTGGCCTCATTTCTTTTTTTCAGCGGGATAATCCGCAGGTATTTCCGGCTCATTGCATTATCGTTGTTAATAGTCTTTCTTTATGGCTCGATGGTATGGGGTATTTTCCCCGGAGTGTATAAAAATGTATCATGGGAATCGCATATGCTCGGATTCGTTTCAGGTGCAGTTCTTGCAGTGTGGTACAGAAAACAGGGACCGCAACGACCTGTCTACAGGTGGATGGAGGAGGATGATCCGGAAGACGATGGAGTTTTAAACTATACGGTAGATAATACGGAAGAAGAGGCGGGAGAGCAGGACAGAGGGAGAAAGGGAGAAAGGGAGAAACTAGGGGACTAAGAGACGGAGGGCCGCAGAGCAAGGAAAAGAAAATCGGAGATGCTGGGTGCAGGATGCCAGGTGCTGAGGACATCACAGAAACGAAAAACGACCCTCCTTTGCTGAAGCTTCGGAGGGCGAAGTAAACGAAAGATTACAAACAACAAACCAGCAACCAGAACCAGCAACCAGCAACCAGCAACCAGCAAATGACAGATCTCTCTATAATCATAGTATGTTACAAAGGATGGCCTCGTCTCATAAAATGCCTTGATGCCCTTAATGTTTTCACGGGGAAAACCATCACATCAGAAGTAATAGTAGTTGATAATTATTCAAATGATCCAATAATTTTCGAAATAGAAAAGAAGTATCCGAAATTCAAATTCATACATAATATGGTCAATGGAGGATTTGCCAACGGATGCAATCTTGGGGCTAAAGAGGCAACAGGAGAATTCTTTTTGTTTTTGAATCCTGATACTGCCGCAATGGAATCGGAGGTGGAAAAGCTTCTGGTTACAGCCAGGAGAAACTGTGACTATGGAATTGTTTCCTGCAGACAGGTCAATGAAAACGGCAGAGAAGGCATGGCAAGTGGTCAATTCCCGTCATTTTTCAATCTTACAGGCTTTCAGAGAGCAATTTTCAACATCCACAAGTCAAAAGCGGCAGGTATTCTGACGGATATCACTTTCCCTGACTGGGTGTCAGGTTCGGTTATAATGATAAAGCGTGAGACATTTATTAAAATTGGTGGGTTTGATGAAGACTTCTGGATGTATTTTGAAGATGTAGATTTATGTAAGCGCGTCAGAAATGAAAACTTTAGTATAGCATTCTGCAGAAATATTTCAATAGAACATAATCATGGAGGCAGTTCACGTATTAATATTAAAACTGCTTCACTCACAAAAACAGAGGTTCTTATTTCGCGTCATCTTTATATTTCGAAACATAAAAATGGTGTTGAAAAACTGATTATTCAAACATTTCTTGTTCTGAACAACTTTATTTCACTCGGGTTAATGGCATTGGCAGGATTAATATTGTTTTTTATTCCAAAATTATTCTCACGGACACTCATTTTTGGGAGATTAATAAATTACTATTTCATGGCAATTTTCAGATTTTCGTGGATGAGTCCGAGGTCTGTAAATTTCCCTTCAGGTGTAAATACCATCCATTAAATACCTTTTTATAAAGAAATTATTTTATTTAGACTAATGCTCTTAGTGAGTGATAATGGCACTTAGCGTTGGGAATAACAGGATCTAAAGAAGATAATTTACTCAAAAGTTGACAAATTCGGGCAAATCATTACCTTTAAACCGAATTTACTGTGAAACCTGATTAGATTCTCATGTATGAATAACAAACCCGTCGCGGTCATTACTGGCGCCAGCAGAGGGATAGGCAGATCGGTGGCAATTGCTTTAGCCTCAGAAGGTTATGATATTGCTGCTATTGCCAGATCCGTTGATAGCGAGGGGATGGAAATTCTTGGTCCGGAAGTAGAAAAAAGAGGAGGGCAGTTCTTTCCTATTGGGATGGATATTTCCTGTACAGAATGCCAGATAGAAGTTGTTGCAAATATTCTCGGGAGATATGGCAGGATAGATGTTCTGGTAAACAATGCAGGTGTTGCTCCTTTGCAGCGTGACGATGTCCTCGATATGACTGAAGAAAGTTACGACAGGGTGCTTAACATAAATCTGAAAGGGCCGGTATTTTTCGCTCAGAGGGTGGCCAGGGAGATGATTTGGCATAAGCAACAAATTACTGACTACAGACCGATTATTATTTTCATGACATCTGTTTCAGCGGTAAGATCCTCAACCAACAGGGCAGAATATTGTATTTCCAAATCAGGGCTTAGTATGGCATCAACAGTTTTTGCCGACAGACTCTCATCAGAGGGAATCCTCGTTTTCGAAGTCCGCCCCGGCGTGATTCGCACTGATATGACAACAAAGATTAAGGAAAAATACGATAAACTCATTAATGAAGGTCTGGTTCCACAAAAGAGATGGGGTTTACCTGAGGATATAGGTAAAGCAGTAGCATCTATTGCCAGAGGCGACTGGAGTTTCTCCACAGGTATGATTTTTGAAATCAGCGGCGGACTCAATATTCATAAGCTCTGATTTTTAATAAAATTTGTATTTCTTCATCCCCATAATTTAAATTACTGAGTCTCATTTTTCCAATGAGGTCTTGTTATAGACCACATCAAATATAATATCCGTTAACGAAAATGAAGAAACCAAAATATTTATCGAATCGCAGGGATGGTGTACATAATAACCCATGGATAATGTTTGGAGAAACTTCGATCCATGTATCCCAACCGAATGGAAAGGATTTAAGGCTACAAGGAGGTTCCGGGGAGCTACTTACAAGATTGAGATTTTTAATCCTTCAGGAAAATCGAAAGGAATAAAAGAGGTAATAATTGACGGAAGGCAAGCCAAATCAAATCTGATACCAATTTTTGGAGATGGCAAAGAGCATAGCGTGAAAGTTGTCATCGGATAAATGGCTTCTCATTTTGGTTTAATTATTTATACTTTTGTCACAGGAATATTCAGTTTTAAAAATAAATTATTATCATGAGAAAAGTTTTAATTGGTCTCCTCTCTCTTGTTTTATTGCAGAGTTGTACCAACACCACGAAAAACAACCCTGATACAATGAAAAAGTACCCTGCTTTTGATGTTCAGAATATGGATACTACAGTAAACCCGGGTGATGATTTTTTTGTATACACCAATGGCACGTGGTTAAACAACAATCCCATTCCGGCAGATAAGAATTCAAAAAACGTCTTTGATGAACTTGTTGAAAGAAACAGAGAGAACATTAAAGAAATACTAACTGATGCTGCCACTTCAAAAAATATTACACCGGGAAGCAATAAACAGAAAATCGGAACATTCTATAATGCGGGAATGGATACAGTAAAAATTGATGAACAGGGCATAGCGCCGATAAAAATGTTCTTTGACAAAATTGAGTCAATAAAGACTATCGACGATGTTCAGCTGACAGGCGCATTTCTTCAGAATTATTCGATAAGTCCGTTCTTTTATTTTTTCTCAAATCAGGATTCAAAAAACAGTACCAGTGTTATTGCACAGTGTTATCAGGCAGGAATTGGTCTTCCCGAAAGAGATTATTATTTTAATAATGATGAATCGACTAAAAAGATACGGGGAAAATACCTCGAACATATGAAAAATATGTTTGTGCTTCTGAAAGATGAGCCATCAGTTGCTGAGAAGAACGCAAATACAGTAATGAAAATTGAGACACAGCTGGCAAAAGCATCATATACAAATGTTGAGAACCAGGATCCTCAAAAGACATATAACAAATACGATATCCAGGGTCTGAATAAGCTCACCCCCGAAATTAAATGGGAAGCCTATTTTGCACAGACCGGTTATCCCGGACTGATGGAAATTAATATCTATCAGCCTGGCTTTTTCACGGAGTTGGGAAACATGATGAAGACTGTTCCGGTAGAGGATTGGAAAACTTTCCTTAGGTGGCAGCTTATAAACAGCACTGCCAGCTTTCTTTCCAGTGATTTTGAAAAAGAAAATTTTGATTTTTATTACACAACCCTGTCAGGGCAGGAAAAAATGGCACCAAGGTGGAAACGTGTACTTGATATGACAAGCAGCTCACTGGGAGAAGCTATTGGTCAGCTCTATGTCGAAAAGTTTTTTCCTCCTGCTGCAAAAGAGCGAATGACAGATCTTGTAATGAATCTCAAAAAATCATTTAAGCTTAGAATTGATGATCTTGCATGGATGGGTCAGCAGACCAAAGAAGAAGCTCTGGCAAAACTCAACAATATGGGTGTAAAAATTGGTTATCCGAATAAATGGCGCGACTATTCTGCTCTCGCCATTACGCCCGATTCCTATGTGATGAATATTCTGAATTCACAGGCATTTGAATTCAAATTTACAATGGATAAGGTTGGAAAGCCGGTCGACAGGGAAGAATGGGGAATGACACCGCAGACCGTAAATGCGGGCTATTATCAAAACAAAAACGAAATAGTGTTCCCGGCGGGTATACTGCAACCACCTTTTTTCAATCTCGATGCTGATGATGCAGTAAACTATGGCGCAATAGGAATGGTTATCGGACATGAGATGACTCATGGTTTCGATAATAATGGAAGGCAGTTTGACAAAGATGGTAACCTTCGCGACTGGTGGACTAAAGAAGATTCCAGATTATTTGATGAAAGGGCTGCAATACTTATTGATCAGTATGATAAATTTGAGGTTCTTGATTCAGCATTCGTAAGCGGCAAGCTTACCCTTGGCGAAAACATTGCCGATCTGGGAGGAGCTACCATAGCATATAATGCCTACAAACTTTCTCTGGAAGGTAAAGAAGCTCCAAAACCTATTGATGGCTTTTCAAATTTTCAGCGTTTTTTCCTTTCATATGCACAGATCTGGAGAACCAATATGCGCGATGCTGAGCTGAGGAAAAGAGTTAAAACTGATGAGCATTCTCCGGCTAAGGTAAGGATCAACGGAGTTGTGTATAACATGCCGGAGTTTTATGATGCTTTCCCTGATGTAAAAGAAGGGAGTAAACTATTCAGGCCAGCCGCACAACGGCCGGTAATCTGGTAACCTAAAAAGGCTTTTTGACTGCAAGCACACAAATTCCCGATAACATTCGGCAATTTGTGTGCTTTTTTAAACTCTTTTGAACAGAACTGATGATAGAATTGATGAGGCGTTTATCGAGCTGGATTTGACTGTTATCTGTTTACTCCTTCTATAGAGCACGTTGGGCGTATATAATGTATCTGACCTTATATCATCGTTTTGACGTAATATGTTTTCCTCCTTTAGTTTTTTTACGTAGCCACCTGAAGAAAGCAGCCTTTCTCCGCTCCCGGTGATTATCATACTTATTTTTGATTCCATAGAGCGAATAATAATTGCTTTGTCCAATGTCATTTCTTCAATGCAAGCTTCTACAACCCCGTTGGGTAAAGAAAAGAAATTTAAATGATTTCTAATGACATCATAGTCAACTATTTCGTTTCGATAAATGTTTAAGAATTCCAGTAAATTATCTTTTACTTTTACAAATTCCAGCATGTTCATAATTTAGAATTTCGTTTGTCGAATTTAACATAAATTAACATCTGCAAAAATTGAGCCAAGAATTTTTATTCATCCGAAGAACAATTTCCTGATTTGAGTTGTTAGAACAATTTCATGTAAGCTAAAAAATTGAAGGGTCTTAATAAATGACTTTTTGAAGCAGGATTTATTGAGTTGAGGATGAATTATCAAATTAACTGGATATGGAAAATAACATAACAAAAGAAAACAGAGATTTAAACAATAATATTTATCAGACAATAGTAGGTATTGAAAAAAAATACAAAAAAGCTGAGCCGGATGAGTATACCTATGGGTTGCAGGTTGAAGACGGGAAAAATTTTTTCCGCTATCTGAGGAATTTCAAACTGTTAAAAGATCCTGACTTATTAATCTTACCTCCAAATAATCATTATTATTTTGATGAACATGAATTGAGTCATATCAGAACCTTAATAAATCTGAAGAACCTTAATCTGATAAAAGATCTGGATTCTTTTTTGTATTCCCTTGGCCATATGCTTCCATCCGATGCAAACTTTTTGGGATTCTTTTCATATAATAAATTAAGCCTGACGACCGATAATCTTATTTCAGGGTTATATTCGAGGTTCAATAATTTTCTGGATTTCAGAAAAGATCATAATCTCGATGAAAAAGAAATTACCGGGCGGTTAAAGAAATACGGATTTCATATTGTTGATATGACTGAAATGAATGGACTTACATATTTTTATTCGCGGAAGTCAAATCAATCTACTGAGTTAAGAGCTTGATCCTTAAGCAGGCTCATAATCTTTTTCCATCTGTGTTTATCCATTCTGGCACCCACAATTTCAATAACATGTCCGGCCAGGACGGATCCGAACACGCCGCATTTTTCGAGGGATAGCCTGTCAGCGTAGCCATAAAGAAAACCTGAAGCATAGAGATCGCCAGCGCCAGTAGTATCCACACAGTTAACAGGGATAGTACCGATCTTGATTATTTCTTCACCTCGTTTTATGATAGACCCATCTTTTCCTACTTTCACAATGGCTGTCTCGCACAGACAGGAGAGTACACCGAGGGCTTCATAGGCTGGCAGTCCTGTGAATGATTTCGACTCCTCCTCATTTGCAAATATGATATCTACATATTTTTCAATTATCACTTTGAAATCTTCAAGTTTGGCATCTACAACATTATAGCTTGCAAGGTCGAGGGCAACTTTCATTTTGTTTTCCTTTGCAATGATGCATGCACGTTCTACAAGCATTTTATTAAAAATCAGATAGCCTTCCAGATAAAGTATGTTATACCCTTTAAAATCCTCGGGTTTAAGATCGTCAGCCACAAGCTCTACGGCGGCTCCAAGATGTGTTGCGAATGTCCTTTCAGAGTCGTTTGAAATCAAAGCAACAGCAGTTCCGGTTGCCGTATCTCTTTTTGATAAGTATGTTTTTACACCGGCTATTTTCATATCGTCTTCGAAGAAATTGCCTGTGTCGTCTTTCCCAATCGAGCCAATAAATCCTGTTTCGACTCCAAGCATTGCAAGACCATGGATTGTGTTGGCAGCTGATCCTCCTGAAGCCAGGCTTCGTTTAAATCCACTTGTTTCAGCTTTGATTAAAGCTGATTTTTCACCGTCCACCAGCTGCATACTTCCTTTTGGCAAAGAAAATTTTCCGAGTACGTTATCGTTGTCTATCAATGTCATAACATCGACAAGTGCGTTTCCTATTCCGAGTATTCTATCCATTTTAAAAATTTTCGATAAAGATATTGCTTAATTCATCAAAAGCGGTTATTTTTGCGACGCTAAATATGAATACGTTCTTTTGAAATTTTTCACCAGACAGAGAATTGATCAGAATAATTTTCATCAAGAAGAAGATGATATTCTGGACAAATATTATCAGTGTAAATAAAATTTATTCCTCAGTAGCTCAGTTGGTTAGAGCAATGGACTGTTAATCCATGGGTCGTAAGTTCGAGTCTTACCTGGGGAGCCAAAACGAATCTATAAAAACTCATAACCGCTTAAAATCAATGATTTCAGGCGGTTTTTAATTGAGGATCTGCTCGTTTTCAACCGGTTTGATTTTGTTGACTTTCTTTTCAGTTCTAAGCGACCACCCAGCAGCCAGAACTCAACACGTAGCCCAGACAGTAAGTACGTTGGATAAATTTGATTTTGATATTTAAAATTTCCCAATTATATTAGGGATTTGTGGTTATACACTCGTTATGCTGCATAATAAAGAAAACCTGACCATTTACTACAATTTTGATAATTGTAACTTTTAAGTTACCTTCGTTGTTTTAAAGAATACTTATGGACAAAATCCGAGAGATAATTGCTTATAAAACTTATTTTGAGGACTTTTTAAACAAGCAACCAATAAAGGTTCAGAATAAGATTTTTAAAATTTTGGAGGCTATTGAGACTTTAGAAATTATTCCTACGAATTATCTGAAACTCATTGCCGGGAGTAAAGGACTTTATGAGGCAAGAATTCAAGTTGGAACTAATATTTGGCGGGTTTTTTGCTTTTTCGACAGCGGACGATTAGTAATTCTTCTTAATGGATTTCAGAAAAAGACGCAGAAAACACCGATAAGTGAAATTGAAAGAGCAATAAGATTAATGAAAGAGTATTATGAAAACAAAAAATAATAAAGACATTTCGACCTGGACCGAGATCAAAGATCGGGTTTATGGTGAAAAAGGGACTGTGAGACGAGACACCCTTGAGAGAGACTCTGAGTCTTTTAAAATTGGACTCTTGTTAAAGAAAGCAAGGGAATCGCGAAATATGACTCAGGAGGAATTAGGCCAACTCATTGACAAAAAAAGGACATATATTTCAAGAGTTGAGAATGATGGGAGTAACATAACGTTGAGCACCTTATATGACATAGTTGAAAAAGGACTCGGCGGGAAAGTAAAAATATCTATAGATATCTGATCTATAACAAATTACGCAGCATAATAAATAGGAATATGAGCGGTCTGCAAGACCCAGCGATTATTACGTGTTGAACTACATCGCCCGGGCCCGGACCTATGTACTTATTGAAGGTTTTGTTGGATTTTTGAAGATAATAACGGGTGGCATTCTTTGAAGTATCCGAGGTTTTTCTGCTAACAGTACCGTTTTTTGGTACAAAGCTGACTGAATAGCAGGCCTTTTACCCACTTTTTGTTTGCTGTCAGACATAGCTCTCCCTGTTGCTCCATAATGTGCAAAAAGAATCTATTAATCAGGGTTGTGATGAAGGATGTATGGTCTGGAACCATACAGGTGACCTTATCCGTGGCAGTTCTCTTACTCTTACCATCAGACCTGATTTGCATTCAGGGCATATGCATGGGTTAATTCCGGTGAGCCTTTCCAATCGCTCCAGGAGGGTCTCTGGTGGTTGCTTATCTTTTATTATAGTATCGATGGTTGGTTTTTCAAGCTCAGCAAATTTCAGCCTTAGATTTCGTTTTTCGGTGTGGTTGTAAATGCCATACCTTCTAATCTTTACAAATTACCTGGGCAGGATGTGCAGTTTAAAATACGCTGGTTTGTGATAGCAACTCTATGGGTATATTGTCCCAGGTATTTTACCACATGAAGAGCAGGTCGTAGTACATTTTTTGGTTGTGCAGACAAATTGCATTAAGCTGGTGAGGCACTGTAAACACAATGTGGTAGTGCTTAATTGGAAGAGCATTTTGCATAAGGTCATCTATCCAGAAGGCCTGTTTTGCAGACTGACATTTGGGACAGTGTCTGTCTCCACAACTATTGTAACTGTAGCGTACAGAACCCCAGCTTTGGCATATCTCCTCGTGCCCCCCAAGGGAGGCAGTACGACAGACTGATAATTTGTCAAGCACCTTTAATTGAAGCGGAGTAAGCTTTGTTTTGGCAAGAAGACCGGCACCGAAACGAGTTATCTCCTGGGTAAGGTCAAACTTTGTTGTTCCAGCTTATGGACAACCATATCAAACTCAGGAACAAGCATAATAGCCTGCTCTACAATAGTAAAGTCCGATTTCTTTCTCATAATTAAAAGTTATTGGTTAATAATTTCAAAGTATGGAAAGAATCGGGTATTTTTAAGAAGCTATCCCGCGGAGGCGGGATTTAGTTCAACAAGCGGTATAGGTAATTGGTTTGTCACACTTTTTGCGGATTTCTATGAGATTTCTGTTTATAATAAGAAAACAAATTACACTTAAGTCGACGGGCAAAAAGTGCGCCATGGTGCTGACCGCACCAACACCAACTCCCCATACCGCCAAACGTTATGCCTCATGCTAAAAAAAATCATGCTTTTTAGAAAAATTTATCAAAATTTGGAATTAGTTGTCTAAATAGGTAACTTTGCACGGTAATTGAAAAATTTATGCGAACAACCTATGTTTACGGAACAGAATTCTGGGAATTCTATAACGCTCAACGACCTGAAGTTCAAGACAAAATTGATTGGGTAATTGGCTTAGTAAGGACTCTGAGAATGGTTCCCGAGAAATTTTTTAAACACCTTGAAGGGACTGAAGGACTTTTTGAAATCAGAATTAAATTAGGCAGCGATATTTTTCGAATTTTATGCTTCTTTGATGAAGAGAATTTGGTAATCCTGCTCAATGGTTTCCAGAAAAAGACTGAAAAAACTCCAAAAAATGAAATCGAAAAAGCAGAACGTTTAAAAAAGAGATATTATGAAGAAAAATCAAGAAAATAATCTTGTTTCCTGGGACGATCATTTGGACAAGAAATACGGTAAATTAGGCACTCCGACAAGAGATAAATACGAAGAGGATTTCGAGAATTTCAAAATAGGTGTACTTATTCAAGAAGCCCGGAAACAACAAAACCTGACACAAGAGGAACTTGCCCTAAAATGTGGAACAACAAAAAACTATATTTCCAGAATTGAGAACAATGCCAGTGACATTCGACTTTCGACACTAAAGCGAATAATTCGCGAAGGGCTTGGCGGACATCTCAAACTCAGTCTGGAACTTTAGGAAAATAAAGCACGAAGGCATAATAAAGGCTATAAATAATGGCGACTTAAGTACATAATTGGGAGTTTTGTCGCCCGCATCAGCATTGGTGTTGGTTGACAGCGGACAACCACTCAATCCGCCACTATTCAAAGCCTAACCGTTAGCTCAACTGCAAAACAGAAAGGCATAAATAATAATTAGAAAATAATGAAAACGAAAACAGCACGAAATATTCTTATTGTTTTATTAGCATTTCTCGGATTGAGTGCAATCGGCGGTGGCGGAGCTTTAATAGTTTCACCTTCGGGAAAATTGTTAGGAGGTTTACCTTTATCAATTTTAGAACATTCCCCTTTTACTAATTTTATGATTCCAGGTATTATTTTATTTTTAATTTTAGGATGCATTCCATGCCTTTTAGTATATTCTTTGTTAAAAAAACCTGAAAATAAATTTGCCGAGTATTTTAATTTTTTTAAAGATATGTATTGGGCTTGGTCATTCAGTATTTATGTTGCTTTTGCCTTAATCATATGGATACAAGTAGAAACAATATTTGTACAAGGTGTGGGATGGTTACAAACGTTTTACATGCTTCTTGCAATACCTATTATTCTTTTTGCTTTGCTTCCTCAAGTCAGAGGTATTTATAAAAAATGAATATAAGAGAGCTGACGACAATTACATTTTATTTCAACGGATATATTGCCCTTGGGTTAATAAGGTATACAAAAACCAAGTTGAAAATGGTGTACATTTGCATCAAAATAAAATATTATGGCAAGACAAAGTATATCGTTCACGAAACCAAATGATGAATGGTTAAAAGCACAAGTGAGTAACAAAGAATATGCTAGCAAAAGTGAACTTATCAATGATTTGATACGGCAGGCCAGGAAACAGCAAGTTCAAGTTGATTTTATTAGAACTAAATTAGTCAAATCTGAAAGTGGTGGATTTTCTGGTGATACTAAAGAACAAATATTAAAACAATCAAAGTCTTTACTTAATGGCCAAATATAGATTAAGTAACGAAGCTAAGGAAGACTTGATACGAATTCATCAATTACGGCACCGAAAAGTTTGGAGAGACCCAAAAATCAATTGGAATTTATCGTTTACAATTGATAGTATTCATGATGGTAGGTGTCCCAGAGATTATATGTGTCTTGTCGCAGGTGATATCAGCTTTTTTTTCAGTATAAATCAAGGTCATAAGGAAACTGATACCCTGATTTATTTTTATAATCGAAAAAGCAATCCTTTCACAATTGCAGGTTATAAATGGACAATATTAGAAGTGAAGCCATTACCTGAATACCCGGTTACCTATAACCTGAAAGATGTAGAAGTTACAATGATTATAACTAAAGAATGATACTTGACTTTATTGCATGACAATTAGTTACTTGCATTCAGTAGTGTCAACTTAAATTTTTTACAGAAACTTTAAGCATGGTTTCCTTTTTGACAATATTAACCTGTTGTATATTCAGTTTTAAGTTGACCCTCCTGGGAGAAATTATTGTCTGTCATTCCGACATATTGACCCCCTAAGAAAGGATTGTTTTTTTTGCTATATCCCTGTAGTAGCTATGCACTTATCGAACGTTTTAGGGTTAAATCTGATTTCTCACAAAGCTATTGAGCAAATCAAATCATAAAATCAAAAGACGCTTATAATTAAATAGGTATGGACAAATAAATCCAGAGAGTAGTTTCCTGCTTATCCATTGATCCCGTAAATGAAGTTCGGATGATAGACCTTTTTGTTGACAGCTTTTCCAGATACAGATTGGAAAACATTTTGATCTGACTGTTACTTGTAAGGTGTGTATTACTTATTAAGTGATTTAAATTGTTTAACTTTGGAATAGCAATCTGTACTATTTCGTTTTTTCATTTACAACCGATGTTATTCATATAAAATATTAATATAAACACCATTATGAGCTATACTCCTTCTGATAATCGTTACGAAAATATGAATTACCGCCGGTGCGGTAAAAGTGGTATCAGGCTGCCCGAGATTTCGCTGGGCTTATGGCATAACTTCGGATCTGTAGATATCTTTGAGAATTTCAGAAAGATCTTGTGGAGAGCATTCGATTCTGGGATAACTCATTTTGACCTTGCAAACAATTATGGTCCTGTTCCCGGTTCTGCGGAAGAGAATTTCGGAAAGATTCTGAAAAGGGACTTTAGCAATCTTCGGGATGAGATGATAATTTCTACAAAAGCAGGATGGGAGATGTGGCCCGGGCCATATGGCGATTACGGATCACGGAAATATTTATTGGCCAGCCTCGACCAGAGTCTTAAACGTATGGATCTCGAATATGTCGATATTTTCTATTCGCACCGACCTGACCCGGAGACACCTCTTGAAGAAACAATGGGAGCTCTTGCACAAGCAGTTCATCAGGGCAAGGCACTTTATGCAGGGATCTCAAGCTACCCTCCCGACACCACAAAAAAAGCAGCAGCAATATTAAAGGAAATGGGGGTGAACTGCCTTATTCACCAGCCAAAATATTCGATGTTTAACAGGTGGGTGGAGAATGGTCTTCTCGATGTGCTTGAAGAAACCGGAATAGGGTGTATACCTTTCTCTCCACTTGCTCAGGGGTTGCTTACCGATAAATATCTAAAAGGAATACCTAAAGGCTCCAGGGCTTCAAATCCCAATGGAGCTTTAAGAGTTGAAGATGTTACAGGAGAAAAAGTTTTAAAGGCCCAGCGCCTGAACGAAATCGCTTCAAAACGAAAACAGTCACTTGCCCAGATGGCAATCGCATGGCTTCTTAAGGATGAACGCATTACCTCGGTGCTTATTGGTGTAAGCAGCGTAGCCCAGCTTGATGATAACCTGGAAACACTGAAAAATCTAAGCTTCAGTGAGGATGAACTAAAAAAGATTGAGTCTATTCTTGGCGAAAAATGAATAACAGAATAAAAGGATTTCTCTTAAATCCTTTCACCTTATTCCTCACTGCATGGGCAGTCCTTAATTTATTCCAGGCACGTCTGACTCCCCTGAATAATGATGAAGCCTATTACTGGATGTACTCCGGAAATCTTGCCTGGGGATATTTTGATCATCCTCCGATGATCGCGTCTATGATTAAAATCGGATATTTCTTTTTTCATAATGAATTGGGAGTAAGGATTGTAGTTGTGCTAAGTCAGCTCATCACCCTAAGGCTAATGTGGCTGCTGTCTGATCAGCCGGAGAAGGGGAAAAGCAGCTATATCCTGATATTTTTTATGCTGGTAGTGCTTCTTCCTGTATTTAATATTTATAGTTTTTTTGCTACTCCTGATGCACCCTTGCTCTTATTTTCAGCAGTCTTTCTTTTTACATATAAAAGATTCCTTGAAGAAAATTCCTGGAAAGATGCGATGCTGATGAGCATTTCAATTGCTGCTCTTATGTACAGCAAATATCACGGTGGACTTCTGATAATCCTTGTTATTCTCTCAAACCCCCGCCTACTGAAGAATATTAAATTTTATGCTGCAGCATTTCTGGCCCTCATGCTGTTTTTTCCTCATCTCTTATGGCAATTTTCAAATGACTTTCCCTCATTTCGCTATCATCTTGTCGATAGGGTGTCGCAATTTAATCCGGCTCATGTTCCTGAATACCTTGTAGGACAGTATTTTTTTCACAATCCTTTTATTTTCACACTTCTGATCTGGATCATGATTAAGGTAAGGGCAAAAGATCTCTTTAACAGAGCTCTTTACTTTATAATAATGGGGTTTTTTGTTTTCTTTTTTATCTCAAGTTTCCGTTACCGTGTCGAACCTCAATGGAATGCAGTTATTTGTATTCCAATGGTGATGATTCTGTTCAATAACCTGACATTCAGACCGTGGGTTAAAAGCTATCTGAAATGGGTTACGATCTTTATATTCCCGATAATATTATTTGCCCGAATAGGCGCCTCCATTGATTTTCTTCCGCTTCATATTTTTAAAAATGAATTTCACAATAAAAAGCAATGGGTAAAAGATATAAGTCAACTTGCAGGCGATCGTCCTGTCGTTTTCACAAATTCATACCAGAGGGCCGCTGTCTATACTTTTTATACAGGTAAGCTTGCCTATACACTCGACAATCTTAATTACCGCAAAACGCAATATGATATCTGGCCTTACGAAGAGATGGTGCATGGGAAGGAAGTCTTATATGTGCCTCATTATTTTGATGATTTCTATAAGACGCACCTTACAAAGGAAATTCTTACAAATGGAGACTCTCTGTTTGTAACTGTATTTAAGAATTTCCAATCTCTTCAGAAAGAATGTGTGATCCTTAGAGAAAATCAGTACTCATTCAAAGTTTCAGGCGAGAACACAATTCAACTTGAGATTTTTAATCCTTATCCGTACAGCATTGACTTCAGACACAAGGAACTGCCGATTGTATTACAGCTGGCCTTCCTGAAGAATGGTTCCATGGAAACAAAGAAAAACCTCGAGCTTCCCGGGAATCTTTCAGAATTAAAGCCGGGCGGTACCATAAAAGTGAACTGCACCTTTACAATTGATGACCTTGCCCCAGGTGATTATAAGATAGCGATATGTTCTGAAACAGGTATCCTTTATGTAACCTATAACAGTAAATTCAAACGGGCTAAAGTCAGTGAGTGAAGTTGATGTAATAATTTGCTGTAAAGTTCCATAATGAAGTAACCACTGCTTCAAGGGATTTTGCAAAATAGAATCGCAGTTTTTTTCAAAAATGCAGATGATGGTATCAATTATCTAATAGTTTGGCAATTTCCAGCCGTTGTGATATTCGGGTGTTATTAATTTATTCGCCGTGCTTGTTTGAAAGGTCTGTTTTGAATCATCCCAGTTTACCTTTTCTCCAGTGCGGAAGGCTATATTTCCCATTTGTGCTACAAGCGCCACATCGCGGCCTACATTAATTCCTGCGTGCAGCTTCTGCGGAGTATTGTTTTTCAAACATTCGAGGAAATTCTTTACATGGAGGTCGAGTCCGTCACCAACATTTTTCTGAACGGGCAAAGCCTCCATTCTTTGTTTTTCCGGAAAAACTTCCCAGCCGTTTCGGTCGAGCACCAATGTTCCATTCTCTCCTATATAAGACATTCCATGAGGTCTCTTCCAGTTACCAAGACCAATCCCTATGGTTTGTTCCCAGATCATCGTAAAGTCTTTAAAATCGTAAACTGCGGTCATCGTGTCGGGTGTTTCCATAGCATCATCAGGGAAAGCATATTTACCTCCCATAGCCATTACCGATACCGGCACGCTTACACCCATACCATATAGTATGTAATCAATCAGATGGACTCCCCAGTCAGTCATCAGACCGCCTGCATAATCCCAGTACCATCTGAATGTGAAATGAAAACGGTTTTTATTAAATGGTCGTTTTTGTGCTGGCCCCAGCCACATATCATAATCTACGCCCTCAGGAACAGGTGAATCAGGAACTTTCGGGACGGCACCCTTCCAATCAACATACGACCACGCCTTGCAGGTACGAATACGGCCTAATTTACCCGATTTTACAAAATTAATGGCATCAACAAAATGAGGCTGGCTTCTCTGCCACTGACCAACCTGTACAATTTTGCCATGCTTTTTTACAGCCCTTTGCATAATGTTAATCTCTGCAATGGAATTGCCAACAGGTTTTTCAATATAAGCATGCTTGCCTGCTTCGAGTGCATCCGCAAGAATAAGACAATGCCAATGATCGGGAGTTCCGTTGATAATGACATCTATATTTTTATCTTCAAGCATCTTCCGGTAATCAACGTAAAGTTTTGGTTTGGGCAAGCCCATTTTCATAAGTGCATCAGTACGGCTGTTAAGGACATTCCGATCGATGTCGCATAAAGCCACGCAGTCGATTTCGGGATTCTTTAGGAAGGAAGTAAGATCGCTAAAACCCTGTCCATGCGCTCCGATGAGACCTACCCTGATTTTATCGCTGGGCGAAACAGCCAACCTGGATTTTGATATTGCGTTATAGGGTATAACACTGCCTGCCGCCAAAACAGAGGCTGTCTTGATGAAATCTCTTCTTGTTGAACTCATGATGAATTGCTTAATTACAAAACGAAAGTTAGCATTTTATTCAAAAGGATCAAAGACTAAGGTTAAGGTTAAGGTTGAGGTTGAGGATGAGGTTGAGGTTGAACACTCTTAACCTAAGCCTTATTCTCAGCCTTTACGCTATTTTGCCGGTTCTGCTACGGGTTTGAAAATCAGATCCACAACATCCGGCTTCTTGAACATTTCGGTGGCTATCTTCTTGATATCCTTAATTTTGTAAGCCTTAAGGATGTTTTCGTAGTTAGCCGGATCATTTGAATTGATCCCATAACTATAGTACCTGCTTAAAATGCTGCTCCAGTAAGCATTATGCATCTTATTCTCTTCCCTGGTTTTGAGAATATTATTTACGGATTTGTCGAGATTCTGCTGTGAAGGACCATTCTTCATTAGATTATCCAACTCATTATAAATAATTGCCTTCAACTCATTCGCCCTGGCCGGGTCACAGTCAAAATTGATCATCCCTTCCGCAAGCTGAGTTGGTCTCTTTTGTTCGGAAAGCGATACTCCTACACCATATGTTCCGCCTTTATCTTCTCTTACCTTTTCAGTATACACCAGATCGAGGATTCCTTTAATAACCTCGAGACCGAGATAGTTATAAGGACTGTACTTCATTTGTTTTGCGAAAGAGATAACAACAGTCGATTTTGGAATGGTAAGCGGCAGGCTTATCTCGCGCGTAATCCGACCCTTTGGCTGTTCAACTTTTCTGTCGATCCAGCTCTCCTTTCGTCCTGCTGATGGCAGCGAACCAATGTATTTTTTTACCATTGTCATAACAGTGTCTTTACCAATATTTCCAACTATGAAGAACGTGAACTCATCAGCCCCGTTGAAACGATCGGTGTAAATTTTCTGAATCTCATCGAGCGTTATTTTGCTTATGGACTCTTTTGTAAGCAAAGGAGTTCTGGCATTATAGCCGGTAGTTATTAATGAGATACTATCACTTTTTATCTTATTGGGATCTTTTTCCATATTCGCTATCATTCCGGCAAATCTGCCGATGATTGCATCATGAGCAACTTTGTCGAATCGTGGATGAGCAAACCGAAGATAAAGTAGCTGCATCATAGTCTCAAAATCTTTTGGAGTTGATGTTCCGGAAATGGATTCGGCGGTTTCGCTGAGACCAATTGTCACATTTGCCTTTTTACCAGCCAGCATTTTCTGAAGTGTGACATTATCGTAATCGCCTGCGCCATACATGGGAGCTACTGCGGAGATAAGATTTCCGGGAAGAACAAGATCATTATCGAGCTTTGAGATGCCGCCAAAGCTGAAAGCAGAAAGTATAATATTATCTTTCTCATAGCTCACACGTTTATAGATGACCTTTGTATTGTTTCCCAGGGTCCATTCAACAGCGTCAAATTGTGGCAACAATACAGTTTTAATGATTTCAGACCCTTTCAGATCATCTTTAATCAACGACTGGCTCAGAGCCTTATCCTGGTAGGCTGTAAGTGTAGAATTTTGTACCTTGTTGAGGATATCAAGTGCTTCCTGCTCAGTAATATGCTTAATATCAGGTCCTTCAAGACCCTGGACTACAATGGTCCGGTTTTCATCAATCATAACCTCCTTAAAACGTGCTGATGTCTCTTCAGGTGTTATGCCATCAATCACCTTTTTGAGGAAATCAAAATCGAAATCCATGGAAGTAAGGGGTTCACCTGTCAGGAAAAAGCCTTGTATTCCTCCTATATAGGTATCATTATCAATTTTATCTTTTTGTTTAAACCGGTTCTCATAATCTGAAAGCATTTTTGCTTTTGCCCTGTCGAGCTCTCCCTTTGTAAATCCAAATTTCTTTGCTCTTTCAGCTTCTGTATAGACAGCTTCGAGTGCAGTACCTTCTTCATTTTTTCGTGCTGTGGCATATATTGTGAATGCATCATAATCTCTTGCATAATATCCGTCGTATGATACTGAGCCACTTACAAACGGAGGATTTTCTTTCTGTAAAAGCTCGTTGATTCTTGTATTAATCATCGAGTTCATAAGGGAAAGTATATGAGAATCGCGAAGATACTTCAGATTCTTTTTCTCAGCCGGTACAGCATCGTGAAGTACAACTACTGATACGGAAGTCTGCGGAGCTTCCTTGTCCTGAGCCAGAATGAAATTTGTCTCTTTATGGTATGGCACTTTAACCATAAGCCGTGGGGTGGGATTCTGACTTGCAGGGATTTTGGAGAAAAGTGTTTTGATCTTTGCTTCAACATCATCGACATTTATATCACCTACAATAGCAATTGACTGAAGATCGGGACGATACCACTGATGATAATAATCGCGTAATGTATTAGGCGAGAAATTTTTTATCACATCAATATTGCCGATGATATCTCTTACCGCGTATTTTGATCCTTTCAGGATAACCGGAATAACTTCGAAAATCATTCGCCGGGATGCAGTTTTGCTTGTTCTCCATTCTTCACTGATCACACCGCGTTCCAAATCAATCTCCTTATCGGAAAGAGTCAGATAATGTGACCAGTCATTCAGAATCAGAAGACATGAATCAACGAGGCCCGGAGCATCTACGGGTACGTCACTAAGATTATATACCGTTTCATCAAAACCAGTATAGGCATTTATATTACTACCAAATGCTACGCCATGTTTTTCGAGACTGCTGATGATACCCTTGTCAGGGAAATGTTCGGTTCCGTTAAATGCCATGTGTTCCAGGAAATGTGCGAGACCATTCTGATCATCATTTTCCAGTATAGCTCCAACATTCTGAATTATATAAAAGCTTGCTCTCTTTTCAGGCTCTTTGTTGTTCCTGATAAAATACGTAAGACCATTACTGAGTTTTCCTGTTCTGATTTCAGGATCAACCGGTGCAAATTGGTTCAGATCAGGCTGTGCCTGAATACCTGCTGTAATAGAGAAAACAGCAATAAGCATCAAAAACAATGACTTGAATGTTTTCATTTTAAGAAAATTTAGAATTAAAAAAGCCCGTGGAGCTCAGCATTTATCTTATCCATAACCTCACTCAGATGAGCACTGTTGTTTGGGAAATTATAATGATCAGCTTCGATAATAAGGACCTTACCAAGGTTATATGTTTCGATCCATGCCTCATATCTCTCATTTAATCTTTTCAGGTAATCGATACGGATTGAACTTTCATACTCTCTGCCACGGTTTTGAATCTGATTTACCAGAGTAGGTACAGAAGCTCTTAGATATAGAAGAAGATCAGGTGGTTTTACCAGTGAACACATCAATTTAAAAAGAGCTGAATAATTATCGAAGTCACGAGTCGACATAAGACCCATCGAGTGAAGATTGGGCGCAAAAATGTAAGCATCCTCATAGATGGTCCTGTCCTGAACAATTGTTTTATCCGATTTTCTTATTTCAAGTATCTGGCTGAAACGTGAATTAAGGAAATAGATCTGCAAATTAAAAGACCATCGTTGCATATCTTCGTAGAAGTCGTTGAGATAAGGATTATCGTCGACATCTTCATAATGAGGAATCCACCCGTATTGTTTTGCAAGAAGACCGGCCAGTGTAGTTTTACCCGATCCGATATTTCCTGCTATAGCTATATGCATCTTCTGTTTGTTATTTATTACAGTTTATAAAATTAATAAAAAATGATAAGGAATCATTGATTTAAATAAATAAGTATCCTGTGTTTTTCTTACAATTCCGACGATTTTTTATTTTTTTATTCCTGCCATCAGATAGAGATCCTCAAGATATTCGCGTGTATTGGATAATCTGGGCACTTTATTCTGGCCACCCCATTTATTTTTTGTTTTCAGCCATTTGTTAAACGTTCCTCTTGGCACAGAGTGTACCAACGGCATTTCGAGATTCAGATCTTTATGCCTTTTTGCCTCATAATCGGAGTTTACCGATTTTAGTGAATCATCAAGCTTTTTAGTGAAGATATCCATGTCCGGAGGTATTTTTTCGAACTCAATTATCCACTCATGTGAACCTTTTGATAGTGTACTCATGTATACTGGTCCGGCAGTATATTCCGCAATTTCTGAACCAGTGTCTCTGCATGCCAGTTCGAGAGCTTTTTCAGCATTGTCAATAATCACTTCTTCCCCGAATACATTTATAAAATGTTTTGTGCGTCCCGAAATCCTGAAGCGGAAAGGATCAAGGGATGTAAATATTATTGTATCACCCATCATATAACGCCACAGACCACCATTTGTCGAAATGATTATTGCATAATTAACCCCTGCTTCAACTTCTGTTATGGTATAAACCGGGGCATTATCTGAATTAATCCTGTCTGCCGGAATGAATTCGTAAAATATTCCGTAATCAAGCATTAGGAGCATATCGCTCTTATCAGGATCATCCTGTATCCCGAAGAACCCTTCTGAGGCATTATATGTCTCCATATAATTCATCTGGTCTCCTTTAATAAGTTTTTTATACTGATCCCTGTATGGTGTAAAGCTTATACCGCCGTGAAAAAATACTTCCAGATTTGGCCAGACGTCGAGCAGATTATCTTTTCCGGTATATGATAATATCTGTTTTATCAGAACAAGATACCATGAAGGAACACCTGAAATACTGGTCACATTTTCATTTACAGTTGATTTTGTGATGAGGTTCAGCTTTTCCTCAAAATCTTCGAGTAGGGCTATCTTCTGTTTAGGGGTCCGGATGATATCGACCCAGAAAGGTGCATTTTCAATGAGGATGGCTGAGAGATCACCATATAATGAGTCGTTGCTGAACTGATTCATCCTGTGGCTTCCGCCAAGAGTTAACCCTTTTCCTGAGAAAATCCTGGTATCGGGTTTTTGCATTGAATAAATAACAAGAATATCCTTTGCGCCCTTGTAATGGCAATCTTCAAGAGCCTCGCGACTCATTGGGATAAACTTACTTTTTGCAGAAGTTGTGCCAGATGACTTTGCGAACCATTTTATCTCACCCGGCCATAGGAGATTCGATTCACCCTTTCTTAATCTGTCAACATAGGGTATTAAGTCTTCATAGCTCTGTACAGGAAATCTTGACTGATATTCTTTGATTGAACTAATAGATGAATAACCATATTTTACCCCCCATTCTGTTTTTGCTGCTTTCGCCAGTATCTTGTAAAGAGTTTCCTTCTGGGTTTCAAGAGGGAATTTTTTAAAAATCTCTATCTGGTCTATGCGCTTATTATTGAGCCAGTTGACTATCGAAGGAATAATCGCCATTCTAAAAGAGGTTTGACATTAAAGATAGATAAAAAACATTATGTTTTTATAAAGTGAAGACTGTCTTAAGAACTTCGAGAGATTTTATCTTTTTTAACCCCGGCAGATGGAGCGAGTAGAATCTCAAAAGTGTTTCAAGTACATCGTTCCGGAGTATTCCTGTAAGCGAAATATTGGAAATCAAGTCATATGATGAAATGAAAAATTCGGCAAGGATACTACTGATTTCTTCGTTTGCGTAGTTGCCATGGACAGGAGGGATAGGGACAAAAACGCCATTTTGCATATCGAAGAATGAATCAGATTCAGATGTCGGTAGGCCAGGCTCGAATCCCAGAAAACTGCTTAAACCGGCAAGAAATGCAATATGGAAATTTGCATAGCCTTCTCCACAGTTGTCGAAATAAATAATTGACTTTTCAATGTAGTCGAACATTTCCTCATGCGGGCTCTCTTCTTTCAGAACGGAGGCAAGTACTTCACCGAGAAAAATTGCAACTGCACTCTTTTTTATGTTTGAATAGATATCATAAGGAGTAAAGAATACTGAAAATTCCTTGAGGTTCTGCATTTCGTGGGAAGATTTGTAATTCAGTTCCAGATCGAGAATAAAAAGCGGCTGAAAGAGAATATTATGTCTGCCGGTTTTTTTACTTCTCATTCCCCTGATAAGAAATGATTGTCTTCCGAATTTCCTTGTATAGATATGCGAAACGATACCCGAATCGGTATATTTTATCTGATGAAGTATTATTCCGCGTGTCTTTTCAAGCATAATTGTTAAAGTATTTTTCAAAATTATAATTAATGCAGGTTTTTAAGTCCCCTAAATGGCATAGCCATCAAGTTAGGGAATTTAACCGAAATTAGTAGGATAAATATAAATATCCCCTCCTTTTTTTGACTACTCTTATACACATCTCATTTGAAGCGGGATTTATCTTAATGCTCCACAAACTCACCCCCTTCCCCATAGCCGTCAACTTAAGATGTAAAGTACAGAATTACAATCGGTTAAATTTCCCCTCCTTTCAAAGGAGGGGTGGCCCGGATACGAATTTACGGAAATACTAAAAAATTGGTTCCGGGCCGGGGTGGTTTTCTTAGCTTGACTGCCAATGCCATCCAGGAATTATAGATATAAGGGTTTTTAAGCGGAAATCATTATATTTACTGACCAATCAACAAAACTATGTCTGTATCAGATTATGAAGAGCTCGTAAGAAGAGTGGCCAGGCTTGCTAAACAGAATCAGGATCTTGAGGAACATGTAAGACAGCTGGAGAAAATGAATGAGAAGCTGGTTAGGGATAATCAGAAGCTCAGAATCCTTTATGAGAAAATTGTTCCGGAAAGCAAAAAGGAAACTATTGAGGGAGAAAAGAAAGAAAGATCGCTTAAGTTCAATATGGCGACTGTTCTTTTTGCTGATATTCATGGGTTTTCACGTATTGTAGAAGGAATGGATTCTTCATTAGTGATGGACGAGCTGGATGAGGTAAATGTTGCATTTGAAAACATAGTTATAAAATATAGGATTGAAAAGATCAAAACCATCGGTGATACTTACATGTGTGCCGGTGGTATTCCGATAAAAAACATAACAAATCCGGTTGATGTGGTAATGGCAGCCCTTGAGATGCGAAATTTTCTTGAAGGATTTGAAAGTAAAAGGCGGGGCGAAAAAAGAATCTGGGAACTGAAGATTGGAGTGCATTCCGGTCCGGTTACTGCAGCAATATCAGGAAGAAAAAAGATCAATTATGATATAAAGGGAGATACTGTGAACATAGCAAGCCGTATTGAAACGGTTTCTGAAAGCGGCATGGTTCTTATTTCAATTATGAGCTACGAGCTCGTGAAAGAGTTTTTTGATTGCGAGTATTATGGCAGACTACCCGTGAAGTATAAGGATGACCTCCAGATGTACAGGGTTAAAGGCTTAAAACCTGAATTCTCACTAGGCGGGGATGGTATAATTCCCAATGATTTATTCAGGATTAAATTTGGTCTTATCCAGTTCACCGACATACAGGAAATGATATTGGATAAACTGGAGATGGACCTCCCCGGGTATCTCTTTTACCATAATGTAAAGCATACAGTAGATGTAGTAACTGAAGTGGAATTAATAGGTTGGGCTGAGGGTTGCTCTGATGAGGAGATATTGATACTAAAGACTGCAGCATTATTTCACGATGCAGGTCATGTAGTAGCCTACGACAATCATGAATTTTACGGTACTCAGATCGCCAAGGAAATACTCCCTGGCTTCAATTATTCAAACGATCAGATTGAAAGCATATGTGCTTTGATAATGTCGACAAAATTACCGCCACGACCAACAAATCTCCTGGAAAATATTATATGTGATTCTGATCTTGATTACCTTGGGAGAACTGATTTTATTCCGGTTTCAAATACGCTTTATGAAGAGTTAAAAGCACAGAATAAAATCGGATCACTTAATGACTGGAATAAACTGCAGGTTAAATTTATTTCAGGGCATCAATACTTTACAAAAACCGCAAGAAGTCTCCGCGAGGTAAATAAACAATTACAGATCGAACGCATTCAAAGCATGATTACATTGTTGTAGTGAATGGTGGCGACTATTCCTATTTTATCACCAGCATTTTTGCCACAGCGGCCCGGGAACCATCCTTGCTGGCGCAGAACACCAGGTAGACTCCTGTTGCCACCCGTTTCCCATTATAAGTTTTCAGATCCCAAGTAGCCTGTCCTCCATCTGAAACTGTCTCATAAACAAGGTTGCCGCTAATATCGGTGATCCTTATCTGTGTGCCGGTCATGAGACCTGTTATGGTCACGTTGCCGGTAAAATCTTCTCTTACGGGATTAGGGAAAGTCAGGATCTTAGAGAATTTTTCCTGACCCCCGGTGGCATTGCCACGGTATGATTGAATTCCTCTGGAGGTTCCGATCCATACCTCGCCCGACTTATTATCCAGGGCCAGACTTACAATCGAGTTTGAGAGCAGGGGACTGTTTTTTTCATTGAAGTTAAGGATCTGTTTTGTACCATCAGGAGAAAGCAAATATAGACCAGAGGCGGAAGTACCAAGCCACTTTCTGTTAGCTCCATCAACAACTATTGCTGTGATAGTTTCAGTTTTCAGAACAATATCTGCATTATCTGTACCATCGTTGCGAGGAATCTTAATCCTGTTGGCTTTTGGATCGCCATCAAACATATTCTGAGGATTGAAATAGATAACCGGGCCCTGATCGGTTCCCACCCAGATATTCCCCTCAAGATCTTCAGCTATTGAATAAGTTACCGGGATAGGCTGGTTTTCCGTATCTTTTACGAGGATCTTCAGCGACTTGTCATCAGTGAAAACATCTGGTGTTTTGTTATCATCAAGGAGAAACAGTCCATAACCTCTGGGCAGAACAATCCACTTTTGACCCAGAGTCGTAATAATTATATCACCTATTGTTGGAGCGCTTATTGTGATTGGGTTGACAATCCAGGTCCCATCAGGTTTCAGAACTTTAATACTACCCGGAACCTCTGTTTGGGTAATCCAGAGGTTTTTGGATTCATCCATCGCCATACCGCATATCCTTACATATGCACTTCCAGGAATAATTGTCTGTAATGGTGAATTGACTTCGGTATACTGTTTAACAAGTTTATTATTTTCATATTCAAGTAATCCGCCTCCCCAGCTTGAAATAAAAAAATGATTTGAATTGCCAGGGTCAGTCAGGGATCTCATTGGATCCAATACTGAAGTGCTTGATATTGAGCTCCAGGTGTTGTTTTCATATATTGAAATCTGCAGTTGTCTGCCCTGGTTATTCCATGAGGCATTAGTGGCTCCGCCGGTGATTATTGTCTTCCCATTTGTAGAACTGATGCTGAATGCATTATTTGTGACAGGCCCGGGTAGTGATAAAACTGTAAAACCGGTCAGATTTTCTCCTTTTATCAGGCCGGAATTTCTGTCAGCTATCCATATATCATTATTACCATCAACGATAGCCTGAGATATATCCGGTGTTCCCTGGCCAACGGAAGAAATTGTCTTTATAAGTGAACCATTTGAACCAAAATACCTTACAAGAGATGAGGAAGATAGTGTAAAACCATTTTGTGCATTATCGAATGAATTGTAAAATATCCCCTGATTGTATTGGAATAGGGAGTTGTTTCCATCGAATACATAAACATGATCTCCTACCTTGTTTGGATCAGATAGATTCGCATACAGCTTTGATCCCGAGAAAACTAACGCTGTGTACTTTCCCATCGGATTGTTTATTTGATTCCAGTTTCCGAAATACGATAATCCCTGATTTGTACTCGTGGCTGAAAAAACTCCCATCTCAGTTGCTGCGAATATGGTACCATTTCCGAATGCGATATCATAAACCTCTGTACTTTCAGAATCTCTACCAGGCTTCCATGTATCATATACTTCCTTCTTTATAAGATCTATAACCACTATGCCGAAGCTGCAAGCCACGTATGCATATTTACCGGTTGTCCTGATCCTGTTTATCACTTTCTTCCCCGGGATATATTTTCTGTTGATGTCAGGGATATTATAGACTACATTATTCATGAGAAGATCAATATTGGTGCTCGAGTACGCAATTATGAGGGTACTGTTTTCATCCGACCATGAAATAGAGCTTATCCCTGTTTCTGAGAGGCCATTTACCCGCGACATTTTCTTTAATTCGGAGAAAGCCTTGTTATAAATCAAAAGTGATGATCCGGTCGATGCAAATACCTCATCTGTACTTATTGCAATACAATCAGCCGATGAATATAACAGATGATCTGACCATGAACCAACGGGTGTCTGGCCTGATGTAATTAGATGGAAGAAGAGTAAAGCACTTATTATCAGAAACCTATTCATTATAGTGAAGTAAAAATTCTTTTAATTTTTCAAACGCCCGGGCACGGTGCGATATTGTATTTTTTTCAGACAGATCCATTTGTCCGAATGTTAGTAATTTGCCATCCGGGATAAAAACCGGGTCGTATCCAAATCCTCCACTTCCTCTTTTTTCCTTTATGATTACACCATTAACAATACCCTCAAAGAGATATTCTTTTTTACCCACAATCAGCGCAATTACAGTTCTGAACCGGGCGCTCCTGTCATCTTTACCGTTAAGCATCGACATCACTTTTTCAATGTTTGCAGAAGGATCCTTCATCTCACCTGCAAACCGCGCGGAATGTACTCCGGGTAAACCGTTAAGAGCATGAACCTCAAGTCCGGTATCATCGGCGAACACATTCAATCCGGCAGCATTAAAAACATATCTGGCTTTTGCCAGTGCATTACCTTCTATCG
>JBBRSO010000027.1:0-33420 GCA_038245405.1 Bacteroidales bacterium
GTGCGAAGTGCAGCCCGGGATTTTACAAAGACGGAGGCCTGGTTGAAAACGGATCCTCAGATGCCAAAGAGTATCTGGTGGTACTCCGATTGCTTCCATGTCGGTTTCAGAGTTGTTTGTGAATTTGATGCAAAAACCGGGAATGACGAGTCAAAGTAAGATTTTGGATATTAATAGGCATAGATTATTTTGGTTTTTTAAAAGCCTATGTTTACATTTGAATACATTCCTGACCAAGTTACATAATCAATATTTATCAGTATTCTTAAACCAAATCATATGAAAAATCTATCAAGGCGTAATTTTCTTGGAAAAGCAACTACAGCAGGGGTTGCAAGTATTATAATACCCTCTTTAATTACTGGTTGCTCACGTGAAACAAAAAAAGTTGTTGCTGTACCTACAATGCTCGATCAGGCACCCGACGGACCGGTTATCAGAGCAGGAGTGATTGGTTGCGGCGGGCGTGGTACCGGAGCAGCAATTAATTTCCTCAGTGCAGGACCAAATCTTCAGATTGTTGCATTAGGTGATACATTTCAGGATCGTGTTGACTCTTGCAGAGCTGCGATTCAAAAGCAAAAGGGACAGGATGTCCCTCTTGAAAAGTGTTTCGTAGGTTTCGATGCATATCAGAAAGTACTTGATGCAGGTGTCGATCTCGTAATCCTGGCAACGCCTCCATTCTTCAGGCCTGAGCATCTTGCAGCAGCAATTGCAGCTAAAAAACATGTCTTTGCTGAAAAACCTGTTTGTGTCGACCCAGTAGGCGCAAGATCAGTTATGGCTTCATCACAAAAAGCAAAAGGGATGGAACTATCAATCGTTACCGGGACACAGCGTCGTCATCAGCGCGACTATATAGCTGCATGGCAACAGGTAAGTGAAGGTGCAATTGGTGATGTTGTGAGCGGTAATGTATACTGGAACGGAGGAAAACTCTGGCATCGCGACCCCAATGCTTCATGGAGTGAGATGGAATATATGATCCGAAACTGGGTTAACTGGACCTGGCTTTCAGGAGACCATATTGTTGAACAGCATGTTCATAACCTCGACGTAATGAACTGGTTCACCGGTACACATCCCGTAAAATCTGTTGGTTTTGGATCAAGAATCAGAAGAGTAACCGGAAATCAGTATGATAATTTCAGCGTGGATTTTGAATTTGAAGATGGCAGGCATTTCACCAGCATGTGCCGTCAGATTGACGGATGTAAGGATAATGTAAGTGAAAGAATTCAGGGAAGTAAAGGTTCTGCATTCTTGTCACAGGGCCAGGATATATATATAAAAGACCTGAAAGATGTTGTGACCTGGAAATATGCTTATCCAAATGATGAAAATGGTAAACCATCAAAAAGTAAAATGGTAGACCCTTACGTTCAGGAACATATTGATCTGGTTACAGCAATCAGAACAAATACACCAATAAATGAGGCTGAAACTACCGCTATTTCTACAATGATGGCGATCATGGGTCGTATCTCAGCTTACACGGGCAAAGAAACTACCTATGAAGAAATGATGAACTCCGATCTTAAACTGGGACCATCAGTATTTGCTATGGGTCCAGTTGACATAGATAAATCAATACCTTTGCCCGGACTTGCTTATGTTCCGGAAACTGAAAAAAAGAAATAATCAAAGCATGAATAGTTCCAGAAGAACCTTCATAAAAAACGCCACTGCTACAGGAGCCGCTATCTTAGCTGCTCCTGCAGTTTTTGGCACGACTCCATTCCTGAAAAATCAGAAAATAACCGATGCTGCTGCACCTTTCAAATTGAAATATGCGCCCGGCTTTGGTATGTTTCGTGAGCATGCAGGCGAGGATCTCATAGATAACATAAAATTTTGCTATGATATGGGTTTCAGGGCTATGTTTGACAATGGCCTTATGAACCGACCCGCTGCAGATCAGGAAAAGATTGCCAATGAGATGCTCCGCCGGGGTATGGAACTCGGACCATTTGTACTCTATGCCGATTTCGCAGTAACATCATTCGTTTTGAATAATGACGAAACGAGGCAGATGCTAGTGAGCAAGATGAAAGAAGGCGTTGAAGTTGCAAAAAGGACAGGCGTTAAATGGGCACTCGTTGTTCCCGGGAGATATGATGAAAAACTACAACGCGAATTCCAAACGGCAAACGTTATTGATAACCTAAGGTATTGTTGTGATATTATGGATCCGGCTGGACTGACTATCGTTCTTGAACCGCTTAACACTATACACGATCATCCTGGTTTATTTCTGACAGGTATCCCGCAGGCTTATTCTATTTGCAGGGCCGTTAACAGACCTGTATGTAAAATTGTTGACGATATCTACCATCAACAGATTACAGAAGGGAATCTAATACCCAATATCGATGCAGCCTGGAGTGAAATTGCTGCATTCCATCTGGGTGATAATCCGGGCAGAAATGAGCCAACAACCGGGGAGATCAACTTTAAGAATGTATTTAAACATATTTATAGCCTTAAATATCAGGGTGTTCTATGTATGGAACATGGTATGCATATAAAAGGCAAGGACGGTGAAGCAAGGGTTATAGCAGCTTATCGCGAATCTGATGCATAATTCTCCCGCCATGAAAAAAATCTTTCTCCGCATCTTTGTTGTTGTTTTTTTACTGATGATCACTGTTAAATCCTACAGCCAGCCTGTACGTTTATTTGCAGGACGATACACCGAAACAGGCGGAAATGGTTTGTTTGTATTTGACCTAAACAAAGAATCGGGAACATTTAAGCTACTCTCTGAAGCTGATGCTGGCCCCAGTCCTTCATATTTTTGTATTTCAAAAAGGAGATCTCTCATATATGCAGCCGATGAAGTGATGACCTTTAAAGGCGTAAATGGAGGTGGTCTTACAACGATGAAATATAATGCTGAAAAAGGAAGCCTTGAAAAAGTAAATGAATTGCTTGTTCCTGCCGGCGGCCCGTGCTATATTTCACTTTCCCCCGGAGAAGATTTTTTATTCCTGGCAAATTACTCGAGCAGTTCAATTGCTGTAGTAAAACTTGATGCCAATGGTATCCCGAAACAAGTTACAGACTCAGTCAGATTCGATGTGATAGATGGAAAAGTATCGCATCCTCATATGATTGCTTTTGATCCATCGGGTAAAAAGGTATACCTGACGGATCTTGGGCTCGACAGAATAGTAATTTATGATTTTGACTCAAAGAGTGGTCAGTTAAAACAAATTGACAAAGGCATAGTAAATCTTCAGAAAGGGAGCGGACCACGACATTTTGTTTTTAATTCTAACGGAACGAAAATGTATGTTATCTGCGAACTCAATTCAACCATCTCGGTTTTTGATGTTGACGCAATGGGCGGTCTCAAAATGATTCAGACTTTAAATACACTGTCAGCTGATTATAAAGATGATAATTCAGGTGCCGACATTCATATGGGTAAAGGTGAAAAATTTATTTACGGATCAAACCGTGGTGAGAATACAATAGCTGTTTTCAGGATCGGCACCGATGGGAAGATGGTTCCTGCAGGACGTACAAAATGCGGTGGTGAAATGCCAAGGAATTTTGTGATCGATCCGACAGGCAAATTCATGCTGGTGGCAAATCAAAAATCGGGCAATATTATGCTGTTCAAAATTGACCAGAAAACAGGTCTTCCCCGTGAAACTTCCAAAGAGTATAAGCTTGATGCCGTTGTTTGTCTGAAATTTTGAATTTCCTTAGTACTGAGACCGAAGTAATAAAACAATCTTTGAGTCAATGACTCTCTTTTATTTCCATTATATTATATTTGGCATGCCCTTACCAAAATCTAACTATGAACCTATTTTCGTATTTTAAAAGAGCATCAGTTGTTACTTTTGCGATACTTATTTCCATTATTATACTTTCAGCCGGTTTCAGGAAAGATAGCCGCAAACCTTTCAAGAACTATGTACTCCTGGTATCTTTCGACGGTTTTCGCTGGGATTATAATCAGGTTTTCAATACTCCGAATTTTAATAAGCTTGCACATGATGGAGTAAAAGCTGACAAGATGATTTCATCATTTCCTACTGTCACGTTTCCAAATCATTACTCGATTGCTACTGGGCTTTATCCCGATCATCATGGTCTGATAAATAATAGTTTTCCTGCTTCCGATCTTGGACTATTTTACAGAATGGGAGACAGAGCTGCAGTTGAAAACCCTGCATTCTACGGAGGCGAGCCAATTTGGGTTACAGCAGAAAAGCAGGGTGTCAGGGCGGCTTCCTTTTTCTGGGTGGGGTCAGAGGCAGCCGTAGGAGGCATTCATCCTTCATATTGGAAAAAATATGATGACAATGTTACTTTCGAAGAGAGAATTGATACGGTAATAAAATGGCTTGGCTATCCAAAAGAGAAACGTCCCGAGCTTGTGACTCTGTATTTTGATGAACCAGACCATACTAGTCATGTTTTTGGTCCCGTGGCACCGGAGACAGGGAAGGTAGTTCATCGCGTCGACAGTCTGATGGGCGTACTGAGAGCTAAGCTTTCAACCTTGCCAGAAGCGAAAAGAATAAATCTGATTGTACTGTCTGATCATGGCATGGCTTCAGTTTCTGCAGAAAAGTATATAAATTTAAAATCACTTGTCCCCGAGAGAATGATATCATCAATATCAGGCGGGAACCCTGTTTATCTTATCAATAGCAAAGATGGTAAAAAGGACAGTGTTCTCTATCTTCTTAACAGGGCAAAAGGACTAAAAGCCTGGGATAAGACGCAGGTGCCTTCAAGATTGCATTTTGGAACAAATCCAAGGATCCCTGAGATAGTTGTTTTGGCTGACAGCTCATGGAGCATTGGAACACGGCCGGATGGATCGACACTCAGGGGAGGGGCCCATGGCTATGACAACGCAAATTCTGACATGTTTTCTATCTTCTATGCCGCTGGCCCTTCTTTCAAAAAGAATTACAGATTCAAAGAACTCAATAATATTGATGTCTATAATCTTGTTTGCAGGATACTCAAAATCAAACCTGCAAAAAATGACGGAGATCCGAAGAATATTGAGGGGATGTTGAGATAATATTAATGTGAATTAGTTGAACCTCTACGAGGTAAAATATTCATATCAATGATTTATTCTGCTTAAGATGTAAAGTGCAGAATCACAATTGTTTAAATTCCCCCTCCTTAAAATAACTACCTTTTATACACATCTCATTTGAAGCTGGATTTATCTTATCGCTCCACAAACTCACCCCTTCCCCTCTCTTCTAGCGTACTACGCTTTATACATATCTTAATTATATCTGGCTTAACTCCCTGTGTTTGGAACGAGCTTAATCTGCAATAGGAAAAAGTCGACTGGCTCTGAAAGAGCCTGATTTTAATAATTCCCGGTGAAACCGGGGGTACAGATGCACAACATATTACAGCTCTGAAGGAGCTGAATTTGTCAAGGAAAAAACTTTTCATCAATTTGTAGACCCGACTCAAAAATAAGTTCGCTGTATTCCTCTTCGAATGTCTGTTTTTTATGATGTCCCTGCTGATTCTATATGCATTCAACAAGTATTTTCAAATGGCTATATGAACAAGTGAATTAATACAACGAGAATACCAATTTACGAAGTTTTTACTTTATTTTCAACTAAATTAAACCCTTGCAGGGTTTGTAATCATATAGTCAGCTTTACCCCCGGTTGCACCGGGGGTTATTAAAATATGGCTCTTTCAGAGCCAAAAATAAATGTGTATAAATGGTAGCTTGAAAAAAGGAGGGGAAATTTCCTAAATCAAAAATTTCTGATTAACATTAATATTCAAAATCAGTTTCATGAAACGCTCAAATTTTGTTGAACTTTTAAACAAAGAACCGGAAAAAGTTTGGGATATTATTGTTATCGGAGGCGGTGCAACCGGTCTGGGTATAGCACTCGATGCGGTTTCACGAGGATTCAAAACACTCTTGCTTGAACAGTATGATTTTGCAAAGGGCACTTCATCGCGTAGTACAAAACTGGTGCATGGCGGCGTGCGTTATCTTGCACAGGGCGATCTTTCCCTTGTTATGGAAGCCCTTCATGAACGGGGCTTAATGTTGAAGAATGCACCACATCTTACCTTTAACCAGGAGTTTGTAATTCCAGTCTATACATTGTGGGACATCTTCATGTATACTGCAGGACTTAAGTTTTATGATCTTCTTGCAGGTCGTCTGAGCATGGGCAAATCATATTTCATTAATAAGAATGAGACTCTCAAAAGGTTACCACTATTAAAACCTGAAGGGTTAAAAGGAGGCATTGTATACCACGATGGTCAGTTTGATGATTCGCGGATGGCATTTGCATTAGCTGAAGCCTGCGCTGATAAAGGAGGAATTGTTCTTAATTATTTTAATGTCGGGAGCCTTTTAAAAGACTCCGGAGGTAAAATTAACGGAGTTATTGCAAAAGACCTCGATACGGGTAAAGATTACTCATTGAAATGCCGGATTGTCATCAATGCAACAGGAGTTTTCGCCGACTCTGTCGTCCGAATGTATGATCCGTCTTCAAAACCTTCATTGCGGCCTAGTCAGGGTGTTCATATTGTTCTCGATAAATCATTTCTGAGGAGCGATAGTGCTATAATGATTCCCAAGACTGATGATGGCAGGGTGCTTTTTGCCATTCCATGGTATAACGAAGTTGTTATCGGAACAACAGATACCCCCCTCGATTCAATAAGTCTGGAACCTGTTGCACTTGAAAAGGAGATAATTTTCATTTTACAGACAGCCGAAAAATATCTTGTCAGGGCACCAAAGCGTGAAGACATATTGTGCATATTTGCGGGATTGCGGCCACTGGCGGCTAATCCTGAAAACCCCGGCTCTACAAAGGAAGTCTCGAGAAGACATAAAATAACTCTTTCGCCGTCAGGACTGCTCACAATTATCGGAGGAAAATGGACCACATACCGCCGGATGGCTGAAGAGACTATCGATAAAGCAATACATTCGGGATTACTTCAAAAATCAAAATGTGTTACATCAGATCTTAAACTTACAAGCATAAATGTTAAGAATAAGCAACGACTGAATATTTATGGCGATCATTTACCAGATATAGAAAAATTAATTTCGGGTAGTCCGGGCATGGGATTGCCAATAGATTCCCGCTTGCCCTACTCACGGGCAGAGATAGTGTGGATATGCAGAAACGAAATGCCTTTCAATATCGAGGATATTCTTGCACGAAGAACCCGTGCTTTATTTCTTAATGCCCGGGTAAGCGCAGAGATTGCCCCGGAAGTTGCAGAGATAATGGCAAATGAACAGGGATACGATAACGAATGGATAACCAGACAGATAGAATCTTATAATCAATTGGTTAAAAATTATATTTAAAATAAATTGTATGAAAGAATTCATTTTAGCTTTTGATCAGGGAACAACCAGTTCAAGGGCAATTGTCTTTGACCGGAATGGCTTGCCGGTGGCTACTGCGCAAAAGGAATTCACACAATTTTACCCAAAGCCGGGATGGGTTGAGCATGACCCAGAAGAGATCTGGTCAACACAAGCCGGAGTAGCGCAGGAAGCTATTACAAAAGCAGGTCTCGAAAGTTCAAACATTTCTGCGATCGGTATTACAAACCAGCGTGAAACTACAGTTGTGTGGGACAAAAGAACGGGGAAGCCTGTTTATAATGCAATTGTGTGGCAGGACAGGCGGACTGCTGATTTTTGCGACAGACTGAAAGCAGATGGGGAGAGTAGAAAAATCCTTGAAAAAACCGGTTTGATAATTGACGCATATTTTTCAGGCACCAAAATCCGTTGGATACTGGATAACGTGAGTGGTACAAGGAAACTGGCTGAAGAAGGGCATCTGGCTTTCGGCACAATTGATTCCTGGCTGATATGGAATCTTACGAAAGGTAAGTTGCATATTACAGATGTTTCAAATGCTTCAAGAACACTGTTATTCAACATTCATACCCTGGCATGGGATAAGGAATTACTGGGATTATTCAATATTCCGGCATCAATGCTTCCTGATGTAAGATCTTCAAGCGAGGTATATGGGAATACCGAAAGTCTTTTTGCTGATTCAATACCCATTGCAGGAATCGCAGGTGATCAGCAGTCGGCTCTTTTCGGACAAATGTGCATTGAACCGGGAATGGTTAAAAATACATATGGCACAGGCTGCTTTATGATGATGAACATAGGGACTAAGCCAATCGAATCGAAAAGCAGACTTCTTACCACTGTCGCCTGGAAAATAGGAAATGAAACTCAATATGCCTTTGAAGGTAGCATATTCATTGCAGGCGCTGTTGTACAATGGTTACGTGATGGACTGGGAATAATAAAAAACTCCGGGGATGTCGAAAAACTGACTTCAAGCGTAAAGGATAGTGATGGTGTTTATTTTGTTCCCGCATTTGCAGGGTTAGGAGCACCTTATTGGAATCAGCATGCCCGTGGTACCATGGTCGGTATTACCAGAGGCACCACCTCGGCTCATATAGCCAAGGCGGCCCTCGACAGCATTGCCTATCAGACACTGGAAGTACTAAAGGCTATGCAAAAAGATTCCAGTATTGATATACGTGAATTAAGGGTAGATGGAGGAGCTACAGTTAATAATAATCTCATGCAGTTCCAGTCAGATCTTCTGCAGGCAAAAGTCGTAAGGCCAAAAATTACTGAGACAACAGCTCTTGGAGCAGCATATCTTGCTGGCCTGGCTGTAAACTACTGGAGCGGAATTGATGAGATCCGAAAACAATGGCAGGTTGACAGGATCTTTTCACCTATGCTTCAGGAGAGTGACACAGCAGACTTAATAAAAGGATGGAAACGTGCTGTGAGGGCAGCTGAAGAGTGGAGTAAAAGTGACTAGAGTGAGCTATAGTGACTAAAGTGAGCTAAAGTAACTTGAATTCAACTTTTTAAGTGCTTCATACTCCACACTCTAGTCACTCTAGTCACTTTAGTCACTTTTTTGGTTTTAACTATAAATAAATAACTTATGAATGCATTTTGGGCTGAATTTTTCGGAACCGCAATAATCATTGTCTTTGGAGGAGGAGTTGTTGCTAATGTTTTACTTAATAAGACTAAGGGTAACAACAGTGGATGGATCGTCATAACATTCGGATGGGCCGTTGGAGTCTTTACGGGTGTACTTATAGCGGCACCGTTCAGCGGGGCTCATCTTAATCCTGCGATCACGCTGGCACTGGTAATTGCAAATAAGTTTTCCATTTCGCTCTTGCCTATGTATATGGCGGCACAGTTATCTGGTGCAATGTTCGGAGCAATACTGGTATGGCTGGCTTACAAAAAGCATTTTGATGCAACAGATGATGCCGATATTATGCTGGCTGTTTTTGTTACAAGTCCGAATATTAGAAGTTATGGATATAATGTTGTTACTGAGGCAATTGGAACATATGTCCTTTCTCTGGCCGTACTATATATGGCTGCTCCCGAAATTGGGCTGGGTGCACTGAATGCGCTGCCTGTTTCAATAGTTGTTCTGGGTCTTGGCCTTTCACTTGGTGGCCCAACCGGATATGCCATAAACCCTGCACGTGATCTTGGTCCAAGGATTGTGCATTTTTTTCTCCCGATAAAAGGAAAGCGCGACAGTGACTGGAAGTACTTCTGGGTACCGATCATAGGTCCTTTCATTGGCGCTTCACTTGCAGCAATTATGTATTTAATGTTTATCAGAGGCTAAACGTAAAACGTATAAGTGCTGTTTTCTGCTGTTCATGGTTTTTTTTTAAGTCTTCATCAAAAAAAAGAGCAAGTCATTTCATTTCTTGAAGTACAATTACTAATTTAGCTATAGATTTCGTATACAGGTATCGAAAATGGATCGAAAAGGTTGGTCTCTTGTGTTGAATTAACTGTGGCATTTTTTTTTGAATTTTAATAAACAAATATCGAAAGGGATTGTTGTTTGAATATTAATAATAGACTTAAACTTAAAAATTATGAAGAAACTTTTACTTTTTTTATTCGTTGCTGTATTTTCGCTGTCACAATTGGTAGCTCAGGAATCTACTTTTCAAAAAGGAGATAAAGTTCTGAACCTAGGTATCGGGTTCGGTTCAACTTATTACGGAAGTTTTTATGGATCGCATACCCCGGCTTTATCCGCTTCCCTTGAAGTTGGAGTAAAAGATGGTGTGCTCGATAAAGGATCAATCGGTATCGGAGGCTATGTTGGATATTCATCCGCAAAATACTCAGGTTACTATAAAACTTCTAATATTATCATCGGACCAAGAGGTACTTTTCATTATCCTCTCGTTGATAAACTTGACACATACACTGGATTAATGCTAGGCTATAACATATACAGTTATAAATATGAGTCCAGCTATATTGGGTCAAAAGGAACAGCCGGTAACTTATTATTCGCATGGTATGCAGGTGCAAGATATTATTTCACCGACTCATTTGCTGTAATGGGCGAGGTTGGTTATGGTATCGCTTACCTCACTGTTGGGGTATCACTTAAATTTTAATTCTCGAAATGGTCAGTACCATAAGTAGAATTTTTAAAAGATAAAAAAGGCAGCCCGAAAACGAAAACGGGCTGCTTTTTTTGTTCATTCCTAATCGCAATCCTGGTCGACTTTTATTATTGATTTTAAATCATATCCGTTTTCAACAGCTTTCTTAAGGAGCATCTGATATGTTTTTTCATCCATTTTCTTTTCCCTGGCAAGTATCCACAGGTATTTAAATGAAGGCTCGCCAACCAAAACATATTTGTAATCCTTATCAAGTTCCATAATCCAGTAGTCGCCGGAAAATGGCCAGAAAAACCGGACTTTAAGTTTGGCAGGACTGTTCTTATCGGGAATCCATGCCACGCCTTTTGCACTGTTTGATTTCTGAGGATCAGAGATATAATTCCCTTTATTCACCACGGTGATTTTGCCATCATCACGTAGCGTGTAGGTAGCGGAAGCACACTTTAATTTTCTTTCAAAATAGTTAGGAAGACGGGCTATTTCATACCATAATCCTTCATATCTGTTCAGATCGACAGAACTCACCACTGTGGGTTTGGTCTGGGCATTGACTGGACTAAAAATCATAACTGCAAGTAAAATTAATAGATAGTGTTTCATTATAATGTTTATTCTATTAACAAAGCCTTAGAGTATATGTTGTAGCAATAAGGTAGAAATTAGTTATAAGTAATAGGAATACTAACCACGGATTACATGGATGGCACGGAAAAGAAACACGGATATCCATGGTAAAGTTTCAGTTCTTAAAGTATCTCAGTCAACTTTACCGGTCTGTTCTCGCGATAAGATTTTTTTGCAGCCAGCGCTATCGCAACTGACATCAATCCGTCATTTCCCGACACTGGCAGGGGCAGCTTGTTTATCACAGCATTGCAGAATATTTTCATCTCATTGGCATATGCTTCAAGATAACGATCCATGAAGAAATTTAATGGTAATGATCCGTGTACACCGTTGTCTGAAAAATACCTGTGGTTTTCAGGATAGTTATTATCGGCACATAACATTCCGCCTGATCCGAAAATTTCAACGCGCTGGTCGTAGCCATATACAGCTTTACGGCTGTTATCAATAACACCAATAGCGCCATTTGCGAAGGTCAGCGTAATAATGGCAGTATCAACATCTCCTGCCTTGCCTATTTCCGGATCAACCATCACTGAAGCTTTTGTATACACTTCTGTTACTTCACTTCCGGTTATAAACCTGGCCATATCAAAATCGTGAATAGTCATATCCATGAACATCCCGCCCGATACTGCGCTGTATTCTGCGGGGGGAGGAGCAGGATCCCTGGAGGTGATCTTAAGTATATGCGGATCGCCAATCTTACCTTCTGTTACAAGTTGTTTTATCTTTGCAAAATTAGGATCGAAACGTCTGTTAAATCCAACCATAAGCTTCACTCCAGCCTTATTGACAGCTTCAATTGCGCCTCCTATCACATCAAGAGATAAGTCGACCGGTTTTTCACAGAAAATATGTTTTCCTGCCTTTGCGGCATCCACTACATATTTTGCATGGGTATCCGTTGGGGAACAGATCACAACAGCCTCAACATCAGGATAGTTTATTACATCCATGTAGTTTGTGAATACTGCCGTTATGCCGAATGTCTTTGCTGTCTCTTCAGCGCTCTTTCTGTTTATGTCAGCAATAGCAACAACTTCTGCCTGAGGAACACTCTGAACTAATGTCGCAATATGAACTTTGCCAATTCGTCCGGTGCCTATTACACCCAATTTTAATTTTTTCATAAGTAGATTTTTTTCAGTGAGATATATTTAGAGTCCGAGTGATTTGATATAGTCGCGATTGCTTTGTGCACATACCTTTGGGTTTCCCATGCCAGGCAAAACATCCTGTTCTACTACAATCCATCCTGAATATCTCTGACTGGTTAGTTCCTTTACGATAGCCTTGAAATCAACTGCACCTTTACCGAGTTCGCAAAAAACTCCGTTTCCCACAGATTTAAAATAATCCCACCCTTCTTTACGTGATTTTTCAGCAATAACAGGATTACAATCTTTGAAATGAATATGCCAGATCCGGTCTTTGTGATTTTTCAGTACATCAATGGGATCTCCACCTCCGAACATATAATGCCCCATATCGAGTACCAGTCCTACTAATAATGGATCGGTGTTTTTAAGCAAGGCCTCAACTTCTGATGGAGTCTCAACATAACCCGCACAGTGATGATGAAAAACCGTGCGTAGTCCTGTGTTCTTTTTTACTTCAGACGCTACCAGGTTTGCTCCCTCGCCGAAAACTTTCCATTCATCCATTGTCAGGCCCATCTGTGGTTTAACCCTGCCTGCATTTTCGGTTCGCTCTTTTACGCTGCCGTTTTCATCGGCAAGTACTATGAAAGCGTCTTTATAACCTGCGTCAGCCATAAGCTTAGCTGTTCTTACCGCGAGTTCAGCTCCTGGTTTATGTTTTGAACGATCTTTCAGGAAAACAGGAACAAAGGCGCCGACCATTGAAAGGGATCTTTTATCCAGTTCCCTTTTTAAATCAGAAGGTACCGTGGGCATAAAGCCCCAGTCGCCGAGTTCACTGCCTTCATAACCTGTCTCTTTTATTTCGTCGAGAACTTGTTTGAAGCCGGCAGCTTTGCCATCAAGATCAAATTCGAGGACGCCCCATGAACATGGAGCATTGGCTATTTTAATCATCGTGGGGGAAGTTTAATATATTACAAAAACCAAATTTAGAATTTTCTTGTCCAATCTTCATGCCATCGCTCTATGACCACTTTGGTCTGGGTGTAGAATTCTACCGCATGCTCTGTCTGCCCATGCAGATCTCCGAAGAAGCTGTCTTTCCATCCGCTGAAAGGGAAAAAAGCCATCGGAGCTGCGACACCAAGGTTTATACCAATGTTACCGACCATCGTATCGTGTCTGAATTTTCTGGCAGATGCACCGCTTCTTGTGAAAATACATGCTGAGTTTCCGTATGGACTCTTATTTATGAGGGTTATAGCCTCTTCGAGTGTTTCAGAATTTATGATGATCAGTACGGGTCCGAATATCTCGGTTTTGTAGAGTTCACTGTCGGTTTTGACATCGGTAAGGATTGTAGGACCGATAAAATTTCCATTTTCAGAACCTTCAACGCGAATATTCCGGCCATCGAGCAACACCCTGGCGCCGTCGTTTATTCCGTTCTGTATAAGTTTTTCTATCCTGCTCTTGCTCTCTCCTGTGATCACCGGGCCTACTTCTACTCCTTTCGACATTCCGTCTCCGGTCTTTTTTGCTTTTGCTGCAGATACAATTTTTTGGATAAAGCTTTCATCCGAATTACCAACTGTTATTACAATTGAAGCAGCCAGGCATCTTTGACCCGCACATCCGAAAGCACTGTCGGCAATGATTTTAACAGCTGATTCTTCATCAGCATCCGGCATCACCACAACAGGATTCTTTGCACCACCCTGTGCCTGTACTCTTTTTCCATGTGTTACCCCGGTTTGATAGATATAACGGGCCACAGGAGTAGAACCGACAAAGCTTATTGCTTTAATGGCAGGATGTTCAAGTATTGCATCTACTGTTTCTTTGCCGCCGTGTACCATGTTCAAAACCCCTGCAGGCAGATTCAGCTCTTCAAATAATTCAAAGATGCGTGTCATTGTCATCGGTACTTTTTCCGAAGGTTTCACGATATATGTATTCCCGCAGGCTATCGCATATGGCATAAACCAAAAGGGTATCATAATAGGAAAGTTGAACGGGGAGATACATGCTCCCACACCTAATGGCTGTCTTATATAAAACTCGTCGATACCAGTTGAAATATCTTCTGAAAAATCACTCTGAAGAAGCCTGGGGATGCCACATGCAACTTCAATATTTTCAATTGCCCTTAGCAATTCTCCTTTTGACTCTGCAAATGTCTTTCCGCATTCTCTGGTACATATTTCTGCAATCCCTGTACTGTTATCTTCAAGGATTTTCTTCATTCTGAAGAGATACTGGACCCTCGCTGTGGCAGGAGTGTTTCGCCAGCTCAACCATGCCTCGTTCGCTTTTTCAGCAGCAATCAGGATATCTGCCTTCGATCCGGCAGGAACTTGGCTGAGGAGCTGACCATTTGAGGGATTGATCACATTCAGCAGAGCAGGGTTGCTGCTTTCAACCCATTCACCGTTTATATAGTTCTTTAAAATCTTTGACATGATAAATTAATATTATAAAAAATATCTCTGCTTCTTCTTATTCTCAACATACTCTTTGTATGCCGTTTTTACAGATTCAACCTCCGAAACTTCTGATATTGCAACTTCCCACCATGCGTAACCTGGAACGCCTTTATACAGATCTGTTGCAATTGTAATCACTGTTGTTACCGGGTGCTCCTTGGCCTCTTTCAGGGCTGCACTTAATGATTTAATGTCGGTGGCTTCAATCACATTTGCTCCGAGACTTCTTGCATTCTGAGCAAAATTCACCGGAAGGGTTTGTCCTGTCAGCTGCCCTGTTATTTCATCGCGATATCTGTATTTTGTTCCGAATCGCTGCGAACCAATAGATTCTGACAGACCGCCTATGCTTCCGAATCCGTTATTATTTAGGAGGATGATAATAAATTTTATTCCTTCCTGGATGGAAGTAACAATCTCACTGTTCATCATCAGATAATTGCCATCACCTACCATGACGAATATTTCACGGTCGGGACATGCTATTTTAGCGCCGATACCTGCTGCACACTCATAACCCATCGTTGAATACCCGTATTCAAGATGAAAGCCTTTCGAATCAGTCGTTCTCCAGAGTTTGTGAAGATCGCCTGGCAGGCTTCCTGCCGCGCATAGAACAACATCACGGGGTCCTGCAAAATTATTTACAGCCCCCACTACTTCTGCCTGGGTTACGGGCGATGATCCCGACACTTTGAAAAATTTGCCTACCAGTTCATCCCACGTTTGGTTCAGGCTTGCGGCGTGTTTTCTATATGAATCAGACACCCTGAAATCTTTCAGTAGTTCAAATAGTTCCTCCAGACATGCTTTCGCATCAGAGATAAGAGGTACTGCTGAATGTTTATGGGAATCAAAATCAGTGATATTGATATTTATGAATTTCACATCAGGATTCTGAAATGCAGTTTTTGACGCTGTGGTGAAATCACTGTAGCGGGTACCAATACCGATTACAAGATCAGCTTCTCCCGCTATCTCATTTGCTCCGGGGGTTCCTGTTGCTCCTACAGCTCCCAGGTTACAGGAATGGTTGTAGGGGAGGGAGCCCTTTCCGGCAAATGTTTCGGCAACAGGGATACCTGTCATCTCAACAAAACATTTTAATATTTCCATTGCCTCACTATAGATCACTCCGCCGCCGGCAATTATGACTGGTCTTTTCGATGCCTTTATCATGCCGGCAGCTGTTTTAAGAAGCGTAAGATCGGGCCTTGTTCTTGGAATTTTCCAGATTCTTTTTGTAAAAAGCACTTCAGGAAAGTCGTATGCTTCAGCCTGTACATCCTGGGGCAGTGCCAGGGTGACAGCACCTGTTTCCGAGGGAGATGTAAGCACTCTCATTGCTTCGGTGAGTGAGGTGATCAATTGTTCAGGCCGGTTTATCCTGTCCCAGTATTTTGAGACAGGTTTGAAACAATCATTTACGGAAATATCCTGTGATGAGGCGGATTCAAGCTGCTGCAAAACAGGAGCGGAAATGCGGTTGGCAAAGATATCACCGGGGATTATAAGTACCGGGAGGCGGTTTATAGTTGCACATGCTGCTCCGGTAACCATGTTTGTGGCTCCGGGACCTATTGACGATATACAGGCGAATGTACCCAGACGGTTTTTCATTTTTGCATAGGCAATTGCTATGTGAACGGATGATTGTTCATTCCTGGTCATGATATAGCGAAAATCAGGATTTTCAAGCAATCCTTCACCTACACCCGCTACGATACCATGTCCGAATATACCCAGACAGCCGGCAAAAAACGGATATTCAATACCATCACGTTCAACATACTGATTTTTCAGAAATCTTACCACCGCCTGCCCTACAGTTATTCGGATTGTTTTCATTTTATCGATCAGCTTAAAACAACTTATTTTCCATTCATCTCAATAGTAACAACAGGAATCCTTGGGTCCATCCCTTTCCAGGTCCCATAAATCCACTTATGGTCAGGATCATCTGTGCTGGTCAGACTCTGATCACTTCCTGCAAGAAAATTAAGATAATAAACATCGTATCCGTGGCCGGCAACAACCGGATGGTACCCTTCAGGAATAAGAACTACGTCGTTATTATGAGCTTCAGCTATCTCATTAAGAGATCTGCTATCGTTGTATACCCTCTGCAATGCAAATCCCTGTGGTTTTGAGATCTTATAGAAGTAGATTTCCTCCAGCTGTGCTTCGAGTAATTTTCCTGTAGCGGGATCTGTTTTTCTGTTGTCGTGTTTATGGGCAGGGAAGGAGCTCCAGTTGCCGGAAGGAGTATAAACTTCAACACAAACCAGTTTGTTGCATGCTGAACCCGGCGGCAGAATCCTGTTGATCTGACGGCTGGCATTATCCCCTCCTCTGTATTCAATACCCATCTTTTCAACATCGGTAGGAATTATGAACTGTGCAGGAAATGAATTTTCCGCCTGGCACCATCCGCATGCAATGTCGAGGTAGTTACCATTTGGCGTAATCTCAAATTCAGTATGTTTTGGCAGATAGAGTGCATGCGGTAATCCGCCGAAAACGTCTTTCCTGCCATTGGTTGTCTTCCAGCTGCCTGCAGATGTCTCTGCCTTGAAATTTCCTCCCAGTAATACAAAGAGATATTCGTTTACGCCGGTGTTTCCAGTCCACAATTGGCCAGATTTCATGGCTCTTGCCATGAAGTTCAGATGAGTCCAGCCTGCCTCAGCAGAGCTTATGGATTGATATATATCACTATCGGTTGACGGTTTAGCCAGTACCCTGCATATTTTGTCCCTGTTCATAAATTGTCATTTAAGTCAGCATAATATCCTGGATCTTTGCTATCACTTTACTTGTTGCCTGACAAAATTGCCTCAATGTTTTAACTGTTGCACCGTATTTGTCAAATTCGTAAGGCTGCATTCCCTTTTCATCATAAGCACGCCTGAAATCCAAAAATTTCATTTCAAGTTCTGATATAATTTTCGGATCAACAGGTTTATCCATACGGTTTTCAATAGTCACATCCGACTCATTGAATCTTTTCTGCCAGAGCCAGGGGGGAGAGATCACTACATTGCCTCCTATGAACTCTGACCAGTGGCGATGATTCCTGAAAGCAGCACTTAATAATCGTAAGCGATAACCTCTTTCATTATAGATTTTATAGGCTTTCTTCATTACAGCTATTCCTGCCCAGTCAAGCACCTCCGGATTTGCTATGATGTTTTCCTTTTCTGCTACCGCCTTCAGATGGTCATCGAGCCGCCCTACCATAATTGTACAAACAGGCCCCATGGTGCTTATATCCTTACCCTCTTTCTCACGGTGCGTTAATCCACGTTCAACAGCTTCTGCAACTGCTATTGCCTGAGGCAGGGTAAAGCTGACTGTTGCATTTATGCTAACACCCTGGTAAGTAGCTTCCTCTATAGCTACGATTCCCGCCTCAGTAACAGGTATTTTTACAATTATATTAGGAGCCAGCTGGTTGAAATGAACGGCCTGGCTGACTATTCTTTCAGGATCGCGATAGAGCCTGGGATCGGTCTGTATTGAAAGTCTTCCGTTCCTGCCTTTTTCCCTCTCAAATATCGGCATCATAAGTGCTGCTGCTTTCACCGACATCTCTTCAATAAGTTTCCAGGCGATCTCATCTTCAGTAGCTGTGGGATTCTCAGAAATTATCTGAGGAATTCTGTCTTTCCACAGATCCCATTCCTGGTTCAGCACATTGGAAACAATAACGGGATTACATGTAGCGCCAATTGCGCCATGACTTATCGAGCTTGTAAGTTCCTTTATGGAGCATGAATCGTTCCACAGTACAGTTTGAGTAGTTTGAGAGATCTCGTGGAGTTTACTTATATACACTTTATTTTTAACTGATTCCACTTCCATTTGGATTTTTTTTTGAATTTCTATATTAAACAATTACCAGAAGAAATAGTATAGCATTGCAAAGATACCGCAAATGCCTATAGATGCTATATTAAAAGTCATTGAAGTTTTAAATAGTCCTTTCCTGATAACAATGGCTTTGACATCCATTTTGGGCAAACTGTTATTAAGAAGCATTATCAAACCAACAAGAATAAAGCCTGTAACCGGAACATAAATAGCATCGAGGGCAAAATCCTTCAGGGGAACTATAAAAAATGATGCAATGATTCCTACCAGTAATGCAACGGAGCCAATTTTTATTCCGGTATTTGCAATACTCCTGTCTGCCTTAAAGTCACTAATATTCACATTTTTTAATGCACGGTCGCTCAGACTCACGCCAATCATAACAAACGACAGTATTATAAATACATAACCGATTCGAAGGATGAAGGGCATTTCGGGATTTAAAACCTTGAAGGCTATTCCAAGAGGGATTGTAAGCAATGCTGTCCACAAGGCTGCTTTGGAAGTTGCCTGACGCCAGAAGAGTCCGCAGAAGAATATCAGGAATTCACCGGGATAGATAAACCCTGTATATTCCTGAATATACTGATATGCCTGGTCGAGTGATTGTAACTGTGGTGCAACACATGTTGATATCACCAGTGCGGTGAAAGCCACTATCATTCCGGTCCTCACCATTTGTTTCTCTGTAGCATTTTTTTTCAGGAATCCTTTATAGATATCGATCGTAAAAATTGTTGAGACACTGTTTACTATTGAGCTGAGCGCTGATACTGCGGCGGCTACAATGGCAGCAAATGACAAGCCCCGAATTCCTATCGGAACAATATTGCTGATGAGCCAGGGATAAGCTTCATCTGATTTTCCAAGTTTTACCCCGAGTGCGTATACAGCGATACCAGGAATGACAACCAGAAGTGGAACCAGGAGCTTCAGATAGCCTGTGAAGGCTACACCCAGCTGAGCTTCTTTTAAACTTTTTCCGGCCAGGCCACGCTGTATAATAAACTGATTGAATCCCCAGAAGCTAAGGTTGGTTAACCACATTGATCCAAGGATCACACCAAGACCCGGTAAATCGGAAAAAGCATCTTTTTTCCCACCCGCGCCATCGGGTATCATTAAGGTACCTCTCTCAATTACCATATGAAATTTCTCAGGCGCTTTATTCACCAGTTCGGCAAAACCTGCAATAACTCCATGACCGTCGCTCAGTGCATTCAATGCAAATGAAGTGGTGACTAAGCCCCCGAAGATCAGAACTGCGACATTTATCACATCAGTCCAGGCAACTGCCTTCATTCCTCCCCAAAGAGAGTATAAAGCTGAAAAAAATGAGAATCCGATTATTCCGTAAACCAGAGGTACACCTATTATTCGTTCCATAGCCAGCGCTCCCAGGTAAATAACAGCAGTCATGTTCACGAAAATGTAAACCAGGATCCAGAATACTGCAAAACAGGTGCTTACTCTTTTGTCATAACGTTGAGTCAGAAACTGTGGCATGGTGAAAATGCCCTTCTCAATGAAAACAGGCAGAAAATATTTAGCAACAAAAATAAGCGAGATTGCCGCGATCCATTCATAAGCTGCGATAGCCAGGCCTATTGCATAGCCTGATCCCGACATTGCAATGAAATGCTCTGCGGAAATATTAGCCGCCAGCATAGCGGAACCGATTGCCCACCATGGGAGGGACCTGCCGGCAAGAAAATAGTCCTGAGATGTTCTTTGTTCGCCCTTCTTTCGTCTGGAGACCCACAATCCGACAAAGACGATGACTGATGCATAGACAATGAAAACTATCCAGTCGATAACTGCAAAATTTTTCATCCTGTATAACCGGGTTAAAAGTTATTTCAAAATAGATTCTTAAAAATAATAAAATTCTTTTTTGTTTTTAAATCAATAAGATTGGATTATTTGGAATTTTTATTCCTTTTGAGATATTCTGAAAGTTCAATAATATGGTCTGTATTAAGGTAATCAATGCCAATGTTCATATATGTTCTCCATGAATTTTCATTATCAGGACAATTCCAGAACCTGATTTTTTTGTTTAATGAATGTACTGAATCTGTAATTAGCCTGAGCCGGGTCTTCTCTTTTTCAGCAATCTCACCTTGTCCGTTCCATTTACTGAAAAGTTTTATGTCTTCACTGAAAAGAGGTATCCTTTTCAACTCATCGGGTGTATATTTTAAATTCAAAAGCCCATCGAAGAATATGTATTGGGGATAATTCTTAAAAGCATCAGGATCAGGCCTGTTGCCGGTTATTACGATCTTTATTGCGTATTCATTGGTTTTGGGATCAAATACTTCCGGATACATTTTAAGTTTTTCTACCAGCAAAGAAAGTGTTGGTTCCGCCGTTGTTTTCAGATCGATAAGTAATTGAAAAGTCGAATTGGAATCCTTCCAGGGCTTCCCTTTATTCATTTTGAAAAACTTCAAAATTGGCTGTAAATAAAGTATATCCAGAGTTCTATCAGGTTTTATGTCGGAAGCATTATGACCTACATAGAGCTCTCCATCTACTGCCCAGATGTCTGCTTCAATAGAACCGAAATGATTATTGTATGCAGTCAGGAAGGGAACCTGATTTAAATAGTCATTGTGGGAGTGTGCATTCAAAGTTGTATACTGTGCACTTGCAGGGAATGCAATAAAAAATAGAGTCAGGCCAAATAGAATGATTTTTGATTTTATCATACCGATGATGTGAATTTCAAATTACTCAAATATATTAAGCAATTTACAAAAAAACGTAATTTTTCACATCTTTTCAACGAAAAGAAGTCATTCTTCGGCTTCGCTCAGAATGACTTCGGCTACGCTGTATCATAGCTCTGTAACAAATTTGCTGTTTGTTATGGCGAGCTGTTCAAATAAAGTTTTTAGATCATGTCATTTCCGGCTCAAAATTTTTGATCCCATGATGAGGGATATAACAACGAGCACTAGAAAGATAAAGAATATCACCTTTGCAATTGACGCTGCACCCGCAGCAATTCCGGTAAAGCCGAATACAGCTGCAATAAGAGCGATAACCAAAAAAATTACTGTCCATCTTAACATAACGTTTCTTTTTTAGTAAATAAATTGAATTGACTTAGAATGCAAATTGTTTAAAATAATCTAACAAAGAATTTCATGGTAAAATTAAATTGTATTGAGAATTAAAGTATTACAGCATTACATGAAAATGTTGCAATATTACAGCTATGTTTTACTGAAATACAGCCTGGGCTTTTTCAAGGCACGAACAAACAGGGGATTCAAAAAGTTTGATAGGAGATAAAGGCAACCACTCACTGTATTTTTTGTTATATGTACAGATTTGGGATTACATATTAATTTAAAAGTGAGTTAATAAATTTAAAATTCGAAAAAAATGAAAAGATTGGTTTTATTGATTGCATTGTTTTCGATTGGAATAGTGATGCATTCTCAACCGGGAAAAGGGAAACTGATTCCCGTTACTACGAGTTCAAAAACGGTATTGTCTCTTTACAACAAAGCAATGACCTATTATGATGATGTTCACCTCAGTGACGCAATTGAAACCTTTAAAAAAGCGCTGAGCCAGGATCCGGATTTTTTCATGGCAAATTACCAGCTGGCTTTCTATTACATTCTAAACCGGGAAGGTAAAGGCTTTAACAATTATGCTGAGGCAGCGATTAATTGCAAAGCCAGACTCAGTGATGGCGAAGAGCTTTTAAAAGGTGCACTTATGAAATTGAAACAAGATCAAACAAATTTGGTAGACCAGGGTAAAAAGCTCATTGAAATGTACCCCGATGATCCATATTCATATAACAACATGGTTTATTTTCAAACACTGGCCGGTGATTCTACGGGTATTGTTGAAACTTTAAACCAGGCAATCAAAATAGCTCCACGCTTTGCATCATTTTATAATCAACTTGGTTATGCCTATCTCACTTTGAAACAAAATGAGAAAGCAGAAACTGCATTCGATAAATATATTGAGCTTGACCCAAAGAATCCAAATGCATATGACTCAAAGGGTGATTTCTATTTGTATATCAAAGATTATTATAAAGCTTATCAATCCTATATGACGGCCTATTCAATGGATCAGTCATTCGGTCAACAGAAAGCCGATATCGCAAAACGTCTTTATGAACAGACGGAAGGTAAGAGACTGGAGATAATTACTATTTGAAGCCGGATTATGTGTCCGGAAGAAATCCTATATTTGGATTTTTAAATAAATCTAATAAGAAGGATATATTATGAATCTGTTTAAACTGATATTTGGTGAAAAAGTTGATCTTCAGGAAATAATTACAAATGGAGCCGTTATAGTAGATGTACGCACAAAAGGAGAATTCCAGTCGGGTCATCTCCGAAACTCGGTAAATATACCTGTTGATAGCCTGGAACAGAATATTAATAAGCTTAAAAAGGACAAACCTGTAATTACATGCTGTGCTTCAGGCGCAAGAAGTGCTTCTGCAATGAGAACCCTGAAATCAAATGGATTCAATCAGGTATATAATGGAGGTGCCTGGACAAGCCTGAAAAAATATATCTGAATAAATTTGGATCATATTTGCGGACATTGGTTCAAATATCTGTATTTCAGGTAACCTGGTTTTAATAATTATTGATCTGTAGAAGGTGAATTTCAAGAAAGCTTTGATCAGGGATGTTGACCTGACAATAGCCAAATATCTGCCGGTTTATGTGATCTGGATCCTGTTTGTTGTTTTTGGATTTCCATTGATTTTTGGGCTAAGATAGTGAAACAACTACCTCGCGAGGATAATTGTCAGTTTTTTCATATGCAGTGGTTTATGATTTCGGATGATTCAGTTAGATGTTTAATGAAAATTCTAAGTCAAAAATATTATTACATATTGCTGATGCTTAAAATTAGTACCTTTCTGCGAAATATAGATTTCGCAAAATCGAATACTTTTTTGGTTTAAGCATTATTAACATTCCCGATGACCGTAACTCAGATTTATCTATAAGTTAAATATTTATTAACCTAATAATTAAATAAACATGTTAACAATTGGGAACAAGGAATACTTCCCGGGGATTGGGAAGATTGCATTCGAGGGAAAAGAATCAAAAAATCCGCTTGCCTTCCGTTATTATAATGAAAATCATGTTGTTGGCGAAAAATCTTTGAAAAATCATCTTAAGTTTGCCGTTGCTTACTGGCATTCATTCTGCGGAACCGGAGGTGACCCCTTTGGATCAGGTACACGCATTATGCCATGGAATGACAATCCGGATCCAATTCAGCGGGCCAAGGACAAGATGGATGCTGCTTTTGAGTTTATCACAAAAATGGGTGTCCCTTATTATTGTTTCCATGATATTGACCTTGTTGACGAAGGCAGTCTTTTTTCTGATTATGAAAAAAGACTGAAGACCATGGTCGACTACGCATCAGCAAAGCAAAAAGAATCCGGTGTAAAACTCTTATGGGGTACAGCAAATGTTTTTAGTAATCCGCGTTATATGAACGGCGCTGCAACCAATCCTGATTTTAATGTTCTGACCTCTGCTGCTGTTCAGGTTATGAATGCGCTTGATGCTACAATTGCTCTTGGTGGTGAGAACTATGTTTTCTGGGGAGGCCGCGAAGGATATATGAGTCTTCTGAACACAAATATGAAACGGGAGCAGGAGCACCTGGCCAGATTTCTTCACGCAGCAAAAGATTACGCACGCGGGAATGGATTTAAAGGTACTTTCTTTATTGAGCCAAAACCAATGGAACCGACGAAACATCAGTATGATTTTGATGCTGCTACCGTTGTTGGATTCCTGCGCCACTTCGGATTGGATAAGGATTTCAAGCTCAATATTGAAGTTAATCATGCTACACTGGCAGGTCATAGCTTTCAACACGATCTTCAGGTGGCAGCCGATGCAGGCATGCTGGGCAGTATTGATGCTAACCGCGGTGATGCTTTTAATGGATGGGATACTGACCAATTCCCGATTGATCTGTATGAACTGGTTGAAGCTATGCTGGTAATCGCAGAAGCTGGCGGTCTACAGGGTGGAGGCACTAATTTCGATGCAAAAATAAGACGTAATTCAACAGACATGGAAGATCTTTTCATAGCTCATATAGCTGCAATGGATGTATTTTCGCGGGCTTTGATTATAGCATATGATATAATGGAAAAATCACCTTATTTAAAGATGCGTAAAGATCGGTATGCTTCATTCGACAGCGGTAATGGAAAAGCTTTTGAAGAAGGCAAACTAACACTTGCAGACCTGAGAAACCTTGCCATTAAAAATGGAGAACCTGCCATTACAAGCGGCAAGCAGGAATTATACGAGGCTATTATTAATATGTATATTTAAATCGGCACCTACAACGCCGTCTTATTCAATGTTCTATTTTTTTGTTCCAGGAGCCGGATATTTTTTTGAAGCATCATCGAGTACCAGAACCCAGTCCAGATTTTCACCATGAGTTGGTGTATTGAAAGTCTGGGTTCCTGTATCGGGATACCTGGCAATCATTGTAGCCTCTCCGTTACGTGGGTTATACCACCATGCAACAACTTCCTTACCTTTAATTACATCCATTCTGATAGAGAATTTTCTTCCTACCGGTGCATAAATAAATGCATAGGTGCCATCCTGATCGCGTGTTGCAACAAACCTGTATGCACCTGCCCCGGGCACTGATGTGATAACCTTATCAGGAATAATTATTGAATTGTCGGGAATACGTGTCAGTACCGGTCTTGATTCTATAAGCAGACGGCCGTATTTCATCTCTGCGGCTCCGGGTTGATCAATAGCTTCGTACCAGGGCATGAGGGGATGGTTAACGGGATTTTTATCCGGAGCATACATCTGCCACACTGAATGATGTCCGTAAGTATGGCCGCAGGCTCCGCCAAAGAGATCCCAGTAAAGAGGCCTGCGTACATCGGCTGCAATTGAATACCCATTCTTATCCGGATTGAAATCTATGGGATGATCTTCATAGATGGGCTCGGCATCAATCACGGGCTTAGCCGGTATCAGCTGGTAATCGTCATATGTCATGAAATAGCGATCTGTATAGCTCTGGCTATGCCCGTTCTGCCTCATATTGAAATCGAGCCATGACTCATTTGGCAGAACCTGTGCTGAACCCTGCCCTCCGGTGGGATGAAAGCTGATAAGGTGCGATCCATTGTCACCTTCACCTATCCCAATTGCCATGTTCACAATTATCTGACGTTGAATCTCTACCTCTATCGGCCTGTCTCCTCCCAAAATCCAGATAATATTCGGGGAATTTTTATAGCGCTCTCCGAGAAGTTTTCCATATGCTCTTGCGTTCTCAGGATTGAATATCTGAGGGCCTTCACCCCATTTTTTGTTCCATTTATCACCCCATGTAGGCAGCAATCCTATGAATATACCTTTCTCTTCAGCCTTTTTTATCACCCAGTCGACATGTTGCCAGTAAGGTTCATTCAGTTTTAAAGGATCGTTATCGACTAGTGGTTTATTTCCTTCAGCATTTGGAGTATTCAGACCATCAAGCTCAGCAAGGGCAACTGCCTGTATAACTGTAAAGCCTTTTGACCGGCGGTTCTCAAGATATTTTTCGGTATCATCCTTATTCACACGGTGGAACAGTTCCCACCCGGTGTCTCCAAGGTAGAAAAAGGGAGTTCCATCGTCAAATACAAGAAAATGTTTATTATCAGAGACTTTAAGTTTCCCATGACTGAAATCAACAGATTTTCCCTTCCAGGGGTTTTCCTGTGAAAACGAAAGTTGATTTAGTATAAGAAAAATAGCAAGAGATATAATTGAATTTTTCATGATAGAAGATTTTCGTAAGGTTCACCGGAGGTTTACAAATGTGTTATGTACTGTCAGGCAAATATATGCATTTGTGAATAATTGTTCTTAAAAGTAAGATTTTTTAGCAGAACGGTCACTGAATTCGCTTCACCCGGATCTTTTGGAGTGAAGACTAATGAACTTATTCAGGCTTAAAAAATATTTTCAAATAAGTTTTGGTAATTGTCGAGTATATACTACATTTGCACCTCGATAATGCGGGGTGGAGCAGTGGTAGCTCGTTGGGCTCATAACCCAAAGGTCGGAGGTTCGAATCCTTCCTCCGCTACAAAGAAAAAGCCTTGGCGCGATAGCGCCAGGGCTATATTGTTTTAAGCCCGTCAAATGCTTGCATTTGTAAAGGGCTTAAAACAATAGAGCCCGTAGCAACGCGAAGCATTGCAAAAGGCTTTTTCTTTGGGCTGTTACCCATAACGGATCATGAGCTTAGCGAATAATCCTTCCTCCGCTACAAGAGAAGACTCCTCATCATTTTTGGTGAGGAGTTTTTCTTTTCTGTCTTCTGAGTTCCTCATAAATTCGGACTTTGCGTAAAATAATGAATTCACTTTTCTGGTTAGATATGTCCTATTTTTAGTATCGACGACAATTCCCTGAGGAAAGACCATTTTTTGAATTTTCTTCTTAACATCTAATGAACCTAACTGCCAGTAGTTATGGATGTTTTGTAGCTGGAGAATTATGTTTACTTAATTTGTATCTTTCAAATTTCCTTATGTAATCTGGTGTAACATCATAATCCGTAGATTCTTTCACAAAGGCTTCAAAGATGTTCATTGATGATCGATACCTACCCTTTGGTTATAAATCCCTAACACTTATCTCAATATGCAAAACTTTCCTTGTCCCTGCCCTCTTGACAAAAACTTGATCATACTGTTTTTCATTAAGTTTTGAGATATTCAGGCAGATCATATCATTGCCAATATTGATATAATAACCATATTATACAGTGCATTTTGTAACTTTTTCAACAACCCATTTGTATGTTAAACATTGCCATCAGCTATGCTAATATTATAGCTTTTCTAAAATGGGGTGTTTAATGCTCTCTGTCAACAATAAATTACCCAATTATCAATCTCCTCTTCTATGAAAACGGCCCTTGTTCATAATTTGATATAAGGAATTGGTCTATTGAAGAGTCTCTTATAGAGAAATGATTTCTACATCCTGACATGTTAAGATAATTCATCCACGTTTAAAAAATTCTTTTCACTCGTCACAATTTTCCTGCTTTACTAGCCTTTTATACCAAATGGATGGAACCTTTCTAAAAATTAACTTGATTTTGTCTTAAACATAATGGGAATAAGATTACTGAACTTATTTTCATGTAATCTGTTAATAGCTATATTGTTTCAATGAAAAAATAAACAAGGCTAATACTAATAATAATGAAAAATTTAAACAGAATTTGGACTTACCCCTTAATTGTAGTGGGATTTGTATTAATTACTACAGTTAGTTGTAAGAAGGCAAATGAAAACGTACTAAGTATAGGGCAGAGCTATCAGGGAGGCATAATTGCTTACATATTTTTACCTGGAGATCCAGGATACAATGCGAATATTCAACATGGCTTAATAGCCTCACCAATTGACCAAAGTACTGGTATAACTTGGTATAATGGCGGTAATACATCAACTGGCGCAACAGCATCAGTATTAGAAACCGGAAAAGATAATACTAACACCATTTTTGCAAGTCAGGGAGCAGGAAATTATGCTGCAAAATTGTGCTACGATCTTGTATTAAATAGTTACAGCGACTGGTATTTACCGAGTAAGGATGAATTATATAAAGTTTACCTGGCCAAAGAAGTAATTGGCGGTTTTGCTACTGAATTCTACTGGAGTTCTACAGAGTCGAGTGCCAGCGTGGCATGGACTCTGGCTTTCATCACCAATGGCTTTCTGACCACTGAAGGTAAGTACAACCAATTACATGTACGTGCAATTCGGGATTTCTAAATTAACCTCTGTGTATTCGATTATTTATTCAAAAAACAATTATGATTTTATTCTTCATAACTACCTGATTTACTTTGCAGAGAGAGGGTGAAATGATATCCCGACTTCATGATTATGAATCAAAAAATCTTATTTTATGAATTATTTAGAATCACCTCAAGATTAATAATTTCTCCCATATCCTTGATTAAATGTTGGTTAGATAATTCAAACCTATTGGCTACAAAGAAAAAGCCTTGGCGCGAAAGCGCCAGGGCTTTTTCTTTGGGCTGTTACCAATAACGGATCATGATCGAAGTGAATAATTCCTTCCCGCAGCTCACCCCCAAACCCCCCAAGGGGGGCTTTAAGAAGCAGTTCTTCAGGTTTTTTTTCTTTGGGCTGTTACCTCAAACGGATCATGAAATAATCCTTCCTGTAATACTATCCAACATACCGCGTAAGCGTTGCAAGGCCCTATCCGGCCCAGATAAAAGTATAGGTATACTTAATCGTAAAAATGTTTCTGTTCATCAACGGAAGTTCAGGATACACACGGGTTAAATTGGTATTATAATCACCGTTAAATACTAAATATAGGTCATTCCCTTCGTGGGGATTATAACGGAACCTGATACTGTTGACGCCGAGTTTATCACTGCTGCTGTATTGGAAGGACATCAGCAGCGAAAGTTTAGTGGTAAAGGTAAGTTCAGATTTAAGTCTGACCAAATGAGATATGAAATGCTGATCACGATCCTTGATATCAACTTGGCTATATCCGTAGCTAAGTCCAAAATTAATGTTTGAAGAAACCCTGATATTAACCTGAGCCGGAGTCAGGTCAACATACGTACCATCGTAATATTCTCCCATAGTTAATACGTAATTAAATGAGATTAACCGGTTAGAAGGAGTGTTGAAACCGGTTTCGAAATTATAATAATTATAAGATCCCACAGGGAAAAAAACATTATCCGACAAGTTGAACTGTTCGGTAAGATAATCCTGATGCCTGAATAGGTCAAGGCTGCCGCCATATCCATTTTTAAAGCTGAAATTATAACCGACTGAATATGTCGAAAGAAATGTCCTCCAGTCTTCATTGGTCTTATTTACCATTGCCCAGGCTATAATATTCTGTCTGAGCATCTTTTTATTTTCATCATTATAAACACACCCGTATCCTGTTTGACCATAAAACTGGGTATAGTTTTCCATCTGTTCAAAGCCCATCTGGGGATCATAATATTCCCCTGACCGTGCAAAAGTGAAATCATAATTCAGGCCGACAGTTGCACGGTTTTGCCAGTCAAAATGGAGCTTGCCATGATTCAGTGGGTTTCCAGTGTATCGTATACTGTTATCGAAGGTATGGACATAACAAGGAAGCCAAGATCCCATTTACCTGTCCTTCCGACAACCCTGGCCCCCCCTATGATCGGAACAATTTCTCCTTCGTATAATCCGATACGCCGGCTGTAAAATACCTGGTCGAGATAACCGGTACGAATGGTAAAAATACTTGAACGCTCCACAAAGAACTGCCTCTTTTCAGGGAAAAAAAGTGAAAACCTGGTAAGGTTAATCATCTGGTCGTCCACTTCAACTTGGGCAAAATCGGTGTTCAAAGTAAGGTCCGCCGTAATATTGCTGGTCAGTGAATATTTTACATCAAGGCCCGCATTGAGTTTGGGATTGTTAATATCCTTATAGGATGTTTCTGTCTTATTCAGTTCATGTGATTGTTCAAAAGTTCCCAGTAAATATGGTTTTATATAGACCGGATTTTTCCTTTTTATTCCTTCTAAAATAATTTTATGAGCCTGAGAAGGTTTCCAAACCCCAAAATTGCCGAATTCATTGCTTATATCGGGAAAGTTATCCCATTCCTGTTTGCTGGAAATTTGCCGCCAGATTGACATTCCCATTATCACCTTGCCGTCAGTTTCCTGGAACCGCAAGCTGGAAAAAGGAATGCGGATTTCTATATGCTGTACCTTGCCGATTATGTTGGTTTTCACCTCCCAGAAGGTATCCCAGCTCCTGTTAAAAGGCATCATTCCCAAAGGTGGCTGTGCATCGTTATCGATTGTAAAATCCGACCTCAATCCCGAAGGATTGGTCTCAAAACATAAGGCATTTTCATTGTCATTGAAAGTGTCGAGCAGGATGCCGAAATTATCGCTTCCGCCGTCGGCGCCATCCCTTTTTTTTGTGGTTGATCGTATTATACCTCCGTTTTCATAGTACAACCTGGCTCCGATATAGAAATACTCATCATCAAAGGTTACGAATACATCGGATCTCTCCGACGGGGTGCTGCCATGATTTGGCTTGAACATGGTCATCGGAATATTGGAAAGGTTGTCCCAGAGCGGTTCATTACATATACCGTCAATGTTTATTTTACCAGTCACCTTTTTGATTTCAAGGTAGTTTTCACCGGGCTGTCCTGAAACAGCTGCGGTCACGGCATAAGTTATTAAAAGTATAACAAGAATATGTTTTTTCAATTTTGTAATTATTTATTTAAATCCCGGTTAAGATATCAGAACCGCGCAGTCTTTCAAAAAAAATTTCATTCATTCTTTCTTTATTTCCATCTTTACGATCTTAAAATTTTTGTCAAAATTAAAAAAAGTTCTTGCCTCTACAACCTACTTTCCATGGTTATGTCGATTCAATACAGCAAATTTTTATTTTTATGACTTTTATACTTTATTTCGTATCATTAAGTCATGGATTCAGAAAGTACGTATTACAGACAATTGCAGGAACATCTTGATAAGCTGCCCATTGGATATTCTAAAACAAATTCAGGAGTAGAAATAATCCTTCAAATTACTTGCAACCAGCTTCAGGCTTTTTCTTTGGGCTGTTCCCCATAACGGATCATGAGCGAAGCGAATAATCCTGCCGTTTTATTCGAAGGTGAATGCAAGGCTTCTTCCTCGTTAAGCTCCCCAAAAACGGATCATGAAATAATCGTTCCATTTTTCTTATTCCAGGTTTGCATGTGGTCTAAATTGACTAATTTTACTTTGTTAATTTATTATTATGACAAACTATAAAAACATAATAACAATCGAACCTGGTAAAAGAAGTGGTAAACCATGTATCAGGGGAATGCGTGTTACAGTTTATGATATACTTGGCTGGCTGGCTTCAGGAAAGACAAACAAAGATATAATTGAAGATTATCCGGAATTGATGGAAGAAGATATATTTGCAGCATTAAGCTTCGCTGCGGACAGAGAACGGACGATATATCAGGTTGCTGTATGAATTTCGCTATATCTAGCCCATTTCCGAAAATCTAACACGACAACCTTGCTTTCGACATGAATTTTTGAAAAACTTGGTTTTTAAAAGATCAACAAAATAACTTCTAAAAAATTAATTATTAAAAATGAAGGAAAATGAAAGAGACGGGAAAAACAAAAAGTCAAAAAGGTAAAAGTCTGTCAAGACGGAATTTTATCGGCACAGTTGGAGCGGCTTCGGCTGCATTTACTATTATCCCGCGTCACGCATTGGGTGGGATCGGTTATACTGCCCCCAGCGATATGCTTAACGTTGCCGGTATAGGTGTTGGCGGCCGTGGATCAAGTGATATATACGCAATCTGCCCTCCGGAATTAGACGGGCGGCAGGTTTTAAAGATAAACTATGAAGACTCTCCCGCAGAGGTGAACACTACCCAGGCTTATTATGAAGAAGACGATGAACCGAGAAAGCCTGAGAAGCTCGCCAATATCTACGCGCTGTGCGATGTGGATGAGACAAGAGCATTCAACACGTATAAGGGATTTCCTAAGGCAAAGATCTATAAGGATTTCCGGCGGATGCTTGAAAAAGAAAAATCTATTGATGCGGTCGTTATAGCTACACCCGACCATACCCATGCGGTTGCTGCCATGATGGCCATGAAAATGGGAAAGCATGTGTATTGTGAAAAACCATTAACGCATACCGTATATGAAGCCAGGGAATTGGCCAAGGCCGCCAAAGAATCTGGGGTGGCCACACAGATGGGAAACCAGGGCATGGCTGCCGATGCAAACCGGCAACTTAAGGAATGGCTGTGGGCGGGTGCCATTGGCGATGTGCGCGAAGTACATGCCTGGTCAAACCGTCCGATATGGCCACAAGGAATTAACCGGCCTTTGGATACTCCCCGTGTACCCCGCACCCTCGACTGGGACTTATGGCTTGGCCCTTCTCCTGAACGTCCGTATAACCCGGCCTATGTGCCTTTCGCCTGGCGAGGCTGGTTCGATTTCGGAAGCGGTGCTATAGGTGACGAGGCTATACATAACCTCGCCCCGGTATTCTCTTCCTTAAAACTCACGGCTCCTACGCTTATCAATGCAAGTTCTTCACCTGTATTTCCTGAAACCTATCCATTGGCTTCGGTAATCCACTTTGAATTTCCGGCACGGGGAAAAATGCCACCGGTAACCATCCATTGGTACGACGGCGGAATCCTGCCAGCAAGACCTAAAGAGCTTGATGCCGATGCCGTTAATGGTGTTTATACTAAGGATCTGCCGGATTGGGATACTGAAAATGGTGTGATTTTCGTCGGAGATAAAGGAAAATTACTTTCCAGGGGGGAAGGAACAAGATATCTGAGATTTATTCCCAATTCCAGACTTAAGGATTTTAAACCGCCGAAGCCTTATTTGCCGCGGTCAATCGGACATCATAAAGAATGGATCGAAGCATGCAAGGGTAACGGAACAACCCAATCCAATTTTGGCTTTGCCGGGCCATTGACCGAAGCATGTCAGCTCGGAAATATATGCATAAGAATGGGCGGCGCAGAAATTAAATGGGATTCAGAAAATCTTAAGATTACCAATAACGAGGAAGCAAACAAGCTTCTTCGGATGGATTACCGAAGCGGGTGGAGTTTATAAGACTATTTTATATACTGGAAACTTGGCGAATTGACTAAATAAGAATATTATGA